>JAYSDS010000248.1:0-5331 GCA_041914265.1 Roseomonas sp.
GCCTATTGGGGGGGGGGCCCCCCCCCCCGTTGTGTTTTTTTCAATGGCCTTGGGGTGTGTGGGGGGGGGGGGGGGGGGGGCCAACCCCCCCCCCCACATCCACTGCGGAAGTAGCCGGGCAATCAGGAAGGCCTTTGCAGCCCTCGGCCGGGCGCCGGATGCCGGCGGTCCGGGCCACGCTGTAGCCTGGTGGGAAGGTCCGGCGGGGTAGCGCCCCTCCGGTTCCCACCGCACCATGACCAGCCTGCCGATAGGTGACGCGAGAACGGACGCCGCAGGACACGGCGCGAAATCGCGATCCTCCAAGGAACTCCGGACCGCGCGTCCAACGCCACGCATCAGCCTGCCGGTTCCGCCGCCGCTTCCTGTCCTTCGCGCGCCGGGGCCGATCCAATCCGTGCCTGCTCTCGCATCCGGTCGAGCCGCGCCAGATCCTCCTCCTGCTCCCGTCGCAGCACCAGGCCGGCGGGATCGCAGGTGTTTTCCTCAGCCTGCGCGCGGCAGCGTTCATCGGCCAGGGCGAGCTGCGCGGCGCGGCTGGCCATGATCGCGCCGCGGCGCGTCTCGAAGAAGCGCGTCAGGCTTTCCTCATCGGGAAAGAAGGCCGGGACCAGGGCGATCGTGACCTCGCCGGGGTAGCGCATGGTGCGTGCCGAGGCGAGGCTGATCACCGTCGCTGTCGCGCCGATGATGCCGTTCGGCGCCATGCGGAAGACCGCCGGATCGTCCACGGGTCTCAGCGCCTCGGCGGTTTCGAGGTAGCCCTCGGCACGGCAGCGCACCTCCAGCACGGCATGGGAACGCGACAGCGTCACCGTGCCCGGCGCCGCCGCCACCTCCGCCATCACGCGGTCCCCGCGGTGGATGCTGCATTGCGCGCCGGGCGGCGCCGACGCCACGGCGATCTCCCCGTTCCAGGGCGGGTGGGGGTAGGAGGCACGCAATGCGGCGTTCAGCGCGGCCGTGGCGCAGCCCGACAGGACGGGCAAGGCAGCCATCAGCGCCGCAAGTCGCAGGCACGCCATCATGGATTGTGCTCCATCACTCAAAGACACGTCCAGATTGTACTGCACGGTCTTGGCAGAGCGTGAAGCACAAGCATGCGCGCCATGCCGCGGCAGGTGCGAGATTTCCTTCAATCCCATGTCGGGATAAGCCTCGCCTCCCCCGGGACACGGACCGGGAGAGGAAATTGCGCCACCTGCCGGAGGAACCGTCATGTCCATCACCCGCCGCGGGCTCGTCGCCCTGCCCGCCTTGTCGCTGCTGCCCGGCACGGCGCGCGCGCAGGAGGCCTGGCCCGACCGCCCCGTGCGCTTCATCGTGCCCTTCCCCGGTGGGTCGAGCCCCGACCTGACCGGCCGGGTGGTGGCGGAACATCTCGGCAAGGTGCTGGGCCACCCGGTGGTGGTGGACAACCGGGCCGGCGCGGGGGGCAATATCGGCACCGACGCCATCGCCAAGGCGACCGATGGGCACACCATCGGCCTGTCGATCAACGGTCCGCTGACCACCGCCTCGGCGCTCTATCCGAACCTGCCCTATGACCCGGTGAAGGATCTGATCGCGGTTTCCCTCCTCGCGCGCGGGCCGCAGTTCCTGGTGGTGAACAACGACCTGCCGGTCAGCGACCTGCCCGGCTTCATCGCCCATGTGCGGGCCAATCCGGGCAAGGTCGCCTTCGGATCGGTCGGCTCGGGGTCGGGCGGGCATCTCGGCATGCTTGACCTGCTGGCGCGCTTCGGTGCGCCGGAGATGCTGCATGTCGCCTATCGCGGTTTTCCCCCCGCGACGCTCGACCTGATGGCCGGGCGCATCCAGGCGATGATGGTCACCACCGCCGCCGTGCTGCCGCAGGTGCAGGCGGGGCAGATCCGCGCCATCGCGGTGACGTCCGCGACCCGCTTCGCACTGACGCCGCAGGTGCCGACGCTCGCGGAACAGGGCCTGGCTAACGCCGAGTCCTATGGCTGGCAGACCATGGTCGTGCCGGCCTCGACGCCGCCGGAGCGCGTCGCGCGCCTGGCCGCCGAGACCCAGCAGGGCCTGCGCGAACCCGCCGCGCGGCGGCGGCTGGAAGAGGCAGGCTTCGAAGTGATGGCGACCACGCCGGCCGAGGCCACCGCTTTCCTGGCGGAAGAAACCGCACGGTGGGGCGGCATGATCCGCCGAATGAACATCCGGCTGGATGGGTGACGGCGGCGTCGGCGGACCCGGGCGCGGAAGACCTCGCCGGTCATCCGCCCGCCCGGCACGAGCATTGCGACACGGGCTGTGGTGTGCCGCGGCCTCGGCCGTCGCCGCGGATCTCCCGACAGAGGTCCCGTCATCCGCGCCGAACCAGGACCCGTGCTCGTCGCCACCTCGGAACGCCCTGGCGGCCGAGGTGGCGGAACCAGGTTCCGGTCATTCCTCCCTGGTAGGGTCTGAAGCCGGCAGTGCCGCACGGAAGGCTTGCGCCAGATGGGCCCGCAGGCGCTCCGCCGCCTGCTCCGGCTCGCGTCGCTCCAGGGCCTCGATGATGCCGAGATGCTCCGCGAGCCATTGCCGCACGCGGGCGCGATCCTCATTCGCGGTGAATTCCAGCAGCCGCCGCAATTCACCCTGCTGTCGCGCGACAGCCACCATGAAGGGGTTGCCCGACCAGCCCACCAGCGTCTGGTGGAATTCCGTGTCCAGCGTCACCAGCCGCCGCAGCGCCGCATCGCCCTGCAGGCCCTGCCCGATCGCCGTGAGGGCGGCGTCATGCCGCGCCCGCAGCAGGGCCAGCGCGTCCGGGTCGACCCGGAAATCCGGCACCAGCAGCGCCGCCGGCTCCACCGCCAGCCGGATCTCGTAGCTCGCGGCCAGGCTGGCCACGTCGCCCAAGGAAGCCGCGAAATGCAGGGTGCGGCCGCCGCCGTTCCGCAGCAGCCCGTCATCCACGAGGCGCAGGATCACGCGTTCCAGCACGACGCGGCCGGCGGCATAGCGGCTGAGCAGCTGCCCGCGCGTGGTGTCGGCGGGCAACGTGCCGGCGGCCCGGTCGCGGAGGATCCGGACGAAGAGCGTGTCCTCGGCGGAGGGCGGCGCCTCGGCGTCGAAGGTCCGGCCGGCGCCCGCCGCCTCCGTCAGGAAGAACCCCCGGCCGGGATACAGGCGCATCAGCCCCTGGCCCTCCAGCAGGCGCAGCGCGGCGCGCACCGGCGTTCGGGAGACGGCGAGCGCCGCGCACAGCTCCGCCTCCGTCACATGCCGATCCGCCGGCCAATCCTCGCGGGCGGCGATCTCGGCGATGCGCCTGGCGAGGTGGATGATGCGGGCCTGTGCGCTGGGCCTGGCCATTGGCGGTCCTGGCGGCGCGGCGCGCGGGATCTTGACGCTCACGGGGGTCATCTCTATCGTCCAGATAGTATTGTTTGACTCAATAAAAACAATCCTGCTGGGATGCCATTCGGGCGACGCCTCGCCTGGAACACGCGGCTGAGCATGGGGACATGCTGCCTCCCGGACCGTTTCCCGCCCCGGGCATTCGCGGGCCGCGGAGACGAGGAAGGCGACGGGTCCCCGCCCCTTGTCGGAAAGGTGCTGCGATGATCCATGGTACGGCCGCTCTACGATACGCCCTGTTCGCCAGTGCGCTGGCGCTTTCCGCAGTACCGGGGCTGCAGGCGCAGACCCTGCGGATCGGACAGATCTATGTTCCGAACTCGGTCGACCCGCATTTCTACAATGGCACGCCGACCAAGACGCTGTCCGAACATCTCTTTGACCGGCTGGTCGAACAGGCGCCGGACACCCAGCTACGCCCCGGCCTCGCCGAGAGCTGGCGGCCGATCGCCGATGACGTCTGGGAATTCCGGCTCCGCCCCAACGTCACCTTCATCAATGGCCAGAGGCTGACCAGCGACGACGTGGCCTTCACCCTGGAACGCGCCAGGAACGTTCCCAACAGCCCCGGCGGCTTCAGCGGCACCCTGCGCCTGGTGAAGTCGGTCGAGATCGTCGACGACCTGACCTTCCGCATCCACACGCCCGGTCCGGCGCCCACCCTGCCGAATGACCTGGCGAATGTCGCCATCATCTCCCGCGCCGTCGGCGCCAATGCGACGACCCAGGACTACAATGCCGGAACGGCGGCCATCGGCACCGGCCCCTACCGCCTGGTCAGCTTCTCCCATGGGGAGGGTGTCGAGCTCGAACGCAACGAGGCGTGGTGGGGCGCCAAGCCGGAATGGCAGCGCGTCACGGTCCGCTTCATTCCGGGCTCGGCGGCGCGCAGCGCGGCACTGCTGTCGGGCTCCGTCGACCTGATCGACCAGCCCGCCCCGAACGACCTGCCAAGCTTCCAGAGCGATCAGCGTTTCACCGTCAGCGAGCATGTCAGCACGCGCATGGTCTATCTGGCGCCCGATCAATACCGGGCCGAATCCTCGCCCCTGCTGACCGATGCCCAGGGCAGGGTGCTGTCCCCCAACCCGCTGCGGGACCGCCGCGTGCGCGAGGCACTGTCGATCGCGATCAATCGCGAGGCCATCGCCAGCCGCATCCTGGCCGGGACCGGCACGCCCACGGGCCAGTGGATGCCGGCCGGCGCCTATTCCTACAACCCGGCGGTGCCCTCCCCGCCCTACGATCCCGACCGTGCGCGCCGGCTGCTGGCCGAGGCCGGCTATGCCAGCGGTTTCCGCATGATCCTGCATGCGCCGACCGATATCCGTCCGACTGACCCGATCGTCGCCCAGGCGATCGGCCAGATGTGGACCCGTATCGGCGTGACGACGCAGATCGAGACCATCCCGAATTCCGTCTTCGCGGCACGCGCCACCCAGCGCCAACTCTCCATGGGCCTATGGAGCTGGGGCAGCAATTCCGGCGAGGGCGGCTACATGCTGGTGAACGTGCTCAACACCATCAGCCGCGAAAGGAGCACCGGGAACTACAATCGCGCCGGCTACTCCAATCCGGCGCTCGACAGCCTGACCGAACGGGCGATGGCGACGCTGGACGACGCGGCGCGCGAGCGGCTGCTGATGGAGGCGGTGACCATGGCAATGGGCGACGTGGCCGTCATCCCGCTCTACCAGATGAACAATTTCTGGGTGACGCGCCGGGGTCTGACCTATGAGGCCAGCGCCCATGACCGGACGCTCGCCATGCTGGTGCGTACCACGCGATAGCTGTTGGCCCCCGGCCCAGGAAGCGTCGTATCGCAGCGACCGCGCCGGCTCTGACGACGGAACCGGCGGAGGCCGGAAGGCCTTCCTGATGGCCTTGATTCTTCTGCTGTCGTCGTTGGAGGGGCTCCGCCCCTTGTAAGTCTCGCGAGCGGTGCCTGTTGCCCGGTAGGGT
>JAYSDS010000249.1:0-5282 GCA_041914265.1 Roseomonas sp.
AAAACCGTCAGGCATGTCTCCGAACACCCGTCAGGGATGTCTCCGGTCCGTACAAGGGGGCAAGGCCCCTCCAATTCTCCAGTGACGTATCCCAATCATCGGGAAGACCATTCGGCCTTTCCCGGGGAGGAGCTTGGAGGGGGCAGGGCGCCCTTGGCTTTCCGCCGACAACCAAGGCGTGCACCCAGCGCGATGCAGGAAGCCTTCCGGCGCAAGGCCGGGACCGACAAAGTCCCTCTCGCTTTCGCGACCCCTTGCCCAAAGTCCCGATCCGGCCCTATCAGCGGCCACCTACGGGAAGGAACCGTCCATGCACCGCCGTGCCCTGCTTGCCGCCTTGCCAGCAGCCTCCCTTCTGCCGATCACCGCCCGCGCGCAGGCATGGCCCGACCAGCCGATCCGCGCCATCGTCCCCTTCGCCCCCGGTTCCGCCACCGACACGGTCGCCCGCGTGGTCGCTGAAGGCATGCGCCCGACGCTGGGCCAGCCCGTGGTGGTCGAGAACCGCGCCGGCGCCAATGGCCTGATCGGCGCCGAGGCCGTCGCCCGCGCCGCCCCGGACGGCAATACGGTGCTGATCGGCACCAATTCCACCAATGCCGCCGCCAACGCGCTCTTCCGCCGCGTTCCCTTCGACATGGAGAACGGCTTCATCCCCGTCTCCACCATCGCCACCGTCCCGCTGCTGGTCGCGGTGAAGGCGGACAGCCCGTATCGCACGCTGGCCGACCTGATCGCGGCGGCCAAGGCGCGGCCGGAAGGCGTCACCTTCGCCTCCGCCTCCTCCTCGCAGCGTGTCGCGACGGAATCGCTCGCCGCCATGGCCGGCATCAAGATGCTGCACGTGCCGTATCGGTCCTCGCCGCTCGCGGTGCAGGACGTGCTGTCGGGGCGGGTGGATCTGTTCATCGCCGACCAGGCGGTGATCCTGCCGCAGGCCCAGGCCGGCGCGCTGCGCATCCTCGCCGTGACCTCCGGCCAGCGTTCGGGCGCGGTGCCTGAGATCCCGACGGTGCGCGAAGCCGGTGGCCTCGCGGAATATGAGGTCATCGCCTGGTTCGCCCTGTTCGTCCCGGCGGGCACGCCGGCGGATCGGGTGGCACGGCTGAACCGCGCGACGGTGGCCTCGCTCGAGACGCCGGAGGTGCGCCAGCGCCTCGGCACCTTCGGCATGGACATCCGCCCCTCCACCCCGGCCGAAGCGGTCGCCTTCGTGCGCGCGGAGACGGTGAAGTGGACCGACGCCATCCGCATGGCGGGCATCGAGCCCGAATAGCCGCCGCCCGGCCGGGCTGCTAAACTCGCCCGGCATGGCCAGGACAAGCACGGCGGGCGGCGACACGCCGCCCGACATCGACACCCTCACCTTCGAACAGGCGCTTGCCGAGCTCGAAGGCATCGTGAAGGCGCTGGAGAGCGGGCAGGGGGCGCTGGAAGCCTCGGTCGCCGCCTATCAGCGCGGCGCGGCGCTGCGCGCCCATTGCGAACGCAAGCTCGCCGAGGCCGAGCAGAAGGTTCAGGCGATCGTGGAAGGCCCGGCCGGACTGACGCTGCGCGATGTCGAGTAGCAGCCTGACCGCGTCCCCCGAGACGCTGCGCGCCGCCATGGCCGACGCCGCGAGCGAGATCGACCTCGCCCTGGACATCCTGATCCCGCCGGCGGAAGGGGCGGAAGCGCGGCTGTTCGAGGCGATGCGCCATGCCGCGATCGGCGGGGGGAAGCGGCTGCGCGGCTTCCTGGTGCTGGAAGGTGCGAGGCAGTTCGGGGTGGCGCGGGAGGCCGCCCTGCGCGCGGCCGCGGCGATCGAGATGCTGCACGCCTATTCGCTGGTCCATGACGACCTGCCCTGCATGGACGATGACGATCTGCGCCGCGGCAAGCCCACCGTCCACAAGGCCTTTGACGAGGCGACGGCGGTTCTCGCCGGCGATGCGCTCCAGGCGCATGCCTTCCATGTGCTGGCGGAGCCCGAGACGCATGCCGACCCCGGCGTGCGCGCGGAACTGTGCCGGGGCCTCGCCCGTGCCGCCGGACCACGGGGCATGTGCGGTGGGCAGATGCTCGACATGCTGGCCGAAGCCGCTTCCGACCCGCTGGAGGAAGCCGAGATCGGCCGCCTCCAGCTCCTCAAGACCGGCAAGCTGATCGAATTCGCCGCCGAGGCCGGCGCGATCCTGGGCAAGGCGCCGGTGCAGATGCGCCATGCTTTCGCCGCCTATGGGCGCGACCTTGGCGCTGCCTTCCAGATCGCCGACGATTTGTTGGACGCCACCGCCTCGGCCGAGGAGACGGGCAAGCGCACCGGCAAGGATGCCGATGCCGGCAAGGCGACGCTGGTGGGGCTGCTCGGCATTCCCCGCGCCCAGGCCCAGGCGGAAAGACTGTCCGCCCAGGCCGCGGCGCATCTGGACGCGCTCGGTGAGCGTGCCGATCTGTTGCGGGCGCTCGCGGGTTTCGCGATCGCACGGAGGAGCTGATGACCCGTCCGGCCACCCCCCTGCTCGACCGCGTGCATGTGCCGGCCGACCTGCGCAACTTCTCGACCGACCAGCTCAAGCAGCTCGCGGAGGAATTGCGCGCCGAGACGATCGACGTGGTCAGCACCACGGGCGGCCATCTGGGCGCGTCGCTGGGCGTGGTCGAGCTGACCGTCGCCGTGCATGCGGTGTTCGAGACGCCGAAGGACCGGCTGATCTGGGATGTCGGCCACCAGGCCTATCCGCACAAGATCCTGACCGGGCGGCGCGATCGCATCCGCACGCTGCGCCAGGGTGGCGGGCTGTCGGGCTTCACGCGCCGGTCGGAATCGGAATACGACCCCTTCGGCGCGGCGCACTCGTCCACCTCCATCTCCGCCGGCCTTGGCATGGCGGTGGCGCGCGATCTCAAGGGCGACGACCGCCAGGTGATCGCGGTGATCGGCGACGGTGCGATGAGCGCCGGCATGGCCTATGAGGCCATGAACAATGCGGGGGCCTCCAAGGCAAACCTGATCGTCATCCTCAACGACAACGACATGTCGATCGCCCCACCGGTCGGCGCCATGTCGGCTTATCTGTCGCGGTTGATCTCCTCGCGCCCCTTCCTGTCGATCCGGGACCTGATGGCGCGGGTCGCGAAGCGCTTCCCCGCGCCCCTGGAACGTGCCGCGCGGCGCGCCGACGAATATGCGCGCGGCTGGTTCACCGGCGGCACGCTGTTCGAGGAGATGGGCTTCTATTATGTGGGCCCGGTCGACGGTCACAACCTCGACCACCTGCTGCCGATCCTGCGCAATCTGCGCGACACGGACCTGCAGGGCCCTATCCTGCTGCATGTCGTGACGCAGAAGGGCAAGGGCTATGCGCCGGCCGAAGCCGCGGCCGACAAGTATCACGGCGTGCAGAAGTTCAACGTCGTCACCGGGGAACAGGCCAAGGCACCGCCCGGCCCGCCTTCCTACACCAAGGTCTTCGCGAATGCGCTGATCGCGGAAGCGGAGGCGGATGAGCGCATCGTCGCCATCAATGCGGCGATGCCGTCCGGCACGGGTCTCGACCTGTTCGGCAAGCGGTTCCCCCGACGCAGCTTCGATGTCGGCATCGCGGAACAGCACGCTGTCACCTTCGCCGCGGGCATGGCGACGGAAGGGATGAAGCCCTTCTGCGCGATCTATTCGACCTTCCTCCAGCGCGCCTACGACCAGGTGATGCACGACGTGGCGCTGCAATCGCTGCCGGTGCGCTTCGCCATGGACCGCGCCGGTCTGGTGGGCGCGGATGGCGCGACGCATGCGGGTGCCTACGACATCGCCTATCTCGGCTGTCTGCCGGGTTTCGTGCTGATGGCCGCGTCGGACGAAGCCGAGCTCGCCCACATGGTCGCGACCGCGGCGGCGATCGACGATCGTCCGTCCGGCTTCCGCTACCCGCGCGGCGAGGGCTTTGGCGTCGAGGTCCCCGCGCGCGGATCGGTGCTCGAGATCGGGCGCGGCCGCGTGGTGCGGGAAGGCACCTCCATCGCCATCCTGTCCTATGGCGCGCGGCTGCGCGAATGCCTCAAGGCGGCGGATGAGCTGGCGACGCATGGCCTGTCCTGCACGGTTGCCGATGCCCGCTTCGCCAAGCCGCTCGACACCGCGCTGGTCGAGCGCCTCGCCCGCGAGCACGAGGTGCTCGTGACCATCGAGGAAGGCTCGATCCTCGGCTTCGGCGCGCTGGTGATGCAGCATCTCGCGACGCGGGGGCTGCTCGATGGGGGGCTGAAGCTGCGGCCCATGTGCCTGCCTGACCGCTTCATCGACCATGATTCGCCGAAGAAGCAGTATGACGAGGCCGGGCTGAACGCGCCGCAGATCGTCCAGACCGTGCTGGCGGCGCTGGGTCAATCCGCCCGGGCCGTGCCCGCGCGGGCCTGATGGCACGCCAGCGCGCCGATGTGGCGCTGGTCGAACGGGGCCTGGCCGACAGCCGGACCAAGGCGCAGGCGCTGATCCTCGCCGGCAAGGTCTATTGCGGCGAACGGCGCATCGAGAAGGCCGGCGATTTGCTGCCCGAAGGCCTGCCCCTGGTGCTGCGCGGCCAGGACCATCCCTGGGTCAGCCGCGGCGGCATCAAGTTGGCCCACGCGCTCGCGCATTTCGGCCTGTCGCCAGCGGGGCGCATCGGGCTCGACATCGGCGCCTCGACCGGCGGCTTCACCGACGTGCTGCTGCAGAACGGCGCAGCGCGCGTCTACGCGGTCGATGTCGGCCATGGGCAGCTCGATTGGAAGCTGCGCAACGATTCCCGCGTGGTCGTGCTGGAGCGGGTGAATGCGCGGCATCTGACCGGCGAGCAGATCCCCGAAGCGCCAGCGTGCATCGTCTGCGATGCGTCCTTCATCGGGCTGCGAACTGTGCTGCCCGCGGGGCTCGCCCTCGCCGCGCCGGATGCCTGGGCGGTCGCACTGATCAAGCCGCAATTCGAGGCCGGGCCGGAGAAGGTCGGCAAGGGCGGCGTGGTGCGCGACCCGGCCGTGCACGAGGAAGTCTGCGCGACCATCCGCGACTGGTGGGCCGCGTTACCGGGCTGGCAGGTCATCGGCATCGAGCCCAGCCCCATCACAGGGCCGGAAGGCAACCGGGAATTCCTGATCGCCGCGCGGCGGGTCTGACGCGGGGTTGGTCGTTTCGCGAGGCTGCGTGCCTCGTCAGCGCGATGTTTGCTGGTGGCGATGGCGATGGAGAGGGGCTCTGCCCCTCTCCAAACCTCACCCCGCCAAAGGCCGAAAGGCCTTTGGAAACCTCGATCTGGTGCGGGGC
>JAYSDS010000250.1:0-5237 GCA_041914265.1 Roseomonas sp.
CCCCCCCCCCCCCCCCCCCCCCCCCCCCCCCCCCCCCCCCCCACGACGACAGCGGTCATCGGGAAGGCCTTGCGGCCCTTGGCGGCATGGATCCGGGAGAGGCCAACGCCCCTCCCGTTTCGCCGCGCTATCCTTCCGGAAGGCAGGCCGTCGCCAGCAGCGCGAAGGCCGCCGCGCGGTGGCTGATGCGATGCTTCTCCTCCGGCGCCATCTCGCCGAAGGTCTCTTCCCGCGCATCGGGCAGGAACATCGGATCGTAGCCGAAGCCGTGGGTTCCGCGGGGTGGCCAGACCCAATGGCCCAGGGCACGGCCCTCGAAGGCTTCGACGTGCCCGTCCGGCCAGGCGAGGACGAGGGCGCAGGAGAACCAGGCGTTGCGGTCCTCGAATTCCTGCGCGGCCTCCATCACCTTGCGCATGGCGTCGGCGTAGTCGCGCGACCCGTCCGGCTGCGTCGCCCAATCGGCCGTGCGCACCCCCGGCGCGCCGCCGAGCGCGGCGACCGAGAAGCCCGAATCATCCGCCAGCGCCGGGAGCCCCGCGGCCCGCGCCGCTGCGCGCGCCTTGATGGTGGCGTTGCCGATGAAGCTTTCCTCGGTCTCCTCAGGCTCCGGCAGGCCGAGCTCGCCCGCGCTCACCGTCTCGATGCCATAGGGCCCGAGCAGCGCGGCGACTTCCCGCAGCTTCCCCTTGTTGTGGGTCGCGATGACGATCCGTTCGCCGCGCGCCAGCCGCCGATGACTCATCGTGCCAGGCACTCCCCTTCGCCGTCAGTCTCCAGAAGGCAGAAAAAGGAGGAAGTACGGGGGAGTTCGCTCCCCCGCTCTTCCTCCGCCCGCGTCACAGCCCGACGATTTCCCGCTGCTTCGCGAACAGTTCCGCCGTCCCCTTCCGCGCCAGCCCCAGCAGGGCGATCAGCTCGGCATCGGTGAAGGGCGCGCCCTCGGCGGTGCCCTGCACCTCGACGATGCCGCCCGCGCCGGTCAGCACGAAGTTCGCATCCGCATCGGCCTTGCTGTCCTCGGCATAGTCGAGGTCGAGGACGGGCGTCGCTTCCCACACCCCGCAGGACACCGCCGCGACCTGGTCCTTCAGCGGGTTGCGGGTCAGGATGTTCATCCGCCGGCAATGCTCGAAGGCCAGGTGCAGCGCGACCCAGGCCCCGGTGATGGAGGCACAGCGCGTCCCGCCATCGGCGTTCAGCACGTCGCAATCGATCGTGACCGACATCTCGCCCATCGCCTTCATGTCGGTCACGGCGCGCAGCGACCGGCCGATCAGGCGCTGGATTTCCTGCGTGCGGCCGGACTGCTTGCCGCGCGCGGCCTCCCGGTCGCCACGGGTATGGGTGGCGCGGGGCAGCATGCCGTATTCGGCCGTGACCCAGCCCTGCCCCTGGCCGCGCAGGAAGGGCGGCACCTTGCCCTCGACCGAGGCGGTGCAGAGCACTTCCGTCTGCCCCATGCGGATCAGGCAGGACCCTTCCGCATGGCGGGCGAAGCCCGTTTCGAGGCTGACGGCGCGAAGGGCGGCGGGCTCGCGGCCGGAGGGGCGCATGGGCGGTGTCCTGGCTGTCCTGTGAGCGGCGGCTTCTACAATGCCCGCCGGGCCGGGGAAACCGGGCCCTGTGCAGGGGGCTTGCTGGCACCCCATATGCATGCGCAGGGCCGAATCGCGCTCACAGGGCGTTGACCCGGAGCAAGGCGAGTTCCTAGGCTCTGACTCTGGACCGATGAACATGGGACCGACCGCAAAGCCGCAGGCCGCCGCAACCGGGGCGACCCTGGCGGGCCTCGACAGCCGCAGCGCCATGATCCTGCGCGAGCTGGTCGAGACTTACGTCGAGACGGGCGAGCCCGTGGGCTCGCGCACGCTGTCGCGTCGGTTGTCCCTTGGACTGTCGCCGGCGACCATCCGCAATGCGATGGCAGACCTTGAGGATGCCGGGCTGCTCTATGCCCCGCACACCTCGGCCGGGCGGCTGCCGACCGAACGCGGCCTGCGCCTGTTCGTCGATGGCCTGCTGGAATTCGGCGCGCTGGGGGAGGAAGAGCGCGGCGCCATCGCCGCGCGCTGCGCCGCCTCCGGCCGCTCGCTGCAGGAGACCCTGGGCGAGGCCGGGCAGATGCTCTCGGGCCTTGCCGGCGCGGCCGGGCTTGTGGTCGCGCCCACCGCCGAGGGCGTGGTGCGCCATATCGAATTCGTCGCACTCGGGCCGGGCCGCGCGCTGGTGGTGCTGGTGCATGACGACGGCCAGGTGGAGAACCGCGTCATCGAGGTTCCCGCCGGATTGCCGCCTTCCGCCCTGCAGCAGGCGTCCAACTACCTCAATGCGCGCCTGGCCGGGCGCACCCTGGAAGAGGCCCGTGGCATCATCGCCGGCGAGGTCGTGGAGAACCGCACCGCGCTCGACGCACTGACCCAGCAGGTGATCGAGGCAGGCCTCGGCACCTGGACCGGCGGGCAGGGCGGGTCGCTGATCGTGCGCGGACAGGCGCGGCTGCTTGAGACCATCGACCAGGCCGCGCGCGTGTCGGAGATCAAGCGGCTCTTTGAACGGCTGGAGCAGCAGGAGACGATGCTGCGGCTGCTCGACCTCGCCCAGCGCGGCGAAGGCGTGCAGATCTTCATCGGCGCCGAAAGCGGGCTTTTCGACAGCGCCGGGCTGTCCATGGTCGTCGCGCCCTTTCGCAACGGGCAGGAGAAGATCGTCGGCGCGATCGGGGTGATCGGGCCGACCCGCATCAACTACGGGCGGGTCATTCCGGTGGTGGACTACACCGCGCGGGTGATTGGGCGATTGCTCGGCTAAGCCGGCCTAGGCCGGGGATGGGCTTTGCCCCTCCCGGACCCCGCCCCAGCAAAGGCCGAGAGGCCTTTGCAAACCTCAACTTGGCGCTGTGCGCGACTGACAGAATGGTGCCGAAACCCGCCCTTCATCCGAAAGATCTTCCGGGGAAGAGCGGAGCCCGCCACCTCACCCGTCCAGCTCGAGCACCAACCGCCGCTCCACCACGCTGCGCCCCCACTGTTCGGCAACGATCTCCTCGACCACCGCGAAGCCGGCGCTGGCGTACAGATGCGCCGCGGCATCGAGCCCGGCGAGCGTCCACAGATGGATCCGCGGCATCCCGATTCGCCGGGCCTGGTCCACCGCCGCGTCCAGCCAGCGCCGCCCGAGCCCTTTCCCGCGCAGCGCCGGGTCCATGATGAACCAGCGCAGATGCGCGGAATCCGGTTCCTCCCCGCAATCCAGCACCAGGGAGCCCAGCACGCGCCCGCCGCCGGTCGCACAGCGGAAGATGTCGCGCGCGGGATCGAGCCGGAGCAGGAACTCGCCGAGCTCGCGCGCCACCTTCGCCTCGAAGAAGGTTCCGAAGCCGTGGCTGTCGTTGTAGTGGCGCGCATGCAGCGCGGCGATGTCGCCGATCGCGCCGGGAACCCAGCGGTCGTGCACGGTGATGTCCATGGGCGCAGGATAGAGGGCATGCGGCCCCTCGTCAGTCCCACGCCGCTGGGCTAGACGCAGCTCGTGACCCCGACACGCTTCTTCCTGGTCCGCCATGCCCTGGTGGAGCCCTCCGCCCGCGCCGTGCTCTACGGCGCGATGGATGTCGCGCTGTGCGACCTCGCCCTGCGTCAGGAGGCAGCGTCCTACCGCTGGCTCGCCCATCGGCTGCCGCAACCGGCACGCTGGTTCGTGACGAACCTGTCCCGCACGCGGGCGACCGCCGCGGCCATCTTCGCCGCCGGCTATCCGCAGGCGGCGCTGGAGGCGGAACCCAACCTCGCCGAACAGCATCTCGGCGACTGGCAGGGCATTCCGCACGAGGCGCTGCCAGCGCTGCTGACCCGCCCCGCGCATCCGTTCTGGCCGCATGGCGGCGAGGAAGAGCCACCCGGCGGCGAATCCTTCCGCCAGGTCCAGGCGCGCGTGGCTGGCGTGCTGGAACGCATGGCGACGCTGCTGGAAGGCCAGGACATCGTGATCGTCGCGCATGGCGGGTCGATCCGCGCCTCGCTGGCCCATGCGATGGGGCTGACGCCGGACCAGGCCCTGATCTTCAGCATCAAGAACCTGTCCCTGACGCGCATCGAGAAGCACGGGCCGGACTGGCGCGTGGCGGCGGTGAACGAGGAACCCTGGACCCCGCCGGCGCCGGAGGAGTGACACGCCAGGTGCGGGATCACGATTCCGCCACGGCGAAACCTTTGTGTTGATCGATTGATCCGTATAGAACAGTGACCCATCAATGGTTTGGGGGGCCCTGTTCATGCGACGTCTCGCCATTCTCGCGCTCGCCGCCCTTGGGCTCGCCACGGTGTCGCGTGGCGCCCATGCCCAGGCCGAGCAGCAGGCGCTGGTCGATCGCGCGACCCTGTCGCTGCAGGAGGTCTTCGACCTCGGCGACATGACCGCCGATGCGAAGTCCATGCTGGGCCGCGCCCGAGCGGCGATCATCTGCCCGCGCGTCTTCCGCGCCGGCTTCATCTTCGGCGGCCAGGGCGGCGACTGCGTGCTGGTGGCGCGCGACGGCAGCGGCTCCTGGTCCTCGCCGGCCTTCTACACCATGGGCGGCGGGTCGATCGGCCTGCAGGCCGGCGTGCAGGACGCGCAGTTCGTCATGCTGATCATGAACGACAAGGCGCTCGACGCGATCCTGGACCACAACTTCAAGTTCGGTGCGGATGCGGGCGTGGCGCTGGGCACGCTGGGGCGCGGCATCTCGGGCGCGACGACCACGGCGATCGGCGGCGACATCGTAACCATCGCCCGCGCACGGGGGCTGTTCGCGGGTATCTCGCTGGACGGCAACTACCTCGACCCGCGGGATAGCTGGAACCGCGCCTATTTCGGGCGCGACGCGACGTCCCGGCAGATCGTGGTGGAGATGGCCGTGCACAATCCGGGCAGCGACCCGTTGCGCGCCGCGCTGATGCGCATGTCCGAGAACAACGCACCGGCCGCCACGACGCCGGCACCACAAGGCTCCGCCCCGCCGCGCGAAGTGATCACGCCGGCACCGGGTCCGGCGAGCTCCGGGCGTGTGCAGTCGGAAAGCCTGGCGGCCCCACCGCGCAGTTCGCGCTGAACGGAGAAGGGCTTTCGGGCCTCTCTCGCTGATGACCCGGTTGCGTGGGCCGCTCCTTTGTTGGTGCCGGCGGCGATGGAGAGGGGCTCCGCCCCTCTCCAAACCTCACCCCGCCAAAGGCCGAAAGGCCTTTGGAAACCTCGAT
>JAYSDS010000251.1:0-5111 GCA_041914265.1 Roseomonas sp.
GGGGGCCCCCGGGCGGCGCCCCCCCAAACCCAACCGCGGTGCGTCACGGCTGCCCGCGCTGGGGGGGGGGGGGTGGGGGGGGGGGGGCCCGCCCCCCCCCCCGATCGTCACCGGCGGTACCAAGCCACTAGCCAGAAGGCCTTTCCATCCTTGCTGGAGTGGTTTGGAGGGGCAGCGCCGCGCAGACCCCTTTCCCTCAACGACACGTTCCGCGACCCTCACTGACCGCGAAGTCCGGGATCACTCTCCGGAGCTCCCTCCGCCATCGGAGCCGCCACCCCCGTCCGACGATCCACCGCCGCCGTCCGGGGACCCTCCGCCATCCGATCCTCCGCTGCCCCACGACGCGAACCAGGACCGATTTGATTCCGTCTTCTTCTCGGCGGGCTCCTCGGTCGCTCCGCTCTCGACGGGTACGGTGTGGTCGTTCTCCTCCCAGGCGGAGGACGGCTCATCATCGTCATCCCCGTCCTTCCGCGTCAGCCCGCGACGCGCCAGTGCCCGGTCGAAGGCCATCCGCTTGCGGAAGCCCCACCAGAAACGCGGGGTGCCGCGTTCCAGATCTTCCTCGGCAAAGAGGTAGCCGTCCTCGAGCACGCCCATTCCGCGCATCAGGCCTGTCCTCCGCTGCGCTACGCTTTACTTGACCAGACCCATCATTCCGACGCACTCGCATGACGCGGAAGTATGGCCCGTCACACGGCGCCGTTTCCCCGACAAGATGAAAGGTTGTCCACTCTCGTGCTTTCCCTGCGCGTCATTCCCTGCCTGGATGTGAAGGACGGTCGCGTCGTGAAGGGCGTGAACTTCGTGGAGCTGCGCGACGCCGGCGATCCGGTGGAGCAGGCCCGAGCCTATGACGCCGAGGGCGCGGACGAGGTCACCTTCCTCGACATCACCGCCTCCCACGAGAACCGCGACACCATCCTCGACGTCGTCTCCCGCACGGCGGCGGAGGTCTTCATCCCGCTCACTGTCGGTGGCGGCGTCCGCAGCGTGGAGGATGCACGGCGGCTGCTGCTGGCTGGCGCCGACAAAGTGTCCATCAACTCGGCGGCCATCGCCGACCCGGATGTGGTGCGCCGCTGTGCCGAGGCTTTCGGCAGCCAGGCGATCGTCGTCGCCATCGACGCGCGCCGGAAGGAAACGGGCGAGGGCTGGGAAGTCTTCACCCATGGCGGGCGGCGCGGCACCGGCATCGACGCCGTGGCGTGGGCACAGCGCGTGGAATCCCTCGGCGCGGGGGAGATCCTGCTCACCTCCATGGATCGCGACGGCACGAAGCAGGGTTTCGACCTGCCGCTGACGCGCGCCGTGCGCGCCGCGATCCGCTTGCCCATCGTCGCGTCGGGCGGCGTCGGCGCGCCGGAGCATTTCGTCGAAGGTGCTGCGGCCGGCGCGACCGGGTTGCTTGCCGCCAGCGTGTTTCACTACGGGGAATTCAGCATCGCCGATGCGAAGGCCGCGCTTGCCGCGGCCGGGCTGCCGGTACGCCACGCCCCGCGCAGCAGGAGGGCCGCGTAATGGCCAAGACAACCAAGAAGAAGGCGGTCGTGAAGAAGGCCGCGCCCAAGCCGAAGAAGGTCGCGACCAAGAAGGCAGCGCCGAGGAAGGCAAAGGTTCCCCTGCCCGAGAGCGTGCCCAGGACCACCCGCGCCGCCGCCAAGGCGAAGCTGCCCAAGGTGCTGCGCAAGGCGGAAAAGCGCCTTCTCGCCCCGCTCGCCCCGGCGATGGCGGGGGCAGATGCCGGCATCCTCGACCGGCTGTGGCAGGTGGTGGAGGATCGCCGCCAGTCCGGCGACACCATGACGTCGCATTCCGCCCGCCTGATCGCGCGCGGCACCGCCAAGGTCGCGCAGAAGCTCGGCGAGGAAGCGGTCGAATGCGTCATCGAGGCCGCCACCGGCAATCGTGACGCCACGGTGCTGGAAAGCGCCGACCTGCTCTATCACCTGGTCGTGGTCTGGGTGGATGCCGGCATTCGCCCGCAGGAGGTCTGGGCCGAGCTCGCCCGGCGCCAGGGCATCTCGGGCATCGCCGAGAAGGCATCCCGCCCGCAGGGCATCCTGCGCGCGGCGGGAACCAGCAAGCTGCCGTGACGGTCGGACCGGAAGAGACCTCGTCCCTTCCGGTCTCTCCTCACGAAGGCCGAAGGGCCTTCCTGATTATCTCGATGCCCCCGCTGAGGGGAGCCGGAGGGGCAACGACCCTCCGTCCGCCAAGCCACAGTGCGGCCTGGACCGCCGGCATTTGGCGTCGGGCACGATGTTCGGAGCCACGTCCTCCAAGCGCCTTTCGTGCGCAGGAGAGGGTCGCGGCGGTCATTCCTGCCCCAGCGCACGACGCCAAGTGGAGGTTTCCAAAGGCCCTTCGGCCTTTGGCGGGGTGGTTTGGAGGGGCAGCGCCCCTCCAATTCCGCACTGGAGGCACCCCTGTCATCAGAAGGGGCCTGTGGACCTGGATGCCCGCCGCGGCGCGCGCCTCAGGCCGCATGGCGGCATAACGGCGTGGCGACGATTTCCTCCAGCGCCTCGACCAGGGCCTCGGGCTGGTGGCTGGCAGCGATGGCGTTGCCGAGGGTGGCTGCCGCGGTCGCATAGCGCGGCTCGGCCAGCAGCGTGCCGATCGCTTCGTGCAATGCCGCCACCTCGGCCTCGGCGGCGAGGCGGATGCCTGCCCCGCGCGCCACGACCCGCGCCGCGTTGTCGTTCTGGTCGCGCCCCATGGGCAGGCAGAGCATCGGCCGCCCATGCGCCAGCGCCCGCATTACCGTGCCGTGGCCGCAATGCGTCACCACCAGCGATGCCGACCGCATCAGCGCATCGTGCGATGCGCCGTCGACCACCTGCGCATTCGCCGGCACGCGCAGCGCGGTCCCGGCCAGGCCCGGGCCTAGCGTGGCCACGGCGCGCACCGGCAGTTGCTCCACCGCGTCCAGCAACCGCTGGATCACCCCCGCCTGGTCCATGAAGGTCGAGCTGAGCGCGATCAGCACCAGCGGACGTTCATCCGCCTCGTCCCAGGGCGAGACCCAGTCCGGCGCCCAGGCCGGTGCATCGAGCAGCGGCCCGACATAGCGCAGGCCGGGCGGCAGGCGCGGGGCCGGAAAATCGAAGGCAGGGCTGGTCGCGAGCAGCGTCATCACCGCGTGGTCGTGCTGGTCCTCGAGCCGCGCGACCGGCGCCAGGCCATGCGCCGCGCGCGCCGCGTTCAGCATCGGCAGGCGTTCGTCGAGCGCGGCGCGGGTCCAGGCCGCGACGCCGGCGGCCACCGCATGCTCCTCGGCGGTGGTGGGCGGTGCGAGGCCCGGGCCGACGGGTGGCATGCCCTCCATCGGCATGAGGTTGATGTTGCAGCCGAAGATCACGACCGGGATGCCGGCGGCCTCGCCCGCGATGGGCGGCCCGAACAGCAGGTCCGAACACAGCAGCGCATCGGCCGGCGCGCGGCGCAGCTCGGCCGCCGTATCGGCGGCATAGGCGGCCGCCTGGCCGACCATGATGGTGTCCAGCCCGCACAGCAGGCTGGCGCCGGGCTCGGCCGAGGCCCAGTCCCGGATCGGGTCGGTCTCGGCCCGGCGGTCGGGGCGGTTCGGCGCCGTGGTCCAGGGCCGGAAGGTCGCGCCGGCGGCCTCCATCTCGGGGCCCAGCACGGCGTCGCCCAGCACGCGCACGCTGTGCCCGCGCGCCCGCAGGCGCCGGATCATGCCGAGCACGGGCGGGACGTTGCCGCCGCCTTCGAAGGTGGTGAGGAGGAAATCAGCCATGGTCGTTGCTCCGGGCCGCCAGGATAGCGGCAATAAGGGCGGCGATGGCCGCCTCGGTTTCGGTCCGGCTGCGTCCGAAATCGCGGCGGAGCAGCTTCCAGCTATAGACGTCGGTGGCGACGATCAGCCGGTCGATCAGCGCCTCGCGCGCCGCCGGCGGGTGGGACGCGATTGGGGCTGCCAAGACCTCCCCGATCCAGATGCGATGGTGGCTGCGGCCAACGTCCAGCAGAGTGGACAGGCCCGGATGCCGGCCTTCCTGCGCCAGCAGACGGATGAGCATGTCGCCGCTCGTCTCGTAATCCGCGCCAACCGCGCGGGCGACAGCGATGGCCGCGGGCCCGGGCAGCAGGGTGCGGCGGATGAGCACCCCTGCGCGCATCCAGTCGACGACCGCATCCAGCAGGCCGTCCTTGCCGCCGAACAGGCGGATGACTGTCTGGCGGGTGGTGCCGGCGGCGGCGGCGAGCTCGTCCAGGGTGATCTCGTCCAGCCACCGCTGGGCCAGCGCCTCGGCGAAGGCGGTGACGATGCGGCGGCGCGTCTCCTCGGTCGCGGCGGCGCGGGCGACCTGGCGGTAGGGGCGGGATTGGGTTTCGGCGGACATTCGCGTTACGGTCTGTTATTCGAATGACTAACCGTTATTCGAAATTGGCCCGCCCCCGCAACCAGAAAATGCGGCCCGGCTTGCGCATCGCGGCCGCGCGGTGAGGATGCGCACAACGCAGTGCGCAAACCCCTGGAGTCCCGCCATGTCCGTGACCGGCCTGCCGCCCTATGACGACGCCAACATCTTCGCCCGCATCCTGCGCGGGGAGATCCCGTGCAAGAAGGTGCATGAGGACGAGCACGCCCTCGCCTTCCACGACATCAACCCGCAGACGCCGGTGCACGTGCTGGTGATCCCGAAAGGTCGCTACGTCTCCATCGCCGATTTCGGCGCGACGGCGTCCGAGGCCGAACTCTCCGGCTTCTGGCGCGCCGTGTCGAAGGTGGCGAAGGAACTGGGGCTCGAGGCGAAGGGCTATCGTGCGCTGACCAACATGGGGACGGATGGCGGGCAGGAAGTGCCGCATTTCCACGTCCACCTCTTCGGCGGACGGCACATCGGACGGATGGTGCCGAAGGCAGAGGGGTAAGGAAGGCGATCAGCGTCGGTCGCAGGGCCTGGGCGGGGGATTACCGCCTCTGAACCGCTCCAGGTTCCTGTCGCCCATTGGTACCGGGCCTGTGGATTCGAGAGGGGCTTTGCCCCTCTCGAACTCTCCCCGGCAAAGGCCGAAAGGCCTTTGCAAACCTCAACCTGGCGCCGGGCGCCGCTGCCAGAATGGCGCCCAAAGACGCC
>JAYSDS010000252.1:0-5036 GCA_041914265.1 Roseomonas sp.
AAAGGCCGAAAGGCCTTTGCAAACCTCCACTTGGCGCCGGGCGCCACTGTCAGGATTGGTGCCGTAACCCGCCCTTGCGCCCGAAGCGGGCTTATCGGGGCGGAAGACCGGCTGCAGCGCCCAACACCAGAAGACTTGCGGTCCAGGATGCCCAGCATCCTGGCGGGTGGAGGCTCGGAGGAGGGCGGAGCCCTCCTTCGATCTTCACCAGCGCAACGAGGCCAGTCATCGGGGAGGCCTTTGCAAACCTCCACTTGGCGCTGTTCACCGCGGACGGAATGGTCCCGAAGCCCACGCTTACGCACGAAGCGCGCTGCGAGGGTTCGGCACGGTCCTCGCGCCCGCCACCGAGGCAGACGGTCCAGGTCATATTGTGGCCTGGCAGACGGAGGGGCGGCGCCCCTCCGGCTTCCCTTCGGCGGAGGTAGCCAGGCAGGCCTTCGGTGTACTGAAAGGGGCTAAGGCCGACGCATCCGCCGGCCCGGCACCCTGCTCACCCCACGCCGAGCAGTTCGACTTCGAAGAGCAGCGTCGCATTGGGCGGGATCACGCCACCGGCCCCGCGCGCGCCGTAGCCGAGTTCAGGCGGGATGATCAGCGTGCGCTGGCCGCCGACCTTCATGCCCGCGAAGCCCTGGTCCCAGCCGCCGATCACCTGGCCGACGCCAAGCTGGAATTCGAAGGGCTGGCCGCGGTCGCGGGAGCTGTCGAACTTGCGGCCCTTGTTCTCCGGCGCGGCCTCATCGAACAGCCAGCCGGTGTAGTGAACCTGGATGTACTGGCCGGGCGAAGCTTCGGCGCCGGTGCCGATCTTGGTGTCGATCATGATGTCCTGTCCTTTCGGGTGAGGCTCTATGCCGCGGCCTCGGCGGCGGCGGAATAGGGGCGCAGGCGTTCGGCAATGATACGGCCGACGGCCTCGACCGCGGCGCGCCGGGGAAAGGCCGCGCGCCAGACCAGGCGAACGGTGCGCGAGACGCCATTGCGCAGCGGCAGCAGCGTGATCCCGGCATCCTGGGCGGCACCGGCCGCAAGGCCCGGGATCAGCGTGGTGCCATACCCCGCCGCGACCATGTTGATCAGCGTCGCGAGCGACGACGCGCGCAGCGACCCCCCCTGTGGCCCCGCCAGGCCACAAGCGGCCAGCGCCTGGTCGCGCAGGCAGTGGCCATCGGCGAGGACGAGCACGTCGGGTGCCAGTTCTTCCTCGCTGACCTGCGCATGGCCCGACAGCACGTGGTCCGGCGGCACGGCGGCGAGGAAGGGCTCGGTGAAGAGCGGCTCGCTCACCAGGTCGGCCCCGTCCGGTTCGGTCGCCAGCAGAATGGCATCGAGCTCATGCGACCGCAGGCGTTCGAGCAGGCTTGCCGTCACATCCTCCCAGGGTTCGATCGCAAGGCCCGGAAGGCTTTCGCGCAACGGCCCGAAGATCAGCGGCAACAGATAGGGGCCGAGCGTCGGGATGACGCCGAGCCGCAGGCCGCCGCGCAGCGGGTCCATGGCCCCGCGGGCGAGCGCCGTCATGGCATCGACCTCGGCCACCGCGACGCGCGCATGCGCGAGCAGCAATTCGCAGATCGGCGTCGGCACCACCTGCTTGCTGCTGCGTTCGAACAGCACGACGCCGAGCGCTTCCTCAAGCTTGCGGAGCTGTACGGACAGCGTCGGCTGGCTCACGCGGCAGGCTTCGGCGGCCTTGCCGAAATGCCGGTGCTCCGCAAGGGCAAGCATGTAGCGCAGGTCGCGCAGGTTCATCGATACGCCATCTTCGACAGTGCTGCGGTGCAGCGGATTCTTGCGTCCCGGCAAGCCGTGGTTCCGCAAACCCACGGCCAACCGCCACGATTGGCAACGTCTATCGGTCCGGTCGGAACTTGTCACTTCCGCGATCGTCCGTGGGCTGCCTAGGCTGCGGTTCAGACGGCCGGTGACGACGGGCGAAAGCCCGCCGGCATGGGCTGGTCTGCCAGCAACAGGGGGCCCGGATCGCTGTCCGGGCCGATCGCCAGCCAGGAGCGGAGAAGAAGATGGACGGAAACATCGAAGCGGGCGCCGGCAAGTGCCCGTTCGGGCATGGTGCCTCGAAGATCACGGCGGGCGCCGGCACCCAGAACCGCGACTGGTGGCCCAGCCAGCTCCGCGTCGACCTGCTGAGCCAGCACTCGTCCAAGTCCGATCCGCTCGGCAAGGGCTTCGATTATCGCGAAGAGTTCAAGAAGCTCGACTACGAGGCGCTGAAGGCCGACCTGCGCAAGCTGATGACGGATTCGCAGGAATGGTGGCCTGCGGATTTCGGCCATTACGGCCCGCAATTCATCCGCATGGCCTGGCATTCCGCCGGCACCTATCGCCTGGCTGACGGGCGTGGCGGCGGGGGGCGCGGCCAGCAGCGATTCGCGCCGCTCAACTCCTGGCCCGACAACGTCAACATCGACAAGTCGCGCCGCCTGCTGTGGCCGATCAAGCAGAAGTATGGCCAGAAGATCTCCTGGGCCGACCTCTACATCCTGACCGGCAATGTCGCGCTCGAGACGATGGGCTTCCGCACCTTCGGCTTCGGCGCCGGGCGCGAGGATGTATGGGAACCCGACCTCGACGTGAACTGGGGTTCGGAGACCAAGTGGCTGACCCACCGGCCGCTCGAAAGCTTCAGCGAACCGCTGAGCGCCACCGAGATGGGCCTGATCTACGTGAATCCGGAAGGCCCGGGCGCGAATGGCGACCCGATCTCCGCGGCCGCCTTCATCCGCGAAACCTTCAAGCGGATGGCGATGAACGACGAGGAGACGGTGGCGCTGATCGCCGGCGGCCACACCTTCGGCCGGACCCACGGCGCGGCACCTGAATCCCACAAGGGCCCGGACCCCGAGGCGGCGCCGATCGAGGCGCAGGGCCTGGGCTGGATCAGCGACTACGGCACGGGCCACGGCGCCGATGCGATCAGCAGCGGCATCGACGTCACCTGGACGCAGACGCCGGCGCAGTGGAGCAACCACTTCTTCGAGAACCTGTTCAAGTACGAATGGGTGCAGACGCGCAGCCCGGCCGGCGCCATCCAGTGGGAGGCCAAGGACGCCGAGGCCGTCATCCCCGACGCCTTCGATCCGTCGAAGAAGCGCAAGCCGACCATGCTGACGACCGACCTGTCGCTGCGCCTGGACCCGGCCTACGAGAAGATCTCGCGCCGCTTCCTCAACAACCCGCAGGCCTTCGCCGAGGCCTTCGCCCGGGCCTGGTTCAAGCTGACCCATCGCGACATGGGGCCGCGCGCCCGCTACCTCGGCCCCGAGGTGCCGAAGGAAGTGCTGATCTGGCAGGACCCGGTGCCGGAGGTCGACCATCCGCTGATCAACGACGCCGATGTGGCGGCGCTGAAGGCGAAGGTGCTCGCCTCGGGGCTTAGCGTGTCGGAACTGGTCGGCACGGCCTGGGCCTCGGCCTCCACCTTCCGCGGCGGGGACAAGCGCGGCGGCGCCAATGGCGCGCGCATCCGCCTCGCGCCGCAGAAGGACTGGGAGGTCAACCAGCCGGAGCAGCTCGCCAAGGTGCTCAAGGTGCTGGAAGGCATCCAGGCCGAGTTCAACGTGGCCTCGACCGGCGGCAAGAAGGTCTCGCTCGCCGACCTGATCGTGCTGGCGGGCAATGTCGGTGTCGAGCAGGCGGCGCGCGCGGCGGGCCATGAGGTGAGCGTGCCCTTCTCCCCGGGCCGCACCGATGCGTCGCAGAGCCAGACCGACGTCGAATCCTTCGAGGCGATGGAACCGGCCGCGGACAGCTTCCGCAACTACGAGAAGCCGGGCCTGCCGGTGCCGGCCGAGGTGGTGCTGATCGACAAGGCGCAGCAGCTCACCCTCACGGCGCCGGAGTTGACCGTGCTGGTCGGTGGCCTGCGCGCGATCAACATCAACGCGGGCGGGACCAGCCACGGCGTGCTGACCAGCCGCCCCGGCGCGCTGACCAACGAGGTGTTCGTCAACCTGCTGAGCATGGACACCGCCTGGACGGCGAGCAACGAGGCGAAGACGCTGTTCGACGGCCGCGACCGCAAGAGCGGCGAAGTCGCGTGGACCGCCTCCCGCGCTGACCTGGCGTTCGGGTCGAACGCGGTGCTGCGCGCGCTCGCCGAGGTCTATGCCGAGGACGACGCGAAGGCGAAGTTCGTGACGGATTTCGTCGCGGCCTGGACGAAGGTGATGAACCTCGGCCGCTTCGACCTGCACGGCTGAGGACGGGAATCCGGAGGGGCGTTGCCCCTCCGGACCGCCTCGCCAAGGGCCCGAGGCCTTTGGACACCGATAGCCGGCGGCGGCGCCGCGATCGCATGGGAATGCGCGCGGGCCGGCGCGGCTTCAATGGGCCGCTTGGCCGAAGGCGGGAGGGATCGCTCGGATCCCCCGGCCATCACGGGGCGCAAGACCCCGAAGGAGGGAGGCATGGCCAGCACCGCGGACAATGCGGCGCGGGAGGAAGTACGCCGGGCGGGCCTGTCGGGCGACGGCCCTCTGCCGCGCCTGCTGACATTGCTCCGCACCGCGGGGGAAACGCATATCGACGCGGCGGAAGCGCAGCGCATCGCGGCCGAGGGCGGCCTGGCGATCGGACGGGCCGAGATGGGCGACCTGCTGGAGGCGCTCGCCGCGCACGGGCTGCTCGGGCGCGTGCCGACCATGGGCGGCGCATCGGTCTATGACACCATCGCGCATCCGCATTCGCACATGCTGGACGAGGCGACGGCGACAATGGTGGACCTCGACGTCTCGCCCGAGACACTGTCAGCCATCATCCGCCAGGCGATCGCCGATCAGCCGGGGCGGGTGGAGGTTCTGCTGCGGATACGCGCGCCGGAACGGGGCGAAGACGCGGCGCCGCGCAAGGCAGGCCGGCCGCGGCTCGGGACGCGGTGACACGGTACTGGTGGGGTTTCTTTTCCCCGGCAGAGGCCTTGGGCCTTCCTGATGACTGGCTTGGTTCCACTGTTGGAGTTGGAGGGGCTCTGCCCCTTGTAAGTCTCGCGAGCGGTGCCTGTTGCCCGGTAG
>JAYSDS010000253.1:0-4983 GCA_041914265.1 Roseomonas sp.
AAGGCCCTTCGGCCTTTGGCGGGGTGGCTTGGAGGGGCAGCGCCCCTCCAATTCCACAGCAGGCTACTGGCAGCCCCCTTTCAACAACGCGGCGAGTCAGTGCCCCTATCGCGACGATCCGCGTCATCGCGATCACCGGGTTCGCGCGCCTGCCTGCCTGCCCTTCCCGGTGTCCAGGAGCAGAACTTTCCCGGCTTCCGTACCGGGACCTCGAACGACATCAGCGCGCGGGCCGCCTCGCGCTCGCCCTCACAGCCCGACGTGTTCGGCGACGACTTCCGGCGGCTGCCCGCCATAGTAGATGCGGAAGATCGGCCAGACCGATCCGCCGCAGGCGATGTTGCGGTTGGCGAGGTCGACCATCACGTCGTTGCGCTCGTCATTCGTCAGGCGCGCGACATCGAGGCGTTGGGGTGGGTCGCAATCCTCCGGCTCGGGCCGGCCGGCCAGGGCGGCCAGATGCGCCTGCAACTGCCCGAACCTGATGTTGTGGATGCTCACGGCCTGCCCGGACAGCAGCAGCGCCGCCGCGCCACAGATGGCGAGGCCGAAACGTGGCGTCAGACGCTCCCAGATCGCTCCGGCCTCGGCCCAGAGCCAGACGATCCCGACCGCGACAAGCCCGACCGATCCGACCCATTGGCGCGCCAGGATCCAGTAGTTCGAGAGGTAGGAGATCCAGGACAGCACCGCCGAGATCCCGACCGACAGCAGGATGAGCAGAACGGGAGCCCATAGCCGCCGCGCGCTGCTGCCCCTGATATGCGCCGGCAGCATCAGGGCACCGAGAAGGAGAGCGACGGTGAAGGCGGCGGCAAGCTCGTACCGCCCGCCGAGGAGCTGGGTGTGGCTGTAGTCGGTGAAGTTCGCGAGCAGCCCGTGCCGCCGCAGCCATTCGAAGGGATCGAGGTCGAAGCGAGGATGCCCACGGAACCAGGTGAGGCTCGCCAGCAGCAGATAGAGCCCGGCGCCCAGCGCGACGAGGCCCGGATTCGCGAAGCGGATCAGCGCGGCCAGGCTGAAGCGCTCACCCGTCACGCCCAGCCGGTGAACATAGGCGACGAGGCAGACGGCCGGCCAATAGAGCGCGAAATAGGCGTGCATGGTGGCGCCGAACACCGCGGTGAAGATCCCGAAGAGGAGCAGGGAGCGGCTCGTCGGATAGAGCGGCTGCGCCACGTAGAAGAACAGCAGGCCGACGGCGGCGGCCGGGATCGGGGCGTAGGCGCGGGCTTCGCCCAGGAAGTACATCAGCAGGTGCTGCCCGGTCAGCGCGGCGACCATCACCAACTGCCACAGGACCGAGAAGCCAAGGACGCGGACCAGCATGATCGCCGAGGCGAAGAGGAACAGGCCCGACAGGATCGAGGGCAGGCGCAGCAGGGTCGCATCGGGCCCCAGCAGGCTCAGCGTCCAGTAGTTCAGCATGATGTAGACGCCGGTCTGGCCGTGCTGGATGTCGTCCGCCGTCGCGAGGAAGAGTGACCAGGCCTTGCCCGAGGTCGGTTCGGCGGCGAAGGCGAAATGCGAGAACTCGTCGATCCAGATCGGCCGGCCCACGGAGGCGTGCAGCGCCACCATGTAGAAGCCGACCAGGAAGGGCAGCATGCCGGCAGCCAGGCGCGCCGCACGGGATAACGTCATGAATCGTCCTGTCGCCGCGTGGCGGGGGCGGTCGTCTGGAATTGTAAGGGTTTTGTAACTGGCGATGGCTATAGCCATCGGTACGAGTTGAAAATAACGGCGTCAAGAGCGTCGACCATGACGTGCGATGCTCCGTTATGCACGAAGCCCGGCTGCCGCGCTGGACACCCCGTCCGACCCCCTGTAGGTGCGAAACGGCATAACTCGGCGCAGGGAGGCCTCCCGCATGAAGCTTGCGGTCCTGAAGGAACGGCGGAGCGGGGAGACCCGCGTCGCGGCGACGCCCGAGACAGTCAAGAAACTGATTGCCCTGGGAATCGAGGTCACGGTCGAGCAAGGGGCGGGGCTCGCCTCCGGCCTCACCGACGCGGCTTATGCCGAGGCAGGGGCGAGCCTCGCCCCCGATGCGGCGGCGGCGCTCGCCGGGGCCGGCATCGTGCTGAAGGTCCGCGCCCCCCTCGCCGCCGGCGAAGGCGAGGTGGACGAGCTGGCGGCAATCGGGTCCGGCGCGCTGCTGATCGGGACGCTGGCGGCGGATGCGGAGGCCGCGTCACGCTACGCCGCAGCCGGGATCGACGCCTGCGCGATGGAATTGCTGCCGCGCATCACGCGCGCGCAGTCGATGGACGTGCTGTCCTCCCAGGCGAACCTCGCGGGCTACCGTGCGGTGATCGAGGGGGCGACCGCCTACGACAAGGGCTTCCCGATGATGATGACGGCGGCTGGCACCGTGCCCGCCGCCAATGCCTTCATCATGGGCGCCGGGGTGGCCGGGCTGCAGGCGATCGCCACCGCGCGGCGCCTCGGCGGGCGTGTATCCGCCACCGATGTCCGGCCCGCGGCGAAGGAGGAGATCAAGTCCCTCGGCGCCAGCTTCGTCGGCTACGAGGATGAGGAGAGCAAGGCGGCGCAGACGGCGGGCGGCTATGCGAAGCAGCTCTCGGCCGAATTCTATGCCAAGCAGGCCGAGGTGGTGGCCGCGCATATCGCCAAGCAGGACGTGGTCGTCTGCACCGCGCTGGTGCAGGGGCGGAAGGCGCCGACATTGGTGACCGCCGCGATGGTCGCTTCCATGAAGCCCGGATCGGTGATCGTGGACATCGCCGCCGATGCCGGCGGGAACTGCGCCCTGACGCAGCCGGGCGAGATGACCGTCACCGAGAACGGGGTGAAGATCCTCGGCTTCACCAACTGGCCGGGGCGGCTGCCCGCGGCCTCCTCGGCGCTCTATGCGCGCAACCTGCTGACCTTCCTGTCCACCTTCTGGGACAAGGAGGCGAAGGCGCCGAAGCTGCCCGAGGACGATGACATCGTGAAGGGCGTGACGCTGACGCGCGGCGGGGCCGTGGTGCATCCGCTGATGAAGCCGGCTTCGTAAGGGGGGCAGGAACGATGAACGCAACGGAACTCGCCAACCAGGCGCAGGCCGCCGCCGAGCGCGCGCTCGAGCTGGCTGCGCAGGCGCGTCTCGCCGCCGAGGCCGTGGCCCCGGTCGCCGCAGCGGCCGAGCCCTTCCTTTATCTGCTGACGATCTTCCTGCTGGCCTGCTTCGTCGGCTACCACGTGGTCTGGAACGTCACCCCGGCGCTGCATTCACCGCTGATGGGTGTTACCAACGCCATTTCCTCCGTGATCGTGGTGGGCGCGATCCTCGCGGCCGGCACGGCCGATACCGTCGTCGCGCGCATCTTCGGCTTCATCGCCGTGACGCTGGCCGCGGTGAACATCTTCGGCGGCTTCATGGTGACGCGACGGATGCTCGCCATGTTCAAGAAGAAGGGGAGCTGAGGCGATGGGTCAGACGCTCTCCACCCTCGCCTACCTGGTCTCCTCGGTCCTGTTCATCCTGGCGCTGCGCGGGCTGAGCCACCCCGAGACCAGCCGCCAGGGCAACCTGTTCGGCATGATCGGGATGGGCATCGCCATCCTGGCGACGCTGTTCAGCAAGGGCATGGGCTTCGGCGGGGTCGCGCTGGTCATCGCCGGCCTCGCGATCGGCGGGACCATCGGGACCATCGTCGCCCAGCGCATCCAAATGACGGCGCTGCCGCAGCTCGTCGCGGCCTTCCACTCGCTGGTCGGCATGGCGGCCGTCTTCGTCGCCGCCGGTGCCTTCTACGCGCCGATGAGCTTCGGCATCGGCACGCATGAGCACATCCACGCCCAGTCCCTGGTCGAGATGTCGCTGGGTGTGGCGATCGGCGCGATCACCTTCTCGGGCTCGGTCATCGCCTTCGCGAAGCTCGCGGGGAAGATGTCGGGGGCGCCGATCACCTTCGGCGGGCAGCATTGGCTGAACCTCGCGCTCGGCATCCTGCTGGTGATTCTGATCATCGCCTTCGTGGCGACCGGGTCGGGCGTGCTGTTCTGGCTGATCGCGCTGCTGTCCTTCGCGCTGGGCTTCCTGCTGATCATCCCGATCGGCGGGGCGGACATGCCGGTCGTGGTGTCCATGCTGAACAGCTATTCCGGCTGGGCGGCGGCGGGCATCGGCTTCACCATCGGCAACCTGCTGCTGATCATCACCGGCGCGCTGGTCGGCGCATCCGGCGCGATCCTGTCCTACATCATGTGCAAGGGCATGAACCGCAGCATCATCAACGTGCTGCTGGGCGGGTTCGGGTCGGAATCCGGTGCGGCAGCAGCCGGTGGCGGCGATGCGGACCGGCCGCCGGTCAAGGCCGGATCGCCGGAAGATGCGGCCTACATGATGAAGAACGCGCAGAAGATCATCATCGTGCCCGGCTACGGCATGGCAGTCGCCCAGGCCCAGCAGGTGCTGCGCGAAATGGCCGACCTGCTGAAGAAGGAAGGGGCGGAGATCAAATACGCGATCCACCCCGTCGCGGGCCGCATGCCCGGCCACATGAACGTGCTGCTGGCCGAAGCCAATGTGCCCTACGACGAGGTCTTCGAGCTCGAGGAGATCAATCCGGAATTCGCCGATGCCGACGTCGCCTTCGTGATCGGGGCGAACGACGTGACCAACCCGGCGGCGAAGACGGACAAGTCCTCGGCCATCTACGGCATGCCGATCCTCGACGTGGAACGCGCCAAGACGGTGTTCTTCGTCAAGCGCGGCATGGCATCGGGCTATGCGGGGGTGGAGAACGAACTGTTCTACCGGCCCAACACCATGATGCTCTTCGGCGACGCCAAGAAGGTGACGCAGGAGATCGTGCAGTCGCTGCAGAGGTGATTGGAGAGGGGCGCCGCCCCTCTCCAACCCTCGCACCGCCAGGCTGCGATGCGGCCTCGAACGGCCCCGGGAGCGCATCGCCCCCGACGCGCAAGACGCGGCGCCGAGTGCCGGCGGGCCAGGATGCCCGGCATCCTGGC
>JAYSDS010000254.1:0-4981 GCA_041914265.1 Roseomonas sp.
TTTCCAAAGGCCTTTCGGCCTTTGGTGGGGAGGGGTCCGGGGAGGGGCAAAGCCCCTCTCCGATAGCGTCGCCTCAGCCGCCCGGCCCCCGGAGCCATTGCCGTGCCCGCAGGGCGAGCCGCCGCAGCGGTGCTGGCAAATTCGTGATCAGCCGTCCCTTCCAGTTCGGCCCTCCCGCCGTATCGCGGGCTGCCAGGGCCATGCGTGCCTCCAGCCAAGCCTTCTGGAACAGTTCGATTCGCCTCCGGTCCCATTCGGCCGAGCGGTAGACCGGGGAGGCGTTCTGGATCGCAAAGACCTCCGGCTGCCCCTTGGCGAGTTCCGAGGAGGCGCCGCCCAGCGCGAAGGAACCCACCACCGCCTCGATCCGCCGCAGGCGCAGGGCCGGGTCGGCCATCACCTTCAGCCACCAGTCGTAGTCGGCATGCCGCCGCCAGCGCAGGTCGAAGGGGCCCGTGCGCTCGAAGACGGCCCGCCGGGCCAGCGCCGCCTGGTGCGGCAGGCAGCCCAGCACCATTTCCTCCTCCGCCCGCTCCGGGGGCGGCGGGACATGAACCACGCTCCCGCCCGGCCCGCGCACCTCGAGCGAGCCGTAATAGACATCACCCTCCGGATCGCGGGCGATCTGCCGCATCGCGTCGCGCAGCGAATCGCGGGAGGCGAAGGTGTCGTCGGCATTGAGGAAGAAGACGAAATCGCCCCGCGCCAGCGCCACGCCTTTGTTCATGGCGTCGTAGAGCCCCCGGTCCGGCTCGGAGACCACCTGCGCCAGGCGATCGCGATGCCGTTCCAGGATCGCCGCCGTGCCGTCGGTCGACGCGCCGTCGATGATGATGTGCTCGATGCGCGGCCAGCTCTGCCGCGCCACGCTGTCGAGGCAGGCCTCCAGCGTCGCGGCGGCGTTGCGGCAGACCGTGATGACGCTGATAAGGGGGGCGTCCCCGGCGGTCGCTGCGGTCTCGGTCTGGCTCGCCATGGCGCCCTCGGCTGGCCCCGCGGCGTCGGCAGGCGAGGCGTGGAAACGACGATGCTCCGCATCGGCCCGATGCGCCGGGGGCTCATAGACCCTTCCCCGGCCAATCCAAGCCCCCATCATGGGGCCGCGCGGGGCGCCGGCGACAAGATGCTGGCCTGGCCTCGGCGTCATGCGCTAGTGCAGGCGCGATGCGGACGCGGCCCGAGGACGGGCCGTGGAACGGTTTCGATCGGTTGGGGCAAGGCTCTCTTGCATGAAACATCGGCCCGGGCGATGCCGGCCCGGCAGCCTTCACCCCCCCGCCCGGACCGTCGAGGTGGACTGACCGCCGCAGCCCCCGGGGAACAGCTTGAACGAGGCGTTGGCGATTCGGCCGCACCGGCTGCCGCGCCTCTCGGAGAACGACATGACTTCGGCCGCAGCCGCCGCCATCGCCGATATCGAACGAAGCCCGCCACCCGATGCCAAGGACGACGCATCGCGCGGGGCCGGTGCGCTGCCCATCCACTTCTTCACCATCGTCCTCAATGGCGAGCCCTTCATCCGCTACCACGAGACCATGCTGGCGAAGCTGCCCTTCCGCTGGCACTGGCATGTGATCGAGGGCGTCGCCGCGCTGCGCCACGACACGGCCTGGAGTGCCTCCCATGGCGGGCGCGTCAGCGATGCGATCCATCGCGAGGGACGCAGCAATGACGGCACCAGCGAATACCTCGACGACCTGGCGCGCCGCTTTCCCGGCCAGGTGACCATCTACCGCAAGCCACCCGGCGAATTCTGGGACGGCAAGAAGGAGATGGTGAACGCGCCGCTGCCGAACATCACCGAGGAATGCCTGCTCTGGCAGGTGGACAATGACGAGCTGTGGACGGTGGACCAGGTCACCGCCATGCATCGCCTCTTCGTCGAGAACCCGGAACGCTGCGCCGCCTTCTACTGGTGCTGGTACTTCGTCAGCCCGACCCAGGTGATCAGCACGCGCCACAATTACGGGCAGAATCCGGGGCAGGAATGGATGCGCACCTGGCGCTTCCGCCCGGGCGACCACTGGGCCGCGCATGAGCCGCCGACCCTGGTCCGCCCCGACCCGGCGGGCGGGGAGCCGATCGACCTCGCGCTGCGCCTGCCCTTCCTGCAGGACGAGACGGAGGCGCATGGCGCCGTCTTCCAGCACTTCGCCTACGCCACCGAAGCCCAGCTCGGCTTCAAGGAGACCTATTACGGCTATGCCGGCGCGGCGGCGCGGTGGCGCGAGCTGATGGCGCGAAAAGGTTCGGGCTTCCTGGCCGATTACTTCGGCTGGGTGACCGACCGCACGATGTTCGACGATGCCGCGGTCTATCGCGTGGAGCCGATGGCTTGGCCGGACGCGGCCGGGGCCTGGCAGTTCGGCGCGCCGACCGGGGCGAAGGACCGCGGCCCGGTCCCCGCGCGGCCGCGCATCGTCGTGGACGGGATCTACTGGCAGTACCTCAATTCGGGCATCGGCCGGGTGTGGCAATCGCTGCTCGAAGCCTGGGTGAGGGATGGCAGCGCGGAGCAGGTCATCCTGCTCGACCGTGCTGGCACGGCACCGCGCATCCCGGGCATCCACGTCCGGACCATTGCCGCACACGATTATGGGCGCTGCGGGGCGGACAGCCTGTATCTCGACCGCGTATGCCGGGATCTCGGCGCGGATCTGTTTGTCTCGACCTATTATTCGACGCCGACGGGCACGCCCTCGCTCTTCTTCGGCCACGACATGATCCCCGAGGCGATCGGCCTCGATCTCTCCGAGGAGGTCTGGCAGGAAAAGGCACGGGCGATCCGCCACGCCGCGGCGCATCTGATGGTCTCCCGCCATTCCGCGCAGGACCTCGCGCGTTTCTTCCCCGCGGTGCCGAAGGATGCGGTCACCGTCGCCCATAACGGGCTGAACCCCGCCTTCCGCCCGGCCGGCACAGCGGAGGTCGCCGAGATCCGCCAACGGCTCGGCCTGCCCGAGCGCTATGCGATCATGGTCGGCGATCGCAACGGCGCCGGCGGCTACAAGAACGGCATTGCCGCCTTCGCGGCCGTCGAGGCCGCCGCGAAGCAGGGCCGGCGCCTGGCGCTGCTCTGCGTCGGCGGGCTGCCGGAGATCGACCCCGCGCATCGCGCGGCGGCCCCCTCGGTCGACATCCGGCGTGTCGCGGCCGATGACGACACGCTGCGCCTGCTCTACGCGGGCGCCGAGGCGCTGCTCTACCCCTCCCGCTACGAGGGCTTCGGCATGCCGGTGCTGGAAGCCATGGCCTGCGGCTGCCCGGTGATCACCTGCGCCAATTCCTCCCTGCCCGAGGTGGGCGGGACGGCAGCGATCTATGTCGATCCCGACGATGCCGGCGCGGCCGCCGCGGCGCTGATCGGCCTCGCCGATCCCGCCGAGCGTGCGCGCCGCGTCGAAGCCGGCCTCGCCCAGGCCGCCCGCTTCACCATCGAGGGCCAGGCCCGCATCGCCATGGAGGCCTTCCGGGCCGCCGTGCAGGCGGTCGCGGCCGGGCAGGCGCCGCGCCCCGGCAATGGCTGGGCCGAGTTCCGGTCTTATCAGGCCGGCATCCAGGACTGGCTCCAGCGCCGGCCCGACCTGGCGGCCGAGGCGCTCGCCGGCACCGGCATCGGCCAGTCCGGCGCGGCCGCGCCGGCGCGCGCCTCGGGCGACCTGCTGCGCGCCCTCGCCGAGATCGACGCCATGCGGAAGAGCCCCTTCTGGCGCCTGCGCGGCAAGGTGATCGGCCTGCTGAAGGCAGCCGGCTTGCGTGGCGGCTGAGGCCCGCCAGGTGCGCATTCTCCTGTGGTACTGGGGGCGGCGCGGGGCCGGCGGCCAGTTGACCCACGCCCTGGCGGCGGCGCTGGCGCGGCGGAGCGACGTCTCGGTCGCGCTCTCGCTCTCGGCCCAGGCGGAGCTGCTGGAAACGACCCGCGCCCTTGGCCTGCCGGTGGATGCGGTGCCGACCTACAGCTCCGCGGCGGGCTTCGCGCTCGGTTTCCTGCGGGTGCCGGGCCTCGCGGCCCGGCTGCGACGCCAGGCGCAGGCGTTCGGTGCGGATGTGGTGGTGTCGACGATGACCCATCTCTGGACGCCGCTGATCGCGCCGGGGCTGAAGCGCGCCGGGCTGCGCTATGTGCCGATGGTCCATGACGCCGAGCCGCATCCGGGTGATCCCGGCATGTTGTGGGAATGGCGGCTGACGCGGGAGCTCGACGCGGCGGAATCGGCCATCGCCTTTTCCGATGCGGTGGCGGCCGGGATCCGCCGGCGACGGCCGGGGCTGGTGGTGCATCGCCTGCCGCTCGGCGCCCTGCTGCCCGATGCCGTGCCGGTTGCGACGCGCCCGGCGGGGCAGGGGGTCCGCTTCGTCAATCTGGGCCGGATGCGGGCCTATAAGGGCCTCGACCTGCTGCGCGACGCCTGGGCGCTGTTCCATCCCCGCTTCCCGGAGGCTCGGCTGCTGGTGGCGGGGGAGGGGGATGTCGAGGGCCTGGCCCCCGGCCTCTCCTCCCTGCCCGGCGTCGAGGTCCAGGCGCGTTGGCTGTCCGAGGCCGAGATCGCATCCATGATCGGCGGCGCCGACGTGATCGTCCTGCCCTATCGGGAGGCCAGCCAGAGCGGCGTCGTGCCGATCGCCTATGGCCTGGGCGTGCCGGTGGTGGCGACGCCGGTGGGTGGGCTGTCGGAACAGGTTCGCGACGGCGAGGACGGCGTGCTGGCCGCGGCAACGACGCCGGCGGCACTGGCCGAAGCCATGACCGCCGCCTGCGACCCGACCCGACGCGCCGCACTCGCCGCCGGCGCGCGCGAGGCGGGGCGGCGGCTGAACGACTGGGACGCGACGGCGGCACGGCTGGTGGCGGCAGTCGCGCCGTAGGGCGCGGGTCCCGGCAGGGCGTTCCTGATTGCTGGCCTCTGGCTACGCTGGTGAAGGGGGGGGGGGGGGGGGGGGCCCCCCCGCCCCCCCGCCCCCCCCCCGCCCGGGGGGCGGG
>JAYSDS010000255.1:0-4956 GCA_041914265.1 Roseomonas sp.
CCGCATCAGCGTCGGATACCGGGAAGGGGCGCCGAAAGGCGCCCCTTTCTGCGTTTAAGCAATGCCGCATCGCGGCAAGAGCCGTCGCGCAATACGATTCATGCGGTATATTCAGCCCATGCTCGCCGCCCGCCCCCATCCACGCCACCGCCTCTGCGGCGCGGCTCTCGTCGCCGCCCTGATGGCCGCGCCTTTCGTCGCCCAGGCCCAGTTCATCGAGGGCCCCTACATCGCCGGCGGCGCCGGCTTCAACCTGCTGCCCAACACTGGACTCGGCCTCGATTCGCAGGCGGTGACGGGGCTCGCCGGCGCGGGCTACGGAAACCAGGCGACGGTGGGCTTCGCGCCAGGCTTCGCCGGCGTGCTGAGCCTCGGCTGGGGCTTCGGCAACGGGCTGCGCGCCGAGGTCGAAGCCGCCTTCCGCAGCAACGAGACCGACGGCTCCTCAGGCGTGGCGGGCTGGTCGGCCGATGGCGGGATCAGCGGCCGCCAGGAGAGTTGGGGGGTCATGGGCAATGTGCTGCTGGACCTGATCCCGATCGGGCCGGTCACGCCCTATGTGGGCGTCGGCGCCGGCTACATGGTCACGGACTGGTCCGGCGTGCGCGGCTACAGCCAGAACGGCGCCCTGCGCATGACGGTCGACGACAGTGACGGACAGTTCGCTTACCAGGGCATCGCCGGCCTGGCCTTCCCGCTCGACATCCTGCCGGGCCTTGCGATCACTGCCGAATACCGCTTCGTCGGCACGCTGCAGCCACGGCTGCAGGTGCGCTTCGACAACCCATCGACCGGCGCGACCGTCGCACGCGGCACGATCGAACCCGATTCCTACCAGCAATCGCTGATGCTCGGCCTGCGCTACGCCTTCAATGCGGCGCCCGCCCCCGCCGCGCCTCCGCCAGCCGCGGCGCCGGTGCAGAGCCGCAGCTTCATCGTCTTCTTCGACTGGAACAGTGCCGCGCTGACCGAGCGCGCCCGCCAGATCATCGCCGAGGCCGCCCAGCAGGTCCGCGCCCAGCGCAGCGCCCGTATCGAGGTCGCCGGCCACGCCGATCGCACCGGCACGGTGCAGTACAATCAGGCGCTGTCCCGCCGCCGCGCGGAGACGGTGGCGGCGGAACTCGTGCGCCTTGGCGTGGCGCGGGAGGAGATCGTGATCACCGCCCTCGGCGAAAGCCAACCGCTGGTGCCGACCGGGCCGAATGTGCGCGAACCGCAGAACCGGCGCGTGGAAATCATCCTGCGCTGATCGGGGCGTGTGCCTTGGAGAGGGGCCCTGCCCCTTTCCAAACCTCACCCCGTCAGGCTGCCGTGCAGCCTGGACCGCCGGCTTTTGACGCCGAGCATCACAAGAGCGCTGAAGCAGCGATGGGCGGAAACGTGTCGGGACGCTGACGCCGGGCATCGGCAGCCCATGCCATGTATCAGCCCCAGGCCCTCATGGCGTGACCGGCGGAGATGAGAAAAGCCCGTCCCGATGGCGCCGCCCAATGCCTCTTCGCGCCGGGCCGCCTTCCAACGAAAAAGGGGCGGCCCGTTACCGGACCGCCCCCTTTCCTTCGGCATGCAGCCGTTTAGCTGCGGCGCCCGCTGGTCCGGCCCGTCGCGCGCGCCGGCGTCGCCGAGCAATCCGGCACCGAGTAGCTCTGGATGATGTTGCGCTGCACCGCGAAGGCCGCGAGTTCGGTCGCCTGCAGAGTCACGACCTGGCGGAACAGCGGTTCAGCGTCGCGGCAGAAGAAGGTGCCCGAGCGCATCGCATCCTCGGAATGCTCGTTGGCCATGACCGTGTTGTACTGGTCGAGGCGCCCACCGCGCTGCGCGCCGCCATAGGAGCGCTGGAAATGCGTGGCCGCGACGCGGTCGGCGGCGGACAGATCCTGGCCGAACTTCCGCAGGAAGTTGTTGTAGCCTTCCGGCGCGTTGTAGCTCTGCCCGGTGCGGCATTGCAGCGCCGCCACCATCAGGTAGGACCGCAGCGCGCGCATATCGAGCGCGGTCCGCTCCTCCGGACGCAGGCAGGCATTGGCGAGGGCCGGGCCGGCCATCAGGACACCGCACAGCGCGGCGACGACGGTCTTGGTCTTGGTCATGGGCGCAATGCGCTCCCTAGGTTGCATCGGGGTGGTCCGCCCCGGCTGCAAGCGCCCCGAATTCCCCCCGGGCGCCCGACGAAGCGGTTCCTGCGCTTGCTGCATAGCCGGGACTCGGCCTCATGCCTACGGAAAAATTGTTTCAATCGCTAGTTGTTGCAGGGGCTTGCGGGGCGCGCTGCATGTAGTGCCGCAGCTCAGGCCGCCTGGGCCTTGGGCCGCGGTCGTCGGCAACGCTGAATCCTCGCGAGACCGGCCAGCCGACGGTCCAAAAACGCCAGGGCGGGGCCGGTATCCGGGCTGTCGTCGCGCAGGAAGAACGCCAGCGTCGCGGTCAGGATCGTCGCCAGCGTGGCCCGGCGCGTATAGCGCGACAGGTCATCGGATGCATCGCCCGCCGCCACCCAGATCGCATCCGCCGTCGCGGCCGCGCCCCGCAGCGCATGGCCTGCATTCCAGGGCAGCGCGAGAAAGGCCGCGGCCTGGCGCGCCGCCTCCTTGTGCAGGGCGATCAGGCTGAGCCGCGCCGCGACCAGGGCGCGGATGCGCGCCGGGGTGCGCAAGTCGGAGAGGTCTCCCGCCGCCTCGGCCATGGTGCGGTTCAACAGGTCGCGCCAGGCCTCGATCGCCGAGGCGGGGCCGCGCGGGAACAGGAAGGACGCTTCCTCCTCCGGCAAGCCGACCGCGCGCAGGCCGGCGCTGATGCTCCGCGGGGTCCAGCCGGTGACGGGCACCAGGGGCAGGATGGCCTGGATGGCCGCGTCGCGGGCGGCGCGGTCGCTCTCATGCAGGGCTTGCATCACTCCTCCTTCGACGCGGTGCGGGCGGAGGCCGCGCGCGTCAGTTCCTCGGTGAAGCCGAACAGGGAGAGGTCCTCCATCCGCATCGGATAGAGGATGCCGTCGAGATGGTCCGTCTCATGCTGCATCACGCGGGCCACCAGGCCGGCGGCCTCGCCCTCGACCGGGCGGCCGTCGATGTCCACGCCGCGGAAGCGCAGCCTCGCGGCGCGGCGGACCGCCCCGCGCAGGCCGGGGATGGACAGGCAGCCCTCCCAGGCCGTCTCCGTCTCCTCCCCCACCTGCTCGAGCTCGGGGTTGATCAGCGCGGAGACGCCCCCCGCCCCCGTCCGCCAGACAAAGAGCCGTAGCGGCACGTGCACCTGCGGCGCGGCGAGGCCGACCCCGCCGGCATCTTCCATGGTCTCGGCCATGTCGGCGACGAGTCGATGGATCTCCGGCGCGGTCGGGTCCGCCACCGGCTCGGCGGGGGTCAGCAGGACCGGGTGGCCCATGCGGGCGATCTTGAGAAGGGCCATGGTGTCTCGGGGCTCGAATAATGCGCTGCGATAATGCATATAAGCGCTTCGGCGCGCGCGGGAGGGCTTCCGGCGCGCCTTCGAATCATGGTAAGCGTCCCGCAACCGACGCAGACCGGGTTTCCGGGCGCGCCGTTTGCTCTGCTTTTGTCCAATCCATTTCGCGCAGGAGGTTGCGCCGCGTGCAAGTCGTCGTTCGTGACAACAATATCGACCAAGCGCTCAAGGCGCTGAAGAAGAAGCTCCAGCGGGAAGGCGTGTTCCGCGAGATGAAGCTTCGTCGCCACTACGAGAAGCCTTCCGAGCGTCGTGCGCGTGAGGCCGCTGAGGCCGTCCGCCGCGCCCGCAAGGTGGAGCGCAAGCGCCTGGAGCGCGAGGGCTTCTGAAGCCTCGCCATCCGCCTTCCAAGGCGGATCGCAGCCGGAAACCGCGGCACGGTGTCCCCGTGAACCGCGGTTTTTTGCTGTCCATTATCCTGGCCGCCTCCGCGCCCTGGCCGGCAGCCGCCCAGCCGGCGGATCTCCTGCCCTTCCTGGTGCAGAGCGTCTGCCTGGATGCCGCCGGCCATGCCGAGCCCGGCGTTCTGCCCTTCGAGCCCGACTGCACCCGCCCCGCTCCACAGCGGCAGGGCGCACCCATGCCTTATCGCCGGCACGACTGGCCCGCGGTGCAGCAGGCGCGTGGCCTGCCGCTCGGCTACCAGGCCTCGGATGCGGTGCTGGGCAGCCTGCTCGGCCAGCCCGCAGCCGTTCAGACCTTCGATTTCGGCGCCGGCGAGAACCGGCGCTTCGGCGTGCTCGACGAAGGGCGCGGCGATGGCGGGCAGGTCATCCCCCTCGGTCCCGGCCCGGCCTATATCGCGATGACCGAGGATGGCGGCGGCGGGGTGCAGTGGTTCCTCTCCCCCGATTGCCGCACCGGCGGCCGCGGCTGGCAGGGTTGGCTGCTCGCCGGCCCCGGCGCCACCGAGACATGGACGACCCGCGTTCTGCGCCTGCGCATCGCACCGTCCCCCCAGGCCTGCCCGACCGCCTTCGATGCCAGCCTGACGCGCTACCGTCGCACGCGGATCGAACTGCCCTGGCGGGAAGCCGCCAATGGACTGACGGGCGTCATCCCTGTCGAGGCGATCGTCTCGGAACACTATGGCGGGGGTGAGATCGCGACGGCGCATCACCTCGAACGCTTCGTGCTGGCGCGCGGCCTCGGCATGGTGCGCTGGGAGAGGTGGGAGAACTCGGCCCGCCAGCGCGACCCCGCCCTGCCGCGCCAGGCGGAGGCGCTGCGACAGCAGCAGCGCTGCCCGATGCTTGCTGTCAGCACGGCGCCAGGGCCGGGATGGTTGATGCGGGATTGCCGGACCTGGACCAATGTCGTCCGCGCCACGCCCGGGCGGGCGCTGGCCGCACTGCCCTGGCCGCGGGCGGAGTTCCGGTAGGATCCCGGCGGCCGTAGGCCAGGGAAGGGCTTTGCCCCTCCCCGGACCCCACCCCACCAAAGGCCGAAGGGCCTTTGGAAACCTCCATTTGGCGCCGTGCGCCG
>JAYSDS010000256.1:0-4928 GCA_041914265.1 Roseomonas sp.
CCTTGGCTCGCCCCCCATCACGCCTGACACGCTCAACACGGCAAAGACGGTTGCTCCAAACCACCCCGCCAAATGATTGTATCATTTGGAAAGCCGTCTTTTGGCGCCGGGCAGAACGGGCGTTGCCGCCCCTCTCAACGCGCCTCGTGCCCGAAAGCGGGTTTCGGCACTTGTCCTGGCAGCGGTGCCTGGCGCCAGGTGACGGTTTCCAAAGGCCTTGGGCCTTTGGTGGGGAGAGTCCGAGAGGGGCAAGGCCCTCTCGGTTCCACCGGCCGGGATGAAGCGCCGCCGGTACAAGGCCGCTCCTGCGCCCGAAACGCGCTGCGAGGGCCCGGCATTACCGTCGTGCCGGGAACCAGATGCCGGCGGTCCAGGCCATACAATGGCCTGGCGGGGTGGGGTTCGGGGAGGGGCAGAGCCCCGCCCTGATCCAACCGCCGACGCTTATCCCCGCGCCCATGGGGCTACGCTCGCCGCCGGGCAATCACCCCGCATCCCACAGCCGTGCAGCCCCGAACACCCCCGATGAATCCCCGTGCTTCGCCTGCACGATCGGCGTGCGCGCCACATCCCCGAAGACGTGCTTCGCCATCAGCACCGGCACCTCGGCGTAGAGGTGCTGCATGTTCGACAGCCCACCCCCCAGCACGATCACGTCAGGGTCGAGGATGTTCGCGATCAGCCCCAGCGCGCGCGCCAGCCGATCCGCGTGGCGTGCCAGGGCCGCCGCCGCTTTGGCCTCGCCGGCCGCGGCACGGGCGGAGATGGAACTCGCATCGTGCGCCTCGGGCCCGTCGCAATCGCGCGCGAGGCCGGTGCCTGACAGGTAGGTTTCGAGGCAGCCATGCCGCCCGCACCAGCAGCGATAGCCAGGGAATTCCTCGGGCCGCATCCAGGGCAGGGGCGTGTGGCCCCATTCGCCCGCGGTGCCGTTCGGCCCATCCAGGATCCGCCCGGAACTGACGATACCGCCGCCGCAGCCCGTGCCCATGATGACGGCGAAGACGGTGCGGAAGCCCGCGCCGGCACCGTCCGCCGCTTCGCTCATCGCCAGGCAGTTGGCGTCATTGGTCACGCGCACCGGGCGGCCGATGGCGGCGGCGAGGTCCTGGTCGAGCGGCCGGCCGTTCAGCGCCTGGGTATTGGCATTGCGCACCAGACCCGTGACGGGGCTGAGGCTGCCGGGGATGCCCACGCCGATGCTGCCCTGCGCACCCGTCTCGCGATCGGCCGCGCCGACCAGCGCGGCGATGGCGTCGATCGTCTCGGCATAGCCCTTGGGCGTCGGGATGCGCTGGCGCAGCCGCACCGCGCCGTCGGGGTCCAGGGCCACGATCTCGATCTTCGTGCCGCCGAGGTCGATGCCGAAGCGCATCGTCAATGCCCGATCCCCCTTGCCTGCCGTGCCATCGCCTGTCCTCCCGCGGTTCGGTCCGCGCGCCGCGCTTGCCCCGCGCCGCGCCGGGTGGTGGAATCACCTGATGGGTGAAACGCTCCTCGACGTCAAAGGGCTGACCTGCCCGCTGCCGGTGCTCAAGGCCAACAAGGCGCTGCGGAGCCTGGCGGCCGGGTCGCGGCTGACGGTGCTGACCACGGACCCGGCCTCGGTGGCCGATTTCCGCGCCTTCTGCAAGGAAACCGGCCATGCGCTGGTCGCCTTCGGGGAGGATGCCGGCGCCTATCGCTTCGTCATCCGCAAACGGGAGGACCCGCCGGCGTGAGCGTCCTGCTGCTGACGCATCGCGCCTGCCTGAACCATGATCCTGGGCCGCACCACCCGGAATGTCCCGACCGGCTGCGCGCGGTGCTGACGGCGCTGGATGCGGGGGAATTCGCCGATCTGATCCGCGACCAGGCGCCGCTCGCGACCGTCGGGCAGCTCACCCGCGTGCATCCGGAGAACTACGTCGAGGCGATCCTCGCGATCCGGCCGGAGCCGGATGAGCATGTGCCGCTCGACGGCGACACCATCATGTCCTGGGGCAGTGCCGAGGCGGCGCTGCGGTCCGCGGGCGCGGGCGTGGCTGCGGTGGATGCGGTGATGAAGGGCGAGTTCCGCCGCGCCTTCTGCGCCACGCGCCCGCCCGGGCACCACTGCGAGGTGGCGCGGCCGATGGGCTTCTGCCTGTTCTCCAATGCCGTGGTCGCGGCGCGGCATGCGCAGGCGGAACACGGGGCGAAGCGCGTCGCGATCCTCGATTTCGACGTCCATCACGGCAACGGGTCCCAGGCCTGCGTCGAGGCGGATGGGTCGATCTTCTATGCGTCGTCGCATCAATGGCCGCTCTATCCCGGCACCGGGGATGCGAGCGAGCACGGCGTGGGCAACATCCTGAACGTGCCGCTGCCGCCCGGTTCGGATGGCGCGGCCTTCCGCGCGGCCTGGGCGGATCACATCATCCCCGCGGTCGAGGCCTTCGCGCCGGATCTGCTGGTCGTCTCGGCCGGCTTCGATGCGCATGCGGCGGATCCGCTGGCGCAGCTTCGCGTGCGGGAGGTGGACTTTGCCTGGATCACGGAGGCGCTGTGCGGCCTGGCGGACCGGGTGTGCGCGGGGCGGCTCGTATCGTTGCTGGAAGGTGGTTACGACCTCGACGCGCTGGGGCGGTCGGTGGCGGTGCATGTGCGGGCGCTGATGCGGGCCTGATCGCCGGGGAGACAGGGGCATGGCCATCGACAGCGCGGATTCCGGTCGCCTCGCGGTCCTCATCGATGCGGACAACGCCAATCCCAAGGTGATCGAGGCCCTGCTCGCCGAGGTCGCCCGGTACGGCGTGGCGAGCGTCAAGCGCGCCTATGGCGACTGGACCACGCCACAACTCGGCGGATGGAAATCCGTGCTGCTCGACCATTCCATCCAGCCCATGCAGCAATTCGCCAACACCAAGGGGAAGAATTCCACCGACAGCGCGATGATCATCGACGCGATGGACCTGTTGCATACGCGCGGGCTGGACGGCTTCTGCATCGTCTCCTCCGACAGCGACTTCACGGGCCTCGCCCGGCGCATCCGGGAAAACGGGCTGCAGGTGATCGGCTTCGGGGAACGCAAGACACCCAAGGCCTTCGTCGCTGCCTGCGACCGCTTCGTCTACACGGACCTGTTGCAACCAAGGACGGCGAAGCCCTCGGCCAAGGCGGCGCCGGAGCAGAACCGGGAATTGCTCAGCCTGCTCCGCTCCGCCGTGGATGTGGCGTCGGATGACAGCGGCTGGGCGGCGCTTTCGGCAGTGGGCAGCGTTATCGCCAAGCAATCGCCGGATTTCGACTCCCGCAGTTGGGGATACGCCAAGCTTAGCGGGTTGGTGAAGTCGCTCTCACGGCATTTCCAGATCGAGGAACGGCCGCGCGGGGACGGGCAATCCAAGGCGTTGTTCATGCGGGACGCCCGTAACGTGGAGTGAGGCCAGGGGGGCTATCCCTTCCCCGCCAGGTGCTTGGAGCGCCTGGACCGCAAAGACTTGATGCCCGGCAACGGGCATGCCGTTCCCCTCGAAACGCCTTGTGGGCGCAGGAGCGGCCTTCGGCGGTCATTCTGACCGCGGCGCGCAGTGCCAAGTGGAGGTTTGCAAAGGCCTTTCGGCCTTTGCTGGGGTGGTTTGGAGGCTCACACACACTTGTACCGAACTGTGTTGTAGGAGGGAATCCGCAGCGGCGCCTGCGTGATTTCCAGGGCATCCTGCAGGCCGACGCCTATTCGGGGTTCAACGCCCTCTACGAAAATGGCCATGTCGTCGAGGCGGCGTGCTGGACACATGCGCGGCGCTATTTCCACGACGAACTCCTGGCGAATGGCAGCCCGCTCGCGCGCGAGGCGATCGAGCGCATGCAGCCGCTGTTCACCATCGAGGCCGAGATCCATGGCCAGCCGCCGGAGGCGCGCCTCGCTGCACGCCTGGCTGGAGGCGACGCTGCGGCGGATCTCCGGCAGATCGGATCTGGCGAAGGCCATCCGCTACACGTTGGCGCAGTGGACCGCACTGACGACGGTGCTGCGCGACGGCCGCGCCTGCCTGCACAACAACGCCGCCGAGCGGCGCATGCGACCCCTGGCGCTCGGCCGGAAGAACTACCTGTTCGCCGGGTCGCTGGAGGGCGGCAGGCGGGCTGCGATCATCTACACCCTCGTCGGCACTGCGGAGCTCAATGGCTGGGATCCGCAGGCCTATCTCCGCCTGCTCCTGGACCGCATCCCCGACCACCCGATCAACCGCATCGGTGAACTCGCGCCGTGGAACCTGCGGCCCGACGCAGCCTGAGCCCCGCCAAGGCCATCACGCCGCAGTCCTTGGCGCACGCTTACCGCGAGGATGGCGCGCCGCAGGTCGATCTCGCAGCGCCGGCTTTCGGGTACAAGAACCATGTCGCGATCGATCGCCGGCACGGGCTGATCCGCGGCTGGACCGCGAGCCACGCCGCGGCCCATGACGGTGCGCGGTTGGCGGAGGTGGTCGATGCCGACAACACCGCCGGCGATGTCTGGGCCGACACTGCCTACCGCTCGGCGAAGAACGAGGCGTGGCTGGCCGCGCGCGGCCTGGTCTCGCGCATCCACGCAAGAAGCCGCCGGGGCGACCGATGGCGGCACGAACGCGACGGGCCAATGCCCGCAAGTTGAAGTTGACCCGCTTCTGTGGACACCCCGAGGCTTGAGATGGAGGTGTCCGAGATGCCCAGGTTCAGGGTGCCCTACCCGCCGGAGTTCCGGCGGCAAATGGTGGAGCTGGTCCGATCGGGACGAACCCCGCAGGACCTTGCCCGGGAGTTCGAGCCGAACGCGCAGTCGATCATGCATTGGGTCCGCCAGGCGGATCGTGAGGCCGGAGCGAGCAAAGGCAGCGGGACGACCAGCGCCGAGCGCGACGAACTGAGCCGGGGACTGTCAGGAATTCCGTGTGTGACCGGTCATGATGGGAAAGAAGGAGACC
>JAYSDS010000257.1:0-4898 GCA_041914265.1 Roseomonas sp.
ATGTCGGCCGTGCTGCCGTGCTGCATGCGCTCGCCGTTCACCGACAGCGCCATGGCCAACCCCTGCGGCGCCGGCACTTCGTCGGCAGTCAGGATCCACGGCCCGATGGGCGCGAAGCTGTCGAAGCTCTTGCCCTTCGTCCACTGCCCGCCGCGTTCCAGTTGCCAGTAGCGTTCGGAAATGTCGAGGCCGACGCAGTAGCCTGCCACATGCTCGAGTGCCTGAGCCTCGGAGACGCGGCGCGCCGCGCTGCCGATCACCACCGCCAGCTCGATTTCCCAGTCGGTCTTCACCGATCCGGGCGGCAGGACGATGGGATCGCACGGGCCGCTGATGGCAGAAGCCGCCTTCATGAACACCGTCGGTTCGGCGGGAACGTCCTGGCCGGCCTCGCGCGCATGGTCGGCGTAGTTGAGTCCGATGGCGACGATCTTGCCGACACGCGCCAGGGGCGGCCCCAGGCGAGTCCCCGCCGCGACCGCCGGCAGCGCCGCCGGATCGAGCGCACGCAGCCGGGCGAGGCTCGCCGGCGCCAGCGCGGCTCCATCCAGTTCGGGCAGCACCGAAGACAGGTCGCGCACGACGCCACCGGCATCGAGGAGCCCCGGGCGCTCGCAGCCGGCTTCACCAAAACGCACGAGCTTCATGCGCAGGCCTCCGCAACGCGAGCCGTCACGACATGCACGGCCTCATTCATGGGCGATCCACCTGGCGAGCGGTTCAGCCACGCCTGCGCAGGGCTTGGCGGCCGGGCGCGCGTAGGTGCCCTGCTCCGCCTTCCGTGGTTTCAGCGCGACCAGCGTCTCGGCCTGCTTGACCGCCGCCTCGACGCAATCGACCACCGGCACCGGAATGCGCTCGCGCACCCGGCGCGCCAGGCCCGCAAGCGGCGCGCCGGCGAGCACGACGACGTCGGCGCCATCCTCGCTCACGGCCTGCTGCGCAAGGTCGATCAGCAGCGCCTCCTTCTCGTCCTGCACGTCCGAGATCGAACGGAAGCTGCCGCCCAGCGCACGCACGCCGGCGCAGCGTTCGCGCAGCCCGTGCCAGGCCACGCATTCGTGATACCACGGCTCGAGCGACTGCGAAAACGTGACGATGGCGAAGCGCTTGCCGAGCATGCAGGCGGTCAGCATTCCCGCCTCGGCGAGGCCGATGACCGGAATGGGGAACAGCTCGCGCGCGCCGCCGAGGCCGGGGTCGCCGAAGGCGGCGATGATTGCCGCATCGACGCCGGCATGCATCTCGGCCAGCATTTCCAGCGCCACCGCGCCGCCGATCACCGCCTCGGCGCGCGTGGCGATATAGGGCACGCCGCGCGGCGCGGTGGCCGCGACCAGTTCGGTGCCTTCGCCTGCGACACCGCGTGCCGCGCCGGCGATGCGGTCGGTGACGCTTTGTGAAGTGTTCGGATTCAGCAGCAGGATCTTCATGGTCTATCCACCCTCTTGCTCATTCGACTTCCTGGAACAGTCGTCCCCAGCCCGTGACCTGCCGCGTATCGACGCCGGCCATGCGCAACTGCTTCCACACGACGGTGGACACCGTGTCGTAGAAGGGGATGCCGGTCTCGCGCTCGAGCTCGGTCGCCAGCTGCGCCGCGCGCAGGTTGGTGCAGAACGTGGTGATGGCCTCCGGCCGCGAAACGGCGATCTCGCGCACCATCGCACGCAGCGTGTCCTCGGTGACTTCGGCGAAGTCGAAGTTGACCGAAATGCCCAGATGCCGCTCGCCGACGACCTGCACGCCGGCGGCCGCGTAGTTGGCGACGATGCGCGCCTGCACATCGGGCACGTAGGGCGTGGCCAGACCGAGCGTGCGTGCGCCGCTCCTGGCGAGGATCTCGTTCAGCGCCAGCACCGAGGTGGTCGCCGGGATGCCGGTGGCCTCGGTGATGCGGCGGCAAAGCTGGACGTCGCGCTCGAAGCCGAGCCAACCCGACGAGGTGCCGCTCCAGCCGATCGAATCGACCTTGGCGTCGGCCAGCAGCTTCGCGGCTTCGATGATCTTGCTGTCGTCGAATTGCCCGAGCGCCTGGTCCTTGAGCGAGATCTCGGTGACGGTGAAGCGGGAGAAGTGAGCCGAGACGCCCGGGACACCGGCGACGATGGCGCTGGTGAGCGGCTCGAGGGACGTGTTGGAGGACGGCGTCAGCACGCCCAGTCTGATGCGCTTGCTCATGGGATTGACCTCATGCAATGGCCTTGCAGTGGCTGCGCAGCCGGTAAGGGTGCGGACTCGGCGGCGGCCGGCGCCGCGGAGTCCGCCGGAGGATCAGACCGGCAGCTTCCTGTCGTAGTCGATCAACATCGTGGAGCAGATGAACAGGCCGGCACCCGCAGCAGCGAACAGCATCAGCGCCATGTAGTACGAGCCGGTCGCCTGGACGATGAGGCCGACGAGAATGGGCACGCCGATGCCTGCGCAGTTGCCGCCGAGGTTCATCACCCCGCCGAGGAAACCCACCTTGGCACGCGTGCCGAGGATGGACGGAACACACCAGAACAGGCCGCACCAGCGCAGGAAGAAGAGCGTCACCGACAGCATCACCACCACGACCACGGGGTCGGTGATCCTGGAGACACTGTAGATCGACACCGTGGCGATGACCGAGGCGATGCCGAACAGCGTGCGCAGCACCTTGCCTTGCGAGGCGCCGGTCGCCTTCCACTTGTCGGCGAGCCAGCCGCCGAACAGTTCGCCGACGAAGCCCGAGAAGAACATGATGAACACCGCGCCGCCCATCTGCTTGATGTCGAAGCCATGCTGCTTGGACAGGTAGTTGGGCATCCAGGTCAGCAGGCCGTAGAACAGTGCGTTGAAGCACATCCAGCCGAAGAACATGCCCCACACCGAGCGATAGCGGAAGAAGTCCATCACCCGGCCGCTGGTCACCGCTGGCGCGGCGGCCTGCTCGGCCTCGTGCGAGGCTTCGATGTACTCGGCTTCCGCATCATTGACGCCAGGATGCTCGCGCGGATGGTTGCGGATGTAGGACCATGCCCAGAAGCCGGCGAGCACGGTGCCCGCGCCGGCGATGATGAAGGCCAAGCGCCACGAACCCAAGAAGGCGATCAGGGCCGAGATCAGCATCGCGCCCAGTGCCGCACCCAGCGGCGCGCCGCCATCGAGCAGGGTGGCACCGCGGCCGCGCTCGTTCTGCGTCATCCAGATCGCATTGAGCTTGCCGCCCGCCGGGTAGATCGGCGCTTCGGCCGCGCCCAGCCCCAGCCGGGTCAGCAGCAGCGGCACCCAGCCGGTGCAGAAGCCCGCCACCGCCTGAAAGAACCCCCAGCCCAGCGTCGCCCCGGCAATCACGTGGCGCGGGCCGAACTTGTCGGCCAGCATGCCGCCCGGAATCTGCATGAAGGCATAGGTCCAGAAGAAGGAACTCAGCAGCAGGCCCTGCGCGGCAGGCCCGATGTCGAATTCGGCGGCGATCATCGGCATCGCGACCGACAGCGAAGCCCGGTCGATGTAGTTGATCGAGATGAGGAACAGCATCATCAGGAAGATCCGCCAGCGAACCTTCGTCTGCGTCTCCGGGACTGCTGCCGCCCGGTCGAGGGCGATTTCAGTTTTCATGTCTTGTCTCCTATCCACAGCGTGATCGAATCCTTCGGTTGCGCAGCGGCACGACACCGCATCTGCGCCATTTCTCAGGACGGCTTGTTGCTGGCTGCCGGCGCTGCGGGTCCGGATCGCGGCCGCACGCCTTTCTTGTCTGCTTCGGACGACCGGCCGGCGAACCTGCAACCGGTGGGTTGCGGGACGCCATTGCCTCTGCGTCGTCGTGCGATGGACTATAGATTCATCGCCAACATTCAGTCAACAAATTGTCGACAATAAAGTTTATATTTCGCCAACATTATTCGACTCAAGACAGGTGAAGCATGAAGACACTGCAAACGACCCGACTTCTTGCGGACGAGGACGCGCCACCGCCGCAGGAAGGCAGGGTGCTGCGTCTTTCCGCCGGCCGCCGCACACGCAGCGCGGCCGGCGCCGACGCGGAAGCGATCTACCGCCGCATCCTCGGCGCCATCATCGAGCACCGCCTCGCCCCCGGCCGCAAGCTCGTGGAGGAACGCCTCGCTTCGGTGTTCGGCGCCAGCCGGGCGATGATTCGCCAGGTGCTGACGCGCCTTTCGCACGAGATGGTGGTCACCCTGGTGCCCAACCGCGGCGCCTTCGTCGCCGAGCCGACCGTCGACGAGGCGCGCGAAGTGTTCGAGGCGCGGCGCCTGATCGAGCCCGCGCTGGCGCGCAAGCTGGCGCAGACGGTCGCGCCGGCGCAGTTGTCACGCCTGCGCCAACTGGTGGCGGCGGAGGAAAGGGCGCGTGCGGCGCGGGACCGGCAGACGGTCATCAAGCTGTCGGGGGAGTTTCATCTGGAGATCGCGGAAATGGCCGGCAACGCCATCCTGGCGCGGCAGATGCGCGAGCTGACCCTGCTCACCTGCCTGATCATCTTCCTGTACGACTCGCCAGGCAGCCGTGCCTGTCCGGACGACGAACATCACCAGTTGGTGGACGCGTTCACGCGCCGCGACGGCGAGCGCGCGGCGAGCCTGATGCTGCATCATCTGGACCATGTGGAGCAGTCGCTCGACATCAGCCTGACGACACAGGACGACGACGACCTGGAACGGATCTTCTCCTGAGCGGCAGACCGCTCAACCGGCCAGCGCGGCGTCGAGATCGAGCTCCTGCGCGGCGCCGCGGCTCAGGTCCAGGCAGGCTTCGACATGGTCGAGGTGCTCGGCCATGAGCCGGATCGCCGCCGCCTCGTCGCCGTCCGCAAGCGCCTGCGTGATCTCGGCGTGCTCCTCGTCGCGGCAGGCGGGAACCGCCGGGGCGTCATAGAGGAAGATGATCAGGCAGGTCAGCGAGGCCAG
>JAYSDS010000258.1:0-4808 GCA_041914265.1 Roseomonas sp.
AAAGGCCTCGGGCCTTTGGTGGGGTGAGCCCGAGAGGGGCAAAGCCCCTCTCGGTCCGACCGCCGCTCAGGCTGCCGGCCGCCATCCCAGCAGACGCAGCGCGTTCAGCGTGACGAGCACCGTGGCACCCGTATCCGCCAGGATCGCCGGCCACAGCCCCGTCACGCCGATCAGCGTCGTCACGAGGAACACGCCCTTCAGCCCGACCGCGACGGCGACGTTCTGCTTCACGTTCAGCATGGTCGCGCGCGACAGGCCGACCAGTTCCGCCACGCCCGTCACGCGGTCCTTCAGCACCGCCGCATCGGCGGTTTCGAGTGCGACATCGGTGCCGCCACCCATCGCCACGCCGACCGTGGCCGCCGCGAGCGCCGGGGCGTCGTTGATGCCGTCGCCCACCATCACCACGGCGCCGTCCTCGCGCAGGGCGCCGATGGCGCGCAGCTTGTCGTCGGGCAGCAGCTCCGCCTTCGCCTCCAGCCCGAGGCCGCGAGCGATCGCCGCCGCCGTGCGGGCATTGTCGCCGGTCAGCATCACAGGGCTGAGGCCGAGCGCCTTCATCGCGGCGATGCCTGCCGCCGCATCGGTACGGGGTTCGTCGCGCAGCGCGATGGCGCCGGCGACGGCGCCGTCGGCGAGCACCACGGCGACCGTCTTGCCCTCGCCCTCGCAACGGGTGATGGCGTCCTCCAGCGTGCCGAGGACGGCCCCTTCCTCCCGCGCATGGCGCGGGCTGCCGATGCTGATGCGCTGGCCGCCCACCAGGCCCGTCACGGCGCGGCCGGGCATCGCGCCCTGCGCTTCGGCGGGCGGGATGGACAGGGCGCGGGCTTCCGCCTCGGCCAGGATGGCGCGGGCGAGGGGATGCGACGACCCCTGTTCCACCGATGCCGCGATGGCCAGCAGCGCGGCATCGTCCCGGCCCACGGCGGGCAGGATGTCGGTCACGCGCGGGCGGCCCTCGGTCAGCGTGCCGGTCTTGTCGAAGGCGACATGGCGGGCCTGGCCGATCGCCTCCAGCGCCGCGCCACCCTTGATCAGCAGCCCGCGCCGCGCCCCGGCCGAGAGGCCCGAGGCCATCGCCGCCGGCACTGAGATCACCAGCGCGCAGGGGCAGGCGATCAGCAGCACGGCGAGGCCGCGATACAGGCTGGTCTCCCAGCTCCAGCCCAGGATCAGCGGCGCGCCGAGGATGACGGCGCCCGAGACCACCATCGCCCCCGGCGTCCACCAGGCGGAGAAGCGTTCGATGAAGCGCTGGGTGGGGGCGCGGGAGGCGGTCGCTTCCTCCACCATGCGGATGATGCGCGCGATGGTGTTGTCGGCGGCCGCGCGGGTGACGCGGATGCGCAGCGCGCCCTCGGCGTTGATGCTGCCGGCGACAACGGCATCGCCGGGGCCGCGGGTGACGGGAATGCTCTCACCGGTCACCGGGCTTTCGTCGAGGGCGGAGATGCCGTCCTCGATGGTGCCGTCGCAAGGCACGCGGTCGCCGGGGCGGACCAGTACCAGGTCGCCGACGGCCAGGGCCGCTGCGGGGATCTGGTCGGTGCCGCCGTCGGGCCGCAGCCGCAGCGCGGTGCGCGGGATCAGCGCCGCGAGCGCCCGGATGCCGTCCCGCGCGCGGCCGGCGGCCACACCTTCCAGCATCTCACCCAGGGCGAAGAGCAGCACGACGACGGCGGCTTCCTCGGCCGCGCCGATCACCACCGCGCCGAAGGCGGCGGTGACCATCAGCGTCTCGATGCTGAAGGGGCTGCCGGCGCGGGCGAGGGCGAAGGCGCGGCGGCCGAAGGGGATCAGCGCGACCAGCGTCGCGGCGAGGAAGAGCGGGTAGGTGAAGCTGTGCGGCAGGGCGAGGGAGAGCGCATAGGCGCCGACCACCAGCCCGCCGAGCAGCCAGACCAGCCGCGCCTTGGCCGTGGCGTACCAGGGCTTGCCGGCATCGGCGGGGTCGTCGTGGTCATGGCCATGGGCGGCGGGGGTGTCCGCCTTCGCCGCCGGGGCGTGGTCGTGGGCGCCGTGGTCGTGACCATGGTGATCGTGGTCGTGGTCGTGCCCATGATCGTGGTGGTGATGGCCGTGGTCATGCGTGCAGCTCGGCCCGTGGCGATGGCCGGGCGCGGCGGGCGCCGCCGCGCTCAGCGGGCTGACCGTGTAGCCCAGGGCGCGCACCTGCTTCGCCACGGCATCGGCATTGCCGGTATCGGCGTCGAGGGTCGCCGTCAGCCGCTCCGCCATCAGGTTGACCGAGACCTCGGTGACGCCGGGCAGGCGCTCGACCGCCTTCGTCACCTTCGCGACGCAGGAGGCGCAGTCCATCCCCTCGACGCGCCACTGAACCTTGTTCTGCGCACCCATCGCCCGCGGCTCCTCAGCTCACGGGCGATGGTATGGGACCTCCAGCGACTGGAGATGCAAGGGCCGTGCTTATTCCCCGACCAACGCGTCGAACAGCACCTTCATGTTCAGCGCGAGGATCAGCGCCGCGCAGGCCCAGCCGAGCACCACCTGCCAGCGCGGCGCGGCGAGCACGCCGAGCCGCTGCCGGTCGCTCGCGAACATCATGAGCGGGATGACCGCGAAGGGAAGCTGCATGGACAGGATGACCTGGGACAGGATCAGGAGCTGCGCCGTGCCCGACTCGCCATAGTGCCAGGTGACGATCACTGCCGGGACGATCGCGATCAGCCGTGTGATCAGCCGCCGCGTCACCGGGGGCAGGCGGAAGCGCAGGAAGCCTTCCATCACCACTTGGCCCGCCAGCGTCGCGGTGACCGTCGAGTTGATGCCGCATAGCAGCAGCGCCACGGCGAACAGGGTTGCCGCGAGCGTCCCCCCCAGCAGCGGCGTCATGAGCTGGTAGGCGTCCTGGATCTCCGCGACTTCCGTGTTGCCCGTGGTGTGGAAGACCGAAGCCGCGGTGATCAGGATGGCCGAGTTGATCAGCAGCGCGAGGCCGAGGGCGATGGTGCTGTCCCAGGTGGCGAAGCGGATCGCCTCCCGCCGCCCGGCCTCGGATGGTTCCCAGGCGCGGGACTGCACCACGGCGGTGTGCAGGTAGAGGTTGTGGGGCATCACCGTGGCCCCGAGGATGCCCATCGCGATGTAGAGCTGCGTCTGGTTCGTCACGATGCTGGCCGACGGGATGTAGCCGCGCAGCACATCGCCCCAGACCGGGTGCGACAGCGCGATCTGCACCGCGAAGCAGCCGAAGATCAGCATGATGAAGCCGAAGATCAGCGCTTCGAGCCAGCGCACGCCCTTGTTCTGTAGATACAGGATCAGGAAGGCGTCGAGCGCGGTCAGCATGACGCCGAACAGCAGCGGGATGCCGAAGAGCAGTTCCAGCGCGATGGCCGTGCCGATCAGCTCGGCAAGGTCGGTGGCGCAGATCGCCGCCTCGGCGAGGAGCCAGAGCGGATAGGCGACGGGCTTGGGGAAGCGTTCCCGGCAAAGCTGGGCGAGGTCCCGGCCCGTGGCGATGCCGATCCGCGCGCAGAGCGCCTGGAGCAGGATCGCCATCAGCGAGGAGAGCAGCGCGACGGCGAGCAGCGTGTAGCCGAAGGCGGACCCGCCGGCGAGCGACGTCGCCCAGTTGCCCGGATCCATGTAGCCGACCGCGACCAGGTAGCCCGGCCCCATGAAGGCGAACAGCTTGCGCAGGAAGCCCCCCGCATTGGGCACCGCCACCGAACGATGCACCTCCGGCAGGCTGGGGGGCGAGCCGGGCAGGGTGGCGGCGGTGTCCGAGGGCGGGTTCATGCAGTGCCTCCGAAAGTTAGCCTAGGCTAAGAAGTGTTTGGAGAGCTATCAAGGGGTTCAATTGCGGATTCACATGACCCACATGCCACGTCGTTCGCTGCCCCCCGCCGAGGACCAAGCCGCGCGTTTCGCGCGGCAGCGGGAGGCCGACCGCGCTGCGACCGCCGAGGACTATGTCGAGCTGATCGCCGACCTGCTGCGGGTGGAGGGTGAGGCACGGGCGGTGGACCTGGCGCGCCGGATGGGTGTCTCCCAGGCGACCGTCACGGCCACGGTCGGCCGGTTGCAGCGCGATGGGTTGGTCGAGACCAAGCCCTATCGCGGGCTGTTCCTGACCGAGGAGGGGACCGAGATGGCCTCGGCCGCGAAGGCCCGGCACGACCTGGTGGTGCGCTTCCTGATCGCCGTCGGCCTTGATGCCGAGACGGCCGAACAGGATGCCGAGGGTATCGAACACCATGCGAGCGAGAAGGCGCTGGCCGCCTTCGCCCGCTTCCTGGCGGAGCGTGAGGTATGACCTATTCCATCGGCGACCTGGCCCGGGCGACGGGCGTGAAGCCCACCACCATCCGCTGGTACGAGCAGGAGGGGTGGCTGCCCCCCGCCGCGCGCAGCGAGGGTGGGCACCGGGTCTATGGCGAGGCGCATCTGCGCCGGCTCGGCTTCATCCGCCATGCGCGGGAGCTGGGGTTCGAGAGTGCGGCGATCCGCGCTCTGCTGGACCTCGCGAGCCATCCGGAGGCGGATTGCGGCCAGGCGCATGACATCGCGACGGCGCAGATCCGCGAGATCGACGCGCGGATGCGGCGGCTGACGGCGCTGCGGGCGGAGCTGGAGCGCATGGCGACGAGCTGCGCGGGCGGCGCGGTCGGCGAATGCCGCGTGATCGAGACCCTGGCGGATTTCGAACACGGGCATTGCCGCGAGCCGGCGCATTGACGCGTCTTTCCATCGGACGGTGCCGGCCTGCACCCCCACCCCGCCCCCCCATCCACGCAACAGACGTGGGTGGGCGGGTGGGGGTGCGGGCCGGTGCCGATCCG
>JAYSDS010000259.1:0-4668 GCA_041914265.1 Roseomonas sp.
AGGCCTTTGGAAACCTCAACCTGGTGCTGCGCATCCCTGACAGAAGGGTGCCGGAAGCCGCTTCTGCGCACGAAGCGCGCTTCGAGGGCTTAGGATGCCTGTCGCGCCCAGCACCAGGTCCCGGCGGTCCAGGCCACACGGCGGCCTGGCGGGGAAGCGCCCCTCCGGTCCGCGTCAACAGACATCGCGTGCCCGTCGCGCGGCGAACCGCCCCTACCGCGTCGGCGTCGGCGGATTGGTCGAGTAGTCGTAGAAGCCGCGCCCGGACTTCCGCCCCAGCCAGCCAGCCTCGACATACTTCGCGAGCAGCGGCGAGGGCCGGTACTTCGGGTCGCCAATGCCTTCGTGCAGCACCTTCATCACGCTCAGCAGCGTGTCGAGCCCCACGAAATCCGCGAGTTCCAGCGGTCCCATCGGGTGGTTCGCGCCGAGCTTCATGCCGTCGTCGATGGCCTTCACATCGCCCACGCCTTCCATCAGCGCCTGGATGGCCTCGTTCAGCATGGGGCAGAGCACCCGGTTCACCACGAAGCCGGGCCAGTCGCCGGCGGGGACGGGCGTCTTGCCGAGCTTCTTCGCCAGCGCCTCGACGGCGGCGGCGGTCGCATCGTCGGTGGCGAGGCCACGGATGATCTCGACCAGCTTCATCATCGGCACGGGGTTGAAGAAGTGCATGCCGATGAAGCGGCCCGGCCGGTCGGTCGCGGCGGCGAGGCGCGTGATGGGGATGGAGGAAGTATTGGTGGCGAGGATCGCATCCGCCTTCAGCTTCGGCAGGAGGCCGGCGTAGATCTTCTTCTTCAGATCCTCATTCTCGGTCGCGGCCTCGATGACGATGTCGCAGTCGCCGAAGGCGTCGTTCGTCGTGACCGTGGTGATGCGCGCGAGCGCGGCGGCCTTGTCCTCCGCCGTGATGATCGCCTTCTTCACCTGCCGGTCCATGTTGCCCGACAAGGTGGTGAGCGCCTTGTCGAGGGCTGCCTGCTGCACATCCATCAGCACCACCGGCAGCCCGGCCAGCGCCGTGACATGGGCGATGCCATTGCCCATCAGACCGGCGCCGATGACACCGACCTTCGCGATTTCAGCCATGCGACCTACCTCCTCGGATTCATACGCAACGGGGGGAGAAGCGTGCTTCTCCCCCCGTTCCATCGATTCTGTCTGACACAGCGGGGCCGGCGGAAAAAGCCGGCCTCGAAGACATCACTTGGACAGTTCGGCTTCCAGTTCCGGCACCGCCTTGAACAGGTCCGCCACCAGGCCGTAGTCGGCGACCTGGAAGATCGGCGCCTCCTCGTCCTTGTTGATGGCGACGATGACCTTGCTGTCCTTCATGCCGGCCAGGTGCTGGATGGCGCCCGAGATGCCGACGGCGATGTAGAGCTCCGGCGCCACGATCTTGCCGGTCTGGCCGACCTGCATGTCGTTCGGCGCATAGCCGGCATCGACTGCGGCGCGGGAGGCACCGACGGCGGCACCCAGCTTGTCCGCGACGGCTTCGAGGATCTTGAAGTTCTCGGCATTCGCCATCGCGCGGCCGCCGGAGATGACGATGCGCGCGGCAGTCAGTTCCGGACGCTCCGACTTCACGATCTCGGCACCGAGGAAGCTCGACAGCCCGGGATCGGCGGCGGCGGGCGCCGCTTCGACCGGCGCGGCGCCGCCCTCGGCGGCGACCGGGTCGAAGGAGGCGGCACGCACCGTGATCACCTTCTTCGCGTCGGCCGACTTCACCGTCGCCATCGCATTGCCCGCATAGATCGGGCGCACGAAGGTATCGGCATCCACCACGCCGGAGATGTCGGAGAGCACCTGCACGTCCAGCAGGGCCGCGACGCGCGGCATCACATTCTTGCCCTGCGCCGAGGCCGGCGCGAGCAGGTGCGAATAGGCGGGCGCCAGCGCCACCAGCAGGGCGGAGAGCGGCTCGGCCAGCACCGGGCCTTCCGGCCCGGTCAGCACCTTGGCGACACCCGGCAGCTTGGCGGCGGCCGCGGCCCCGGCGGCAGCGCCTTCGCCGACGACGAGCACATGCACGTCACCGAGCTTCTGCGCGGCGGCGACGGTCGAGCGGGTCGGCTGGGTGACGGCGCCGTCCTTGTGGTCGGCGAGAACGAGCACGGCCATGATCAGATCACCTTCGCTTCGGTGCGCAGCTTCTCGACCAGCTCCTGCACGGAGCCGACCTTCTTGCCGGCGACGCGCTTCGCCGGTTCCTCGACCTTGATCACGGTCAGGCGCGGCGTGACATCGACGCCGAGATCGGCCGGCTTCACCGTCTCGATCGGCTTCTTGCGGGCCTTCATGATGTTGGGCAGCGAGGCATAGCGCGGCTCGTTCAGGCGCAGGTCGGTCGTCACGATCGCCGGCAGCTTGAGCGAGACGGTCTCGAGGCCGCCATCGACCTCGCGCGTCACCTTCAGATTGTCGCCGTCCTTCTCGACCTTGGAGGCGAAGGTGCCCTGACCCCAGCCGAGCAGCGCGGCCAGCATCTGGCCGGTCGCGTTCATGTCGTCGTCGATCGCCTGCTTGCCGAGGATGACCAGCGTCGGGCCTTCCTTCTCGACGATCGCCTTGAGCAGCTTCGCGACGGCCAGCGGTTCCAGCACGCCGTCATGCTCGACGAGGATGCCGCGGTCCGCACCCATGGCGAGCGCGGTGCGGATCTGTTCCTGCGCGGCGGTCGGGCCCGCGGACACCGCCACGATCTCGGTGGCGACGCCCTTCTCCTTGAGGCGCACGGCTTCTTCCACCGCGATCTCGTCGAAGGGGTTCATGGACATCTTGACGTTCGCCGTCTCGACGCCGGTGCCGTCCGCCTTCACGCGAACCTTCACGTTGTAGTCGACCACCCGCTTGACGGGGACGAGGACCTTCATCGTTCGACCGTGTGCCTTCTTGGATTGGAGCGCGAAAAACCGACCGTGCGGTTGGGCCGGAAAATACGGGGGTGCCCGGGCCAGGGCAAGGCTGGGCGCTAATGTTTCGTAAGGCTAAGCAGGATTACGAACAGGATCAGCGCGACGAATTGCAGCCCGATGCGCCATCGCATGAGCAGATTCGACCGCCGCGACCCCGCTTCCCCACCCGACATGCGCAGAACCCCGGCCAGCAGGACGCCCAGCGTCGCCAGCATGGCCAGTCCGACCAGGACGGTAAGAACCGTTATCATGGGCGGAGATTAGGCCCTTTCACGGCTTTGCAACAGCCCCGCGCACGAGGAAGGCCCCGGCCAGGGCCGTGACGGCGCACAGCCCGAATCCGAGGCCATAGCCCCCCGAAGCCTGCACCAGCGCCGAGAAGGCCGGCGGCCCGACCAGCATGCAGGCCCCAAAGACGAAGCCCGCCGCGGCGGTCGTGGCCCCCACCTTGCCCGCCGGCGCGAGCCGGGCCGTCTCGGCCAGGAAGACGCCGTTCCAGCCGATGGCGGTCGCGCCCATGGCCATGCCGGCGAGTGCCACGATCATGCCCGGCCAGTTCGGTCCGGCCAGCAGCAGCGCAAGCCCCGAGGCCGCGGTGGCGAGGCCGAGCCCGACCAGCACCGGCCGGGCGCCCACGCGGTCGGCCAGCAGCCCCCAGCCGACGCGGCCGGCCACCCCCGCGCCCTGGGCGAGGGCCAGCCGGAACCCGGCCTCGGTCAGCGGCACGCCGAGGGCCTCGACCTGGAAGACGACGAAGAAGGAGGAGAAGCAGAATTGCGAGATGCCATAGAGGGCGGCCATCACCGTGATTCGGCGCAGCACCGGCGCGTCGCGCAGGATGGCGAGGCTGCCCAGCGCAGCCCCCCAGGCCGCGCCCAGGCTGCCGAGCCGGGCCGAGCGGTCCCGTTCGGCATCGAGCGGCGCGCGCAGCGGCTGCAGGACCAGCGCCATGGCGATCAGCAGCGCCGCAACCGCCAGGATGCCCGCCCGCCAGCCGAAGAAGGCGGCGATCACCGGGGTAATGGCCGCGACCAGCATCGAACCCGCCGGCACGCCGCATTGCTTCAGGCTGAAGATGAGGGATCGCCGGTTGGCCGGTGTCTTCTGCGCCAGCAGATGGCTTCCCGCCGGCGTGACCGGCCCATGCCCCATGCCGCAGGCGAAGGCCGAGATCACCAGCGCCACCGGATGCGCAATGATCGAGAGCGCCAGCGCCAGGCCGCACACGCTCAGCCCGGCCTGCAGCACCCGGATGCCGCCATAGCGATGGATGAAGGCCCCGGTCAGCGGACCCGAAACCAATGCCCCGGCATAGACCAGGGCGGTATGGACTCCGGCCAGTGCCGCAGGAATGCCAGCTTCGATGGCTATCGCCGGGGCGAGGACGGGAACGGCGAGGAAGACGCCCATGCCGGCCAGATGCACGCCAAGCAGGGCGAACATCACCGTCCAGACGGAAGGAGAGTGGGTCATGCTGCGGCGCAATGCTGGACCGGGGCCGACGGATCGGCAACCGGGTGCGGGGCGACTTGACCCGAGGGGCCTCCTTGGGGTCCCTGCCGCCATGACCGCTTTCCGGCGCCATCTCCTCACGATCCTGTGTCTCCTCCTGCTGCTGCCCGCCATCCGCCTCGCGGCGCAGGGCACGGCGGTGGAGGAGCCAGAGCCGCTGCCCGCCGTCGAGGTGCCGGCGACGGCCGCGCCCGCGCCGGCGGAAGCCCCGCCAGCCGCGCCGCGCCCGCAG
>JAYSDS010000260.1:0-4021 GCA_041914265.1 Roseomonas sp.
GCGCCGCCCCTCTCCGGACCTCACCCCGCCAGGCCATGGTATGGCCTGGACCGCCATCATTTGGTGCCCGGCGCGACGGACATGCTGAACCCCCGCAGCGCGCTTCGGGCGCAAGAGCGGGTTTCGGCACCATTCTGCCCGTGGCGCAGAACACCAAGTTGAGGTTTGCAAAGGCCTTTCGGCCTTTGCTGGGGTGGCTTGGAGGGGCAAAGCCCCTCCAACTTCCACAGCGGAAGGGGGGGCAAAACCCCTCTCCGAATGCCGCCGATCAGATATGGATCGGCTTCGTCCAGGCCGCGAGGGCCGCTTCCTTGACGGCCTCGTTCAGCGAGGGATGCGCATGGCAGACGCGCCCGACATCTTCGGCGCTCGCCCCGAATTCGATCGCCATCGTCAGCTCCGCGATCAGCGTGCCGGCATCCGGCCCGATGATATGCGCGCCAAGAACCTTGTCGGTCTTCTTGTCGGACAGCACCTTCACGAAACCGTCCGTCGCGCCCATCGCGCGGGCGCGGCCGTTCGCCATGAAGGGGAACTTGCCGACCTTGTACTCGATGCCGCCGGCCTTCAGCGCTTCTTCCGTCGCGCCCACCGCGGCGACTTCCGGCCACGTGTACACCACGCCCGGGATGGCGTCGTAATTGATGTGCGGCTTCTGGCCGACCAGCATCTCGGCGAGCGCGTAGCCCTCATCCTCGGCCTTGTGGGCGAGCATCGGGCCGGCGATGGCGTCGCCGATCGCGTAGATGCCCGGGACATTGGTCGCGAAATGCGCGTCGGTCTTCACGCGGCCGCGTTCATCGAGCGCCACGCCGACGGTGTCGAGGCCGAGGCCCGCGACATAGGGCCGGCGGCCGATCGCGAGCAGCACGACGTCGGCCTTGATTTCCTCCGCCTCACCGCCGGCGGCGGGCTCGACCTTCAGCGTCACGCCCTTGTCGTCCGCGATGGCGCTGGTGACCTTCGACTTCAGGCGGAACTTCATGCCCTGCTTGGTCAGCATGCGCTCGAACTGCTTGCGCACCTCGCCGTCCATGCCGGGGAGGATGCCGTCGAGGAATTCGATGACCGTCACCTCGGCGCCGAGGCGGCGCCAGACCGAGCCCAGCTCCAGGCCGATCACGCCGGCGCCGATAACGACGAGGTGCTTCGGCACGGCATCCAGTTCCAGCGCGCCGGTCGAGGTGACGATGCGCTTCTCGTCCACCTCGACGCCCTTGAGCGGGGTGGATTCGGACCCGGTGGCGATGACGATGTTCTTCGCCTCATAGGTCGTGCCGGCGACCTCGACCTTGCCGGGCGCGGTGATCTTACCCTCGCCCTTCAGCCAGGTGATCTTGTTCTTCTTGAAGAGGAACTCGACGCCGTTGACGTTGGCCTTCACCACATCGGCCTTGCGCGCCTGCATCTTCGCGAGGTCGAGGCCGATCTTGTCCACCAGGATGCCCTGTTCGGCGAAGTGATGGCCGGCTTCCTCGAAGGCCTCCGACGAATGCAGCAGCGCCTTCGACGGGATGCAGCCGATGTTGAGGCAGGTGCCGCCCAGCGTCTCGCGCTTCTCGACGCAGGCGACCTTCAGGCCGAGCTGTGCCGCGCGGATGGCGCAGACATAGCCGCCGGGGCCGGCGCCGATCACGATCACGTCGAAGGATTCAGCCATTTCGCGAAGTTCCTGCCAGGTTCGAAGTCGGGGCGGAAACTGCGTCTTCCGGCCGCTCCGATCAAGGCGTCCGGACGCAGGCGGCCCCGTGCGGGCCGCATGGGTTGCCTATAGCCGAAGCGGACTGCGCTGCTTTGCGGCAGCGCAGGGAAAGGCAAGGCTTGGGTTCCCTTTCCCGATGGCCCTATCCTGCCCGGCATTGGCAGGCGCCGATAGATGTGCCGCCGCAAGGAGAGGATCGTTCGCAATGCCCGTCCGGGATGACGCTCGTCTTGTGCCCACGCGCCGGCTGCTCTTGGCCGGATCGGCCGCCGCCCTCGCCGCCCCGGGCCTGGCCCGCGCGCAGGGGCGCTTCCCCGACCGGCCGATCCAGATCGTGGTGCCCTGGCCGGCCGGCGGGTCGGCCGATGTGCAGCTTCGCTCGATCGGGGACATCGCCTCCCGCGCGCTCGGCCAGCCTGTTGTGATCCAGAACCGGCCCGGCGCCGGCGGGACGCTGGGGCCCATGACGGTCGCCCAGCAGGCGCGGCCGGATGGCTACACGCTCACCCAGATGCACCTGTCCGTGCTGCGCCGCCCTTGGATGATGCGTACGCCGCAATGGGACCCGGTGACGGACTTCACCCACATCATCGGCATGACGGGCTGGCTGTTCGGCTGCGCCGTGAAGGCGAACAGCCCCTTCCAGACCTGGCAGGAGATGATCGCCTATGCCCGCGCCAATCCGGGCAAGCTGAACTACACCACCTCGGGCATCGGCACGACGAACCACCTGGCCATGGAAACGATCCAGGAAAAGGAGAACGTCCAGCTCACCCACGTCCCCTTCCGCGGATCCAATGAGGCGGTGACCGCGGTCATCGGCGGGCAGGTGGACATGGTCTGCGACAGCTCGACCTGGGCACCCTTCGTCGAGAGCGGCCAGATGCGCGCGCTGTCCGTCTGGACCGCCGAGCGCGTGCCGCGCTTCCCCACGGTGCCGACGCTGAAGGAGCTCGGCTACGACCTGACCGTCACCTCGCCCTATGGCGTGTCGGGCCCGAAGGGCATGGATGAAGGCGTGGTGCGCGTCCTGCACGACGTGATGAAGGACGCGCTGATGACCCCGGAGAACACCGAGGTCCGCAACCGCTTCGACATGCCGCTGGTCTACCAGGACACACGGACCTACCGCGCCTTCATCGTCGAGCGCGTCGAGTACGAGAAGGCGATGGTCCGCCGTCTCGGCCTGACCCTGGACGGCTGAGGGAGGCTGCCATGATGCTGCGTCGCGGCCTGATCGCGGCGGCCACGCTGCCGCTGCTCACCCGCCCCTCCCTGGGCCAGGGGCGTTTCCCGAACCGCCCGGTGAAGTTCATGATCCCCTGGGCGCCCGGCGGCGCGCTGGATGGCTTCATGCGCCTCCAGGCCGAGATCTTCCTGCAGGAATTCGGCCAGCCGCTGATCATCGAGAACCGCCCCGGCGCCCGGGGCACGCTCGCGGCCATCCAACTCGTCACCCAGACGCGGCCGGACGGCTACACCATCGCCCACCACCACCTGTCGGTGATCCGCCACCCCTTCCTGACGCGGCGGCCGACCTGGGATCCGGTCAACGACTTCACCTACATCATGCAGCAGACGGGCTTCGTCTTCGGCCATGTCGTGCGGCCGGATTCGGGGTGGAACACGCTGGCCGACATGTGGACGGCCGCGCGCGCCCGGCCGGGGCAGCTTTCCTACGGCACGTCGGGCATCGCCACCTCGAACCACCTGGCGCAGGAAGAGCTTTGCGAGAAGGAGGGCGTGACCATGATCCACGTGCCCTTCCGCGGCACCAGCGAGAACATCACCGCCATCCTGGCCAAGAGCATCGACCTCATCGCGAATTCCAACGCCTGGCAGCCCAATGTGGAATCCGGGCAGTTGAAGCTGCTCGCGGTCTGGACGCGGCAACGGCTCAGCGCCTTCCCCGATGTGCCGACGCTGAACGACCTCGGCTACAACATGGTCGTCACCTCGCCCTACGGCATCGCAGGGCCGAAAGGGATGGACCCGGAAATCACCGAGTTCCTGCACCAGGCCTTCAAGCGGATGCAGTTCAGCGACCAGATCCAGGCCTATATGCGGCGCAACGAGATGCCGGACGAGTATCTCGGCCCAGCCGCCTACACCGCCTTCGCCCGCGAACGTGCGGCCTATGAGGAGCGGATGGTGCGGCGGCTGAACCTGAACATCGACTGACGCGGGCGGGATGCAACGGCGGGGGGGTCAGTCCCGCCGGGGCGGAAAGGCCTTGCCGATGACCCGGTTGCTTTCGCTGGGGAATTGGTGGGGGGGTGGGCCCCACAAAAACCCCCCCCAGCCCCCAAGGAAGATCTA
>JAYSDS010000260.1:4031-4499 GCA_041914265.1 Roseomonas sp.
GGGGGACGGCCCCGCGGGGGGGGAACGGCCTGGCCGATGCCCCGGTTGCTTGGGCGGGGGATTGGGCGGGGCTTGCCCCCCACACCTCCCCAGCAAAGGCCGAAAGGCCTTTGCAAACCTCAACTTGGCATTGCGCACGACGGGCAGAATGGTGGCGAGATCCGTATTGGCGCGCGACGCGCGCTTGGCCGGCACGGCATGGTCGCTGCACCCCATCGCGGTTCAGGAGCCCCGGCACCCGAGGCGCCCAGTGGCGTGAACCAAGTCGGAGTGATCAGGAGGGCCAGAATCCCTCCTATTTCCGCCGCAGCGGAACCAGCCGGATCCCCGGCCAGGCCCCTTACAAACCCATATCCGGCATTGAGCCGAACAGTTGCCCAGGGACGCCGCGGGCATTTCGCACCCCGGATTGCTTCCTGCCCCCCCCCGAGGCGCGAAGGGCGCGTTCTCCTGCCGCTTCCGTCCACA
>JAYSDS010000261.1:0-4595 GCA_041914265.1 Roseomonas sp.
ACAGGAGACCATGGCTAACAACCACGGCTTGACCCTTAAGACAGTCGCTCCAAACTACCCCGCCAAAGGCCGAACGGCCTTTGGAAACTTCAACCTGGCGCGGGGCGCTGCTGCGAGAAGGACCGCCAAAAGTCGCTCTTGCGCCCGAAGGGTGCTCGGAGGAAGCGGCTCTGAAACCGCGCCCAGCGCCAAGTCCCGGCGGGGAGGTCCGGAGGCGCGCCGCCCCTCCGGCTCCCGCGAGCCATCCAAGTCATCGCGATGGCGCTTGCCCACACACGCAAAGGTCGCGCGATTCTGGCGCGCAGGCATTGATCGTCGTGACCTGCCATACCAGCCTCTGGGCTGAGCGGCCGCTCGACGCGAGTTGCCCTGGCCCCTTCAGGATTGGCTTCGAAACGCCTATGACCCGCCGCCACGGCTGACGATCCACCCGCGCGATGGATACCGATCCGAATGACAGTACGGAGCAGACGGAAACTGTGGGGCGCATCACGGCAGAACCAGGGGTGAGCCGCCGTGGAGGCAATGCCGTCAGCTCGCGCTGCGGTGGCCGCTGGAGGGGCGTCACGGACCTCTTCGTGCTCGCCCCCGGAGCTCGGACGGGCCAACGTGCGGTCCGGCGAAGCGCGGTCCTGTCAGCCGCGCTATGCCTCGCGCTGCCTGCCTTCCCACTTGCGGCCCAGCCGGCCGACTGGCGCGGCGCGGCGGCGGTCCTGCCGATCCAGGGCGCCATCCGCCCACTAACCGGGCCGGTTGCCATCGGCGGCACGGGCTGGGGCGCCTGGCGTACCTTGTGCCGGGAACAGGCGACGCTCCCCGGCCGGCCGCCGCAGCGCGATTGCCTGGCCGTCACCGAGATCCGCCCCGATTCCGGCAGCACGCGGCTGACGCTGGTGCAAGAACGGCTGGGCCTCCGAATGACCGCGTTGCGTGCCCCGGACGGTCGCATCCTGGAATTTGCCGCCCAGCGCCCGGACGGCACCGCGGCACCGTCGGACGAGGCACGCGATGCGCTGCTCGCCACCTGGCGCGGCCATTTCGCCACGATGAGCCTGACCGCGCGGCGCATCGGCCCGCGCGAGGACTTCCCCCTCGCCATCGAAGGTTCGACCCGGGGCGGGGTGTGCCGGCCGGAAGGGACCGCCATGATCGCGCAGCGAAGCGTCCTCGTGGCGCGCTGCGCCGTCGAACTCGCCGGGCGACTCCGCGGGGGGGACTCCAACGCGCGCATCGCCATCTTCGCCCGGGTCGCGGTGGACATCGCGACAGGGATGGTCTCGGCCCAGCACTACGCGACGCGGATCGAAACCTTCGCGGCGAATGGACGCTCGAACGGCGTGGTGGTCACGCCGTCGCGGGTGTTCCTGGAATAGAGCGGTTGCGCCGGTGGCGTCGGAGCGGGGCTCTGCCCCTCTCCGAACCTCTCCCCGCCAAAGGCCGAAAGGCCTTTGGAAACCCTGATCTGGTGCCGAGCGGCCTGGGGAATCACAACGAGAGAGCCGGCTTCGTGCCCGACGCGCGGCGTATTGGGCGCTGCGCGCCATCCAAGCGGCGGATCCCAAACTGACCAAATGCATCGGCGCCCGGTGATCGCCCGCAAAGGCCGCCCCGACGTCGTTGATGCTTCAGGCGGACGGAAATCAGAGGGCACCACCCCGACATCGGCCAAGCAACGGTATGATCTGGACCACCGGCACTTGGCACTGGTCGCAACTTCAGAGTTGCTCCCCCCGGGCGCCTTTCGTGCGCAGGAGCGGATCGCGAGGGTCGTTCTCGCAGCAGGGCACAGCACCAAGTGGAGGTTTCCAAAGGCCTTTCGGCCTTTGGCGGGGTGGCTTGGAGGGACAGCGCCCCTCCAATTCCACAGCGGAAGTATCCCAGCGATCAGGACGGCCTTTCGGCCTCTGCCGGACAGAAGGCCGGAGAGCGGCAAAGCCCCTCTCCCGCTCACCGCGCGGGGCTTTCCCCGCGCCTCGTTCTACTTACTTCTTCGTCGCCTCGTAACGCGCCTTCGTCTCGGCGTTGGGCGGATACAGGCCGGGCAGCGCCACGCCACGGTCCACTTCGGTCATGATCCAGGCTTCCAGGCGCTCCTGTTCGACCGCCGCTTCCACCACCGCTTCCAGCATCGCCTGCGGGATGACCACCGCGCCGTCGGCATCCGCCACCACGATGTCACCGGGCACGACGGTGACGCCACCGCAGCCGATCGTCTCCTCCCAGCCGACGAAGTTCAGCGCGGCGACCGAGGCCGGCGCCACATAGCCCTGGCAGAACACGGGCAGGCCGGTGCCGATCACGCCGGCGCCGTCGCGCACCATGCCGTCCGTCACCAGCCCGGCCACGCCCTTCTTGGCCATGCGGGCGCAGAGGATGTCGCCGAAGATGCCCGCGGTGGTGATGCCCATCGCATCCGCCACGGCAACGCAGCCTTCGGGCATGTCCTCGATCGCCGCGCGGGTGGAACGGGGGGAGGACCAGGAATCGACGGTGGCCAGGTCCTCGCGCGTCGGCGTGAAGCGCAGGGTGAAGGCGGGGCCGACGATGCGCTTCGTATTGCCCGGCACGACGGGGCGCGAGCCGTGGATGTAGCAGAAGCGCACGCCCTTCTTCAGCAGAACGGTCGTCAGCGTCGCGGTCGTCACGCCCTCGAGGGCGGTCTTCTGGTCCGGGGTCAGCGGCATGAAAGCAGTTCCTTCAAACGGCGTTGGCCTGCATCGCAGGGGCCGGGGGCGACGGCAAGAGGGCGGCCGCTACGAAATCCGGGCGAGCCAGGCGCGGCGCCGCAGCAGCCGCGCCAGCAGCCGGCCGGTCACGTACCAATGCACGCGGAATCCCTCGCCCAGCCATCGCAGCCGCTCGATCCGCGGCCGCTCCTCGGCGGCGACCGGCATGGGGGCGAGACCCAGCCCTTCGGCCATCAGCACGGCGCGATGGAGGTGGAAGCGGCTGGTGACCAGGGCTTCGGCGCCCTGCGTGCCGTGCAGGCTGCGGTGGTTTCGCAGGTTTTCGAGCGTGTGGCGCGATTCCGTCTCGAGCGCGATGCGCGCGGGGGCAAGCCCGTGAGCGAGCAACCAGTCGCTTCCGGCCTCCGCCTCGGCCGGCTGGCCCGGCGCGGCGCGCCCACCGAGCAGCACCAGCGTCGCGGCGGGATAGCGCCGCGCCAGCGCCAGGCCGCGCGATAGCCTCAGCACGAAATCGGCGGAAGGCGCGCCACCGTCGAGCCGATGGCCCAGCACCAGGATGCGCTGCGGCGCGCAGGGGGGTTCCACTGGCGTCCGCCAGGCCCGGCGCAGCACCGCGACCGTCGCCGCCGCCGGCGCGATGCCGCCCGACAGCACCGCCACCGCCAGGGCCGCGGCCAGGGTGATGGCGCCGTCCCGGCCGATGATGGGGTCCACCGCGCCGGTCACGTCGCAAGCCAGCGCCGCGCGGCCTCCTCGGCGCCCGAGGGCAGCGGCACGCGCGGCTCCTTGGCCCAGGAGGTGATGTCGAGCGCCACCATTCCCCCCTGCGTATCACGGAGCAGCATGTGGTAGCCGCCGGGATAATACCCCGCGCGCTGGCGCGACGGATCGGGCAGCTCCGCCAGCAGGCTGCGGGTCGGCGTCGGCGGCACCAGCCGGTCCCGCCCGCCATAGAGCAGCAGCGCCGGTGCATGAAAGCGCGGGGCGGCGGCGACGGCGGCGTCCATCAGGTCCACCAGCCCCGCCAGCGCATCGACGCGGGTGTGGCGGATCAGAAGCGGATCGCGGGACCAGCGCTGCCAGGCGGCGATGTTGTCGGTGGGCTGGAAGCCCGGAGCGCTGTTCTGGAAGCCCATCATGGGCACCAGCGTGACCATGACGTCGAGCAATCCCCGCGCGAACCAGCCAAGGCTCGACCGCGTCACTACCGCGGGGGCGAGCAGCGCATAGCCATCCACCGGCGGCGGATCGGCCGAGGCGCCGGCCACCAGCAGCACGGCGCCGCCCATGCTCTCCCCCATCATGATGACCGGCACGCCGGGGTGGCGGGCGCGGATCAGCCGGGCGGCCTCGGTGGCGTCGGCGGCCATGGTTTCGTGCCCCGCCCAGATCCCGCGATTGGCCGTGCCGCCGAAGCCGCGCTGGTCATAGGCATACAGGCCGACGCCTTCCTGGGTGAACCAGGGCGCGGCGTCCTCGGCGAAGGCGCGGGCGTGCTCGTTCATGCCATGCAGGCCGATCACGATGGCGCGCGGCGGGCTCGGCGGCAGCCAGGCATAGACCGGCAGTCGCGCCCCATCGCGCATGACCAGCGCATCGGGGGTGAGCATCGGCACGGCCACGGCCGGGCCCATCGGGATGCGCGCCGGGGCGCAGGCGGATACGGCAAGGGCGGCGAGCAGTGCCCGTCGCCTCATGCCGCCCGCCATGTCGCGCCTGATGGCCAGGATCGGGTCTCCGCCAGGATGCGGGAGTGTAGCGCGAGGGAGAGCGAAGACGGAGGGGGCTTTGCCCCCTCCGGACCTCCCCCACCAAAGGCCACAGGGCCTTTGGAAACCGTCACCTGGCATGGGGCACCACGGACAGGATCAGGGCCGAAACCCGTTCTTGGGCAAGACACGCGCCATG
>JAYSDS010000262.1:0-4474 GCA_041914265.1 Roseomonas sp.
ATCCACATCGCCACCGTATTCCGCGACGTGCCGGAGGAATTCCTGCGCATGATCGCCGTGCACGAGCTGGCCCATCTGCGCGAGCGCGATCACGACAAGGCGTTCTACCAGTTGTGCCTGCACATGGAGCCGCATTACCACCAGTACGAGTTCGACCTGCGCGCCTATCTGACGTGGCGCGACGCGACGGGGGAGGCGCTGTGGCAGGGTGTGCCGCGGTAGGCGGCGGGTCTGGACCGTGCCATCGGTCCGTTGGCGGCCTCGCGGGCGGCTGGGATGCCGCGGCCGCAGGCCGCTGGACGAGCGGGCGAGGGCCTGGTCAGGGACACACGCCGGTTGCCGCGGATTGTCCCCATCCCTTGGGGACAGTCCTGTGCGCGAGGCTGTGGATAAGCGCGCGCAGGCCTTGTCCGCTGAGGGCTGCCGGCCGGTGCTCGATCTTGATGCAGGATGGGCTGGTCGCGTGTTCGAGCGGGCGCATGCGGCACGGCTGCTGTCATTTTGAAGGAGGCGGCATCATGAAACCGCGCATCAGCGTCATCACCCTCGGCGTCGCCGACCTCGAGCGGGCGCTGCGTTTCTACCGCGACGGACTTGGACTGGCGACCGACGGCATCGTCGGCGAGGAATTCGAGCATGGCGCAGTCGCCTTCTTCGATCTGCAGGCCGGGCTGAGGCTGGCGCTGTGGCCGCGCGCCAGCATCGCCCACGACACCGGCCTGCCGTCAGGCGAGCCCGCTGCGGCCTTCACGCTGGGGCACAATGTCGCCTCGCGCGCCGAAGTCGATGTGGTCGTAGCGCAGGCGGCACGGGCCGGCGCGACGATCGTCAAGCCGGCGCAGGCGACTTTCTGGGGCGGCTATGCCGGCTATTTCCAGGACCCCGACGGCCATCTGTGGGAGGTGGTGTGGAACCCGCAATGGCTCCCCGGCGAGGGTGACTGAGTCCGATACCGCGCGGCTGCACCGAGCACTACCGTAACGAGGTTTCCATCATGACGCTGCAGCAGCTCCTCGGCATCGAACTCACCATCATCCAGGCGCCGATGGCCGGCGTGCAGGGCAGCGCGCTGGCGGTGGCGGTGAGCGAGGCCGGCGGCCTGGGTTCGCTGCCCTGCGCGATGCTTGGCATGGAGGCCCTGCGCCAGGAACTGGCGGCCATCCGCGCGCAGACTTCGAAGCCGTTCAACGTGAATTTCTTCTGCCATGCCGCGCCCCGGCCCGATCCGGCGCGCGAGGCGGGCTGGCGGGCGGCGCTGGCGCCGTACTACGCCGAGCAGGGGATCGATGGCGGCGCGATCCCAGCCGGCCCGGCGCGGCTGCCCTTCAGCGCCGAGGCCGCCGACGTGCTGGAGGCCTTCCGGCCGCCGGTGGTGAGTTTCCACTTCGGCCTGCCGGCGCCCGCGCTGCTGGCGCGGGTGCGGAGCTGGGGCGCGCGCATCCTGTCGTCGGCGACCACCGTCGAGGAGGCGCGCTGGCTCGAGGCGCACGGCGTCGATGCGGTCATCGCGCAGGGGCTGGAGGCGGGCGGCCATCGCGGCCACTTCCTGGCGGACGACATGGCCACCCAGATGGGGACCTTCGCGCTGCTGCCGCAGATCGCGCGGGCGGTGAGCGTCCCCGTCATCGCCGCCGGTGGCATTGCCGATGCACGCGGTGTCGCCGCGGCGATGGCGCTCGGTGCAGCCGGCGTACAGGTCGGCACGGCCTATCTGCTGTGCCCGGAGGCCACCACCGGTGCGCTGCATCGTGCCGCGCTGAAGAGCGAGGCGGGGCGGGTCACCGCGCTCACCAACCTGTTCACCGGGCGGCCGGCGCGCGGCATCGTCAATCGCATCATGCGCGAGCTGGGGCTGCTCAGCGCCGCCGTACCCGCCTTCCCGCTGGCGACGGCGGCCATCGCGCCGCTGCGGGCAAAGGCCGAATCCCTCGGCAGCGCCGACTTCTCGCCGCTGTGGGCCGGGCAGAACACCAGCGGCTGCCGCGAGATGCCGGCCGGTGCGCTGACGCGCGAACTGGCTGCCGGACTGTCGGTGACGCGATGACGGGGTGCGCCCGACGCCCCGACGAACCTCGCCCTGTCCGCCGGCACGGCCAGCACATGCTCCGGGCGCGGCAGGTCCGTTCGCCGATAGACGATCGGCCCCGGCGCCACGCTTTCCGCGCGCGCGATCACCAGTTCGTAGCGGGCGTAGCGGGCGTCGCGCCATGGCGCCTCCGACGCGGGTTGTCGTTGCTCACGATGGTACGCGTGCGGTCGGCGGTCGGGAGGGGGCGAGCGGGGAGCGCCACGCGTTTTCCCCAGCCGGTGGGGACAGGCCTGTGGGTGATCCTGTGGATAAGCCGGCCGCTGCCTTGTCGGACATGGGGAAACCGTCGGTGCTCAGTTCGAAGGCAGCCGGCGGGGCATCGTCGGACGGCTCTCGTGCGCCGGGGGGCGCTGCGATTCCGTCCCCTTCCGTCCCGGCCGTCCGGTTCCGGTCGCATCCATCGTCGATGCCCTTGTCCCGGGTTCGCCTTCGGATCGACAGTGACGGAGCGATGGATGCCGACGCGAACACGATGATCTTTCGCGCTGCTCACGGATCGAGGGGCGAGTCATGTCATGACCTCGCTTCCTTCCTTGTCCACAATTGCCTGAAAGGCGGACCGACGCCTGTGCATTTGCCGCAATCGGATCGACGTGTCCTTCGGTCCGGAACGCTCGCGGCCTGCAAGACCAAGGATGAGATGACCAAATGACTTCGCGCCAAGCCCTGTCGGCCCTGACCGTCGGTGCCATCGGTGTCGTCTTCGGCGACAGCATGATCACGCCGGCGATCTCCGTGCTGGCGGCCGTCGAGGGCCTGGGGATCGTCACCCCCGCCTTCGATCCCTACATCATCCCGATCACGCTGCTCGTGCTGAGCGGCCTGTTCTTCATCCAGCGCAAGGGCACCGGCGCGGTCGGACTGCTTTTCGGGCCCGTCATGATCGGCTGGTTCGCGATCCTGGGCGTGCTCGGCATCGTCGAGATCGTCCGGCATCCGCAGGTGCTGGCTGCGATCAGTCCGCTGCATGCAACCGACTTCATCCGCCATGATCCCACGCTGGCCTTTCTGGCGCTGGGGTCGGTGGTGCTCTCGGTCACCGGCGGGGAGGCGCTCTACACGGACTTGGGGCACTTCGGGCGACAGCCGATCCGCCTCGCATGGTTCGGCTTCGTGTTGCCGGCGCAGGTGCTGAACTATTTCGGCCAGGGCGCGCTGCTGCTCAACGAACCGGCGTCGATGGAGAGCCCGTTCTTCCACCTCGGCCCGAAGTGGGCGTTGATCCCGATGGTGGTCTTCGCGACCGTGGCCACCGTGATCGCGTCGCAGGCCGTGATCTCCGGCGCGTTCTCGGTGGTGCGGCAGGCCGTGCAGATGGGCCTGTTGCCGCGCATGCTGATCGTCCACACCTCCGGCAAGGAACAGGGGCAGATCTATATCCCCTTCACCAACCTGACGCCCTATCTCGCGGTGGTCGCGCTGGTCGTCGGTTTCAAGAATTCGTCGAATCTCGCGGCGGCCTATGGCATCGCCGTCACCGGCACGATGCTGATCGACAGCATCCTGATCGGCTTCGTGATGGTGCTGCTGTGGCGGTGGAGCTGGGTCAGGACGGGCGCGATCGTCGGCGCGCTGTTGCTGGTCGATATCGCCTTTTTCGCCGCCAATGCGATCAAGATTCCGCAGGGGGGCTGGTTTCCGATCGCCATGGCTCTGATCGCGTTTACGGTGCTGACGACCTGGAAGCGCGGTCGGCGGCCGGTGGAGGACGAACTCGTCAAGCAGAGCATCCCCGTGCATGCCTTCCTCGACATGATCGGCGACGTTCACCGCGTCAACGGCACGGCGGTGTTCATGACCAGCAACAAGGAAGGCGTGCCGTCGGCGCTGCTGCACAACCTCAAGCACAACGAGGTGCTGCACGAGCGCGTCATGCTGGTGACGGTGACCACGGCAGATACGCCCTATGTGAACGACATGGAGCGCCTGTGCCTTCACCGCATGAAGGAGGGCTTCATGCGCATCATCATCCGCTACGGCTTCATGGAGGATCCGGACATCCCCGGCGCGCTCGAGCAGTGCTGCCGTTTCGGCGAGCGCTTCGACCCGATGGACACGACCTTCTACCTGTCCCGTGAAACGATCATCCCGACGATACGTCAGCGCCGCATGCACTGGCTGCGCGCGCGCCTGTTCGTCTTCATGGCGAAGAACGCGACCAACGCCACCGACTTCTTCAAGATTCCGAACAACCGCGTCGTCGAGCTGGGGACGCAGCTCGTGATCTGAGCTTGCCGCGTCCGCGGTGCGATCGACCTGGTCCGCGTGGAGGGCCCGGATCCACTCGGCTCATGCAGACATCTGCGCTTTGCCCATGCGCGAACGTTCATCGACGATGACGACGTGCAGGTAGCGGGGGCCATGGGCGCCGAGGACCAGGCTGCC
>JAYSDS010000263.1:0-4439 GCA_041914265.1 Roseomonas sp.
CCAGCAAAGGCCGAAAGGCCTTTGCAAACCTCCACTTGGCGCTGTGCGCCGCTGTCAGAATCGGCGGCGAAAGCCACCTTTGCGCGCGAAGGACGTTCGGAGGGCGCAGCAAAGGCGCTGCGCTCCGCGCCAAAAGAATGCGTTCCAAGTGCTCCAAGCACTTGGCGGGGTGGTCCGGAGGGGCGGCGCCCCTCCGGCTCCGAACCACCCGTGTGGTCAGCCTCCCACGGCGTGCCGATGCGAGCTATGTCATCAGCACCCGATGCTGTCGCAGGAACCCGAGCAGCGGCAACAGCGGGAGCCCCAGGATCGCAGCCTGTTCTCCCTCCACCTTGCTGAAGAGCTGCGCTCCCGGCCCTTCCATGCGGTAGGCGCCGACCGACCCGGTCACGTGATCGCCTTCCAGAGCCAAATACGCATCGAGGAAATCCTCGGAGAAATCGCGCATCGTGAGGCGCGGCCGCGCGACGTGCTGCCAAATCCGCTGCCCGTGGCGATGGCAGACCACCGCCGTGACCAGCTCGTGCATCCGGCCACGCAGCGCGCGCAACTGGTCCCGCGCGGCGGCCACGTCCACCGGCTTGTCGAACCAGCGCTGCTCACAGACCAGGAGCTGGTCGCAACCGATCACCAACGCCTCGGGGTCGCGCCGCGCGATGCGTTCGGCCTTCGCCTCCGCCAGGATCAACGCGGCCTCAACCGGCGGAATGGCCTCGGCTTGCGCGCCTTCCTTGATCGCCGCTTCGTCCACCGCAGCTGCGATGGCCTCGAAGCGCAGCCCGGCACCTTCGAGCACCGCGCGGCGCGCCGAGGATGCGGAGGCGAGGACAATCCGCGGTGCCGCCACCTGCAACGCCGTCACGTGCCCCTCGATCCCGTGCCGAGTACCGCGGCCGCGGGGTCCTCCGGCCCGGACATGGCAGCCGCGTCCTTGCGGCGCGCATGCCAGGATTCCATCAGTTGCAGGATAGTCGCGGCGGTTTCCTCGATGCTGCGCCGCGTCACGTCGATCACCGGCCAGCCACGCGCAGTGCACAAACGCCGCGCCGCGACGATCTCGGCCTTCACCGCCTCGGGGTCGATGTAGTCGGTCGCATCCTGCCGTACGCCACCCGCGCCGATGATCTTCAGCCGGTGCCGGCGGATGTCGATCAGCGCGTGCATGTCGATATGCAACCCGATCACGGGGCAGGGCGGGCTTTCCAGCGCCTCGGGGATCGGCGCGCCAGGAACCAGTGGAACATTGGCGGCCTTGATGCCGCGATTGGCCAGGTAGAAGCAGGTCGGCGTCTTGGACGAACGCGACACGCCCACCAGCACGACGTCGGCGTTGCGGATACCTTGCGTGCCCTGGCCGTCATCGTGCGAGAGCACGTAGTGCATCGCATCGATCCGGCGGAAATAATCCGCGTCCATCACGTGCTGGGCGGCACGCTTTTCCTTCGCCCGCGCGCCGATCGCGCCCTGCAGCAATTCCATCACCGGATCGAGCGGCGAGAAGTGGCTTACCCCGAGCCGCCCGCAGGTTTCCTCGAGCGCGAGGCGCAGGCTGGCATCGACCAGGGTGTAGAGCACCGGTCCTGGCTCATGCTCGATGCCTTCCAGCACGCGATCGAGCTGCAGCCGCGATCGCACGAGCGACCATCGGTGATGAATGACGTGATGGTTCTCGAACCGAGCCAGCGTGGCGCGGGCGATCGAGTTCAGCGTCTCGCCGGTCGAGTCGGAAACGAGATGAAGGTTGATCTGGCGGCTGTGCATCATCGGATGAATAACGTGAATCCCTGTGGATAACGGGAGTGGAATCCCGGTCCGGGACTCCCAGCGGGGACAAACCCGACTTTTCCGTCATCCTCCGACATCATGGCATGGAATCCGTGACAGGGCTGTGCAGGGTGTGGGTATCGCCTCCGGCACCGCGGCCAACCGCCGGAACCATGGTGGACAGCGTGTGGACAATCCTGTCGACGTCGGTGGGACGGGTTGCGTCCCCGTCATCCACAGGCCCTATCACTGTCCCAATCTTTCTAAGATTCCTCTTTGATTGTTTAAGGGAGGGGCATGGAACGCCCTGAACAACCTGTCCCGGCCAAACCCCTTCTGCGCGCGCTCGCCGGCGAGGCAGTCTGGCCGCCGCCCGCCTGGCTGATGCGCCAGGCCGGGCGCTACCTGCCCGAATACCGGGAGGTTCGCGCCCGCGCCGGCGACTTCATCACCCTCTGCACCACGCCCGAGCTCGCGGCCGAGGTCACGCTGCAACCGATCCGCCGCTATGGCATGGAAGGCGCGATCCTCTTCTCCGACATCCTGATGGTGCCCTGGGCGCTCGGTCAGCCGCTGCGCTTCGCGGAGGGCGAAGGGCCGTTGCTCGAACCCCTCCGCAGCGTCGCAGCGATCGAAGCACTCGATCCATCAATGGTCGCGGCGCGCGTGGCGCCGATCCTCGAGACCGTGGCGCGGGTCCGAGCCGGATTGGCGGCTGAAGCGCCCAGGACGACCCTGATCGGCTTCGCCGGCGGCTGCTTCACCGTGGCCTGCTACATGCTCGAAGGCCGCGGATCGAAGGAGTTTCCAGCGGCAAGGGGCTTGGCCTATGCCGATCCGGCCCTGTTCGGGCGTCTGATCCGTACCTTGCAGGAAGCCACGGTTGAATATCTGGTGGCGCAGGTCGCGGCAGGCGCCGAGGCCCTCATGATTTTCGATTCATGGGCAGGCATGCTCTCGCCGAGCCAGTTCCGTCGCTGGGTCATCGAGCCCACGGCGTCCATCACGCGCGTGCTGCGTCGCCGGTGCCCTGGCATACCGTTGGTCGGCTTTCCGCGCCTTGCTGGCCCGCTGCTGGCCGAATACGCGGCCAGGGCAGGTGTGGACGCGGTCGCGATGGATACCGCGATGGACCCGCGCTGGGCGGCCCAGGCGGTGCCACCGACGATGGCGTTGCAGGGCAATCTCGACCCTCTCGCCCTGGTCGCGGGTGGAGCGGCCCTGGAAGCCGAGGCACGGTCGCTGCTCGCGGCCATGCGCGGCCGGCCCTTCGTGTTCAACCTGGGTCACGGCATTGTGCCGCAAACGCCGCCGGAACACGTCACGACGCTGATGCGGCTGTTGCGATCGGCATAGGCCGGGGGGAGGCCGTCGCCTGCCAGGGAAAGGCCCTGGCAGGCCCTCCTGTGCGCGTCGCGCTACGTCACCGCCGTCTGCGGCGGGCGCCGAGGAATGCGCCAATGATGGCGCCTACGATGCCGCCCATCGGCCCCATGGCGAAGACGGCGCCCATGGCGTAGGCACCCTCGAACTGGCTGACCTTGGCTAGGTCGCCATAGAGCAGTGCCGCGCCGCTCGTGAGGATCCAGCCGAACACGAAGCCAAGGACCACGCCGACCAGGATCCACATCGATCAGCTTTCCCCACGGCGGCTACGAAACGCCAGCATTGCGCCGATCAGGGCACCTGTCAGCACCGCGAGGGGGCCCATGGTGAAAACAAGGATCATGGCCTTGTCCGCACCATCGCGGCTGACGCCGAAACTCGCGCCGATCATCAGGGCGAGGGCGAAGCCCGGCACGCCCGCCACCACCGCGCCGGCCAGCATGGCGATGAGGACTCTGGGGATCAGTCGCCTTCGGCTGGGATGAAGGGGGGCTTCAGCCATAGCGCTTCCTTCACCTTGCCGCGGAGGAAGCCCGCATGGGCCGCGGCACGGTCCTCCGGCACGGCAATCAGCCGGGGCGACCAGGCAACGGCTTCGACCGCCGCGAGGACCGGACCTTGCCCTGCCAAGGCTGCTGCCAGCTCGAAGCCCGGCTGCTTGCCGCCCATCAGCTCGAGATACACCTCTGCGAGCAGGCGACAGTCGAGGATCGCGTTGTGCGAAGTGCGCATCGAATTGTCGACGTCCAGGCGACGGCACAGCGCATCCAGGCTGTTCGGCATGCCCGGATAGCGTTCCTTCGCCAGCATCAGGCTATCGATCATGCGGCTGCGATCGAGCTTCGGCTTGCCGCAGCGCAGGAGTTCCGCGTCGAGGAAGCCGAAATCGAAGGGCGCGTTGTGCGCGACGATCGGAGCATCGCCGAGAAAGTCGAGCATCTCCTGCGCGATGTCGGCGAATTTCGGCTTGCCCGCGAGATCCGCGCTCGTGAAGCCATGGACCCGCGTCGCTTCGGCGGGAATATCGCGCTCAGGGTCGACGAGACGGTGGAAGGTTGCCCCAGTGGGCAACAAGTTCATCAGTTCCACCGCCGCGACCTCGATGACGCGGTCACCCTGGCCAGGTTCGAGGCCGGTGGTCTCGGTGTCGAGAATGATCTGGCGCATCGGCGCAGCATAACGCGCCCGAACGACAGAGCCGAGGGGCCGCAGGGCTTCGGGGTGAGCCCCGGTTTTCCGCTGTCGTCGTGGGGGGGGGGGGGGGGGGGGGGGGGGGGGGGGGGGGGGGG
>JAYSDS010000264.1:0-4274 GCA_041914265.1 Roseomonas sp.
GGCGGGGTGCCATGTGGTGGTTTGCAAGGGCTTGTGGGCTTTGGGGGGGGTGGTGGGGGGGGGCAAACGCCCCTCGCACATCCACAGCGGAAGTAGCCGGGTCATCAGGAAGGCCCCTGGAAACCCCCCAACATGGCAGCGTGAGGTTTTGAGACGGGCGTCGCCTCTTCCCTCCGCCGGTCGGGCGCGCCACATGGGCCGCATCATGAACCGTCGCATGCTGCTTGCAGCCCCCCTGCTGATCGCCACCCCGGCCCTGGCCCAGCGTGCGGCCGCGCCGCCGGCCCCCGGCGCCGCTGCGCTGACGGACCGGGACCGGGCCGACATCGCCCGTGTCGAAGCCTATCTCAACAGCCTGACCACCTTGCGCGCCCGGTTCCTGCAGATCGCGCAGAACGGTGCGGCGGCTGAGGGCACCGCCTGGATCTGGCGCCCGGGCCGCATGCGCTTCGAATACGATCCGCCCGAGCCGCTGCTGCTGGTCGCCGATGCCGGCCAGTTCCTGATGTATGACCGGGAGCTGCGCGCGCCGACGACGCTGCTGGTGAGCCAGACCCCGCTGACCATCCTGCTGCGGCGGGAGGTGAAGCTCTCCGGCGATGTCACCGTCACGGGCATCGAGCGGTCCGGCGGCTTCCTGCGCATCACCATGTACCGCACCAACGAGCCCAATGAGGGCCGGCTGACGCTCGTGTTCAACCCGGACCCGCTCGAACTGCGCCAATGGGCGGTGACCGATTCGCAGCGGCGGGAGACGCGGGTCAGCCTGTTCCGAATCGAGACGGGGCTGCGCTTTCCGGCTGGCCTGTTCCAGTTCAACGACCCGCGCTTCTTCGAGCCGGGCGGGATGGGGGCGCCGCAGGGCAACGGCTGAGGGGCTGCGCGTGACCACGCCGCGCGCATCCTGCTGCGCCCGCTGCATGGGTGGCATGCAGAACTGTGTGGGCGTTCACGAAACCTCCATGGAATGCCTTGATCCTGCCACCGCATCGCGGGAGGCTGCACCTCCATGAGACCGCTGATCGGCATCTCCTGTTGCCAGAAACCCTTCGGCATCTTCGCCACGCCGAATCATGCGGCGTCCGACAGCTATGTCCGCGTCGTGCGTGGCCCGGTGTGCGGCACGCCCGTGCTGCTACCCGCGGCGGGCGAGGACCTGTCGGAGGAACTGGTGCCCCATCTCGACGGGCTCATCCTCACCGGCAGTCGCTCCAATGTCTGGCCGGGCCATTATGACGGGCCTGCCCATGCCGAAGGCACGCCGGAAGACCACCAGCGCGACGCCACCACCCTGCCGCTGATCCGCGCGGCGATCGCGGCGGGCGTTCCGCTCCTGGCCATCTGCCGTGGCATGCAGGAACTGAACGTCGCGCTCGGCGGCAGCCTCGATCAACGCATCCAGGATCTGCCGGGGCGGATGGACCATTCGACGCCGTCCGACCAGCCGATCCCGCGCGTGCGGACCGGCAAGGCGCATGGCGTCCGGATCGAGAAGGACGGGGCGCTGATCCGGCTTCTGACGCCACGCTCGCGGACCGCTGCCTGGCTCGCGGTGAATTCCCTGCACAACCAGGGCGTCCAGCGATTGGCGCCACGGCTGGTGGCCGAGGCCTGGGCACCGGACGGGACGGTGGAAGCCGTGCGCGTCGAGGGTGCGAGCGGCTTCGCCATCGGCGTCCAATGGCATCCCGAATACGACTGGGAACGGGATGCCGACAGCAATGCGATCTTCCTCGCCTTCGGCGAGGCCTGCGCCGCGCACCGCGCCGCGCGTCATGGCGTGCCGGGACTGGCCCAGGCCGCCGAGTGAAATGGATGGCGTGGAGGTGTGACGTTTGTCATGCCTTGCCGCCAATAGCCTTTTGATTCCTGTCGCCCAGGGGTTTAATGTCCTTCTACCGGCTCCCAAATAGGCCGGTGGTCGAGCCCCGGTGTCCCCTGCCGGCTCGCCCGACCATTCCGATCGGAATAACAATACGGCGCCCGGTCACCCCCCTGACCGGGCGCTTCTTTTATGGGTATCCACATCGGGATTGCCGATCGAATACTTCGGCTTCGATGCCGGGCTTCATGTGACACGTTAAGTTCGGCCCAGCCCGACGGCCCGGCTTCCGGGGCGCTCCATGCGCCTGTATAGGACCATGTCCCTGCCCCGGATCGGAGCTTGCCCGCATGGTGTCCTACGTCGTCGCCCCGCCCCCGGTCGCCGCCATTCCCGTCAAGGGAAGCGACGCGCTGTTCCCCGTCCGCCGCATCTTCTGCGTCGGCCGCAACTATGCCGAACACGCGATCGAGATGGGCTCCGACCCGACCCGCGAGCCGCCCTTCTACTTCACCAAACCCGCCGATGCCGTTGTCATCAACGATGCCGACATGCCCTATCCGCCGGCGACCAAGTCGCTGCACCACGAGATGGAACTGGTCGTCGCCATCGGCACGGGCGGGAAGAGCATCCCGGTCGCCGAGGCGCTGAAGCATGTCTGGGGCTATTGCTGCGGCCTCGACATGACCCGCCGCGATCTCCAGAACGAGGCGAAGAAGACCGGCCGCCCCTGGGACATGGGCAAGGGCTTCGACAAGTCCGCCCCGATGGGCGCGCTGGTGCCCGCCGCCGGCATCGACCCCACCAAGGGCAAGATCGAGCTGACGGTGAACGGGAAGATCGTGCAGACCTCCGACCTGTCCAAGCTGATCTGGTCGGTGGCCGAGGTCATCGCGAACCTCTCCGAACTGGTCGAACTCGCCCCGGGCGACCTGATCATGACCGGCACGCCCGAAGGCGTGGCCGCGGTGTCCAAGGGCGACGTTCTGGCAGGCTTCGTGGAAGGCGTGGGCGAGGTCCGCACGAAGATCGCCTGATGCGCGCCACGCTGCGCGTCGCCACCTGGAACATCAACAGCGTGCGGCTGCGGCTGCCGCTGTTGAAGGATCTGGTGGCCCAGCTCGACCCCGACGTCCTCTGCCTGCAGGAGACGAAGTGTCCCGACCCCCTCTTTCCGCATGAGGGGGTGGAGGCACTCGGCTTCACGCACCGGCTGGTGCGCGGGATGAAGGGCTATAACGGCGTCGCCGTGCTGTCGAAGCAGCCGATCCTGCTGCGGGAGCAGGATCCGGACTGGTGCGGCAAGGGCGACTGCCGGCATCTCGGCGCCATGCTCGATGTGCCGGGCGCGGCGCCGGTCGAGTTGCACAATTTCTACATCCCCGCCGGTGGCGACATCCCGGACCGCGGGAAGAACCCGAAATTCGGCCACAAGCTCGACTTTGTGGCGGAATGCACCGCGTGGTCGGCAGCCAATCCGGCCCGGCGCGCGATCCTGGTCGGCGACCTCAACATCGCGCCGCTCGAACAGGATGTCTGGTCGCACAAGCAGCTTCTCGACGTCGTCTCCCACACCCCGGTGGAGGTCGAGGCGCTGACCGGCTGGCAGCGTGCCGGCGGCTGGCAGGATGCGATGCGTCATTTCGTTCCCGCCGACCAGAAGCTCTACACGTGGTGGTCCTACCGCGCGGCGGATTGGCGCGCCTCGGATCGCGGGCGGCGGCTGGATCATGTCTGGGTCAGCCCGGACCTCGCCGGCGGGCTGGTCCGCCAGGTGGTGCTGAAGGATGCACGGGACTGGCCCAAGGCCTCGGACCATGTGCCCGTGATGGTGGAGTTGACGATATGACGATCCGTTTCGGGCGGCGCGCGGGGCTCTTCGCCCTGCTCGCCGGATTGTCGGCCTGCGCGACGCCTGAACCCGAGCCGGCGCCGGTCGCGCCCGAGCCGACCGGGCCCGAGCCGGAGCGCGTCTATGCCCCCGGGCCGATCGCCTGGGCCGAACTCTCGGACGAGCACAAGCGCCGCGCCCGCCAGGGCCTGACCCGCATGGGCGAGATCGTGGAGGATGAGGGTGAACTCCAGGCGCGCTGGATGATCATGCCGCCGGCGCAGCAGCGCTACCTGATCCGCCGGCCGCCGCCCCCGGCAGCGGCTCGCCCGGCACGGGCGACGACGGCAACGCGCAACAGCCGGACGCGGCGCACGGGGACGACGCCGCAGCGCAGCGCCACGCCGCCGCAGCGCAGCGGGTCCGGCCAGCAGCGGAGCGGGACCACGCAGCAGCGCAGCGGCACGCAGCAACAGCAGCAGCAGAGGCGCCGGACCAACCAGCAGCAGTGATGCCCGGCGCGCCTGATGAGCCGGTTACTACCGCTGTGGATGTGGGGGGGGGGGTGGGCCCCCCCCCCCCCCCCCCCCAAAGGCCCCAAGCGCGTGGGAAACCCCCCCT
>JAYSDS010000265.1:0-4263 GCA_041914265.1 Roseomonas sp.
TGCAAAGGCCTTTCGGCCTTTGCTGGGGTGGCTTGGAGGGGCAACGCCCCTCCAATTCCACAGCGGAAGCTGGGGCAGCCCCCGCCCGCCAACGGCGTCAGGCGTGCCCGACCTCTCCGAACGCGTCGCGATTGGTGCTGCGCACCACTGCCGCAAAAAGGCGCAGCGCGTCCGGCCCGCCGCGGTCCAGCAGCGTGCCGCCCTCCATTTCCTTCGCCAGGATCTCGGCATGGTCTGCCAGCGTTTCCGCGGCGCGGCGCAGGGCTTCGCGTGACAGGGTGAGTTGGAGCTCTTCGCTCAGCGTATTCCAGCCGGCAGGCCGCATGGTGTTTCCATCCGGGACAACCGCCGTTCTGGCGTCAATCGCGGCGCTCTGTGCCGCGCGGTCTTGATGCACCCGATGCGGTTAATCGCTGGTAAGGATCGGCCGGCTTCGCGCTACGCCATGGCGCTGCGCGGTGCGCGCGTCGCCCAGTTGCTGGCGATCGCGACCAGGCCGACCACCAGCATCACCGGCCAGAAGGCGGCGTAGGAGCCGGTCGCATCCACCACCATCGCCCCGGCCCCGGCCCCGATGAAGCCGCCGATCTGGTGCGAGAGGAAGCAGATGCCATAGAGCGCGCCGAGATCGGCCACGCCGAAGCGCCGCGCGATCGCCGCGGAGGTCAGCGGCACCGTCCCCAGCCAGATGAAGCCCATCACCGACGCGAAGATCATCGTCCCCCATTCGGTGGGCACGGTCGCCGCGAAGATGGCGATGCAGACGGTGCGCGCGAGGTAGATGGCACCCAGCGCGATCTCCGGCCGGATGACATTGCCGATCCGTCCGCACAGCCACGACCCGGGGATGTTGAACAGTCCGATCAGCATCAGCGCTGTCACGCCGAGTCCCGTCGGCAGGCCGCACAGGACGAGATGCGTCGGCAGGTGCACGGTCAGGAAGGCGAGCTGGAAGCCGCAGGCGAAGAAGCCGACCGTCAGCAGGGCGAAGTCCCGATCGGCCAGCGCGCGGCGGGCGAGGGCCGGCAATCCGCTGAGGCCTGCCGGCGTCTGGCCGGGCACGCGGATGGGCGCCTGCCATTCGAGGCGTGGGCAGATGACGAGGGCCAGCACCATCGTCGCGGCGAGCAGGGTGAAGGCGAAGGAGGTGCCGCCCGTCTCGATGCCCCATTGCGCGAACGGCACCATGGCTGCCTGGCCGACCGATCCGCCAGCCGAGGCAAGGCCCAGCGCATCGCCCCGCCGGTGTGCCGGTACCACCCGCGCGACGGCCCCCAGCACCGTGCCTGCCCCCGCAGCAGCGGTGCCGAGCCCCGTCAGGATGCCGATGCCGATGATGAGGCCGGCCGGTGTGGGGAAGAAGGCCGGCAGCAGCAGGCCGACGGCGTAGATGCCCGCGCCGGTGAGCGCGACGCGCCCCGCGCCGAAGCGGTCAGCCATGGCGCCCGCGACCGGCTGCCCCAATCCCCAGATCAGGTTGTGCAGCGCGACCGAGGCACCGAGGATCGTGGCGCTGATGCCGTGCTCCACCCCGAGCGGCAGCAGGAACAGTCCGAAGGTCTGTCGCGCCCCGAGCGACAGTGAGACCGAGGCGGCGGCGGACAGGACGACGATCCAGGCGGCGGTGGGCATGCTGCCATGTCAGACGGCTTGCCGCGGCGCAGCAATCGTTCCGGCGGCATGGCTGCCGCGCGCGCCGTTACCTCTTGAAACATGCCCGGGCGGCCCATGGTCCCGGACGGCAAAAGGGCCGCAGCTCGGGGGAAGCTGCGGCCCTTCGTCATCATGCGGGCGTCGGGGGGGCTCAGCCCGCATGGCCGTGTGACGTTGTTGCTTGGCGCTTCAGGCGGCGCGGGGGGACGGCTTCTCGCCGGTGTCGTTGGCCGGGCGCGGGTTGAAGCTCGGCTCGAAGACCCGGCCGATGTCGAAGCGCGTCATGCCGATGTCGCGCAGCTCGCGATCCGACAGGCGGTGCAGCGCATTGTAGGTCTGCAGCCGGGCCGGCAGCGCCGCGACGCTGCGCACCGCGGCGCCGAGGCCACGCACGGCGCTCTGCAGGCCATTCAGCACGGCGTTGGAGAAGGCTTCCTCGCGCGCCGCGGCGTTGGCGGCATGCAGGGCCTGCACTTCCTCCTCGTGGCGGGAGGCGGCGGTGGCGCCGGGCAGCAGCAGCGCGGCCTCGGCCTTGGTGTTACGGGCGTCCATGATAAGTGTTCCTTGGTTGGCCGGCGTCGTTTCGGGCGCCAACCTTTCGTGCCGGCAATATATTGATCTGAAAGCCACAGGTGGTGCGCCAAGGCCACGACTGAGCCATGCGCATGAAGCATGAATTCCTGTGACTGCGTGCAACTTTGCGGTAACAAGGATCACAGCCCTGTCTCCGTCCGAACGCCTCGCCGCCCTGCGCGCCCGCCTCGCCCAAGCCGGCGTCCAGGGCTTCATCATTCCCCGCGCCGATGAGCATCTCGGCGAATATGTCCCGCCTGCGGGTGAGCGTCTTGCATGGCTCACCGGATTTACCGGCTCCGCGGGCATGGCGATCGTCCTGCCGGACCGGGCCGCCGTCTTCACCGATGGGCGGTACACCCTGCAGGTGCGTGACCAGACGGACCCGACGCTCTGGGAATGCCGCCACATCACCGAGGAACCGGCGGCCGACTGGCTCAAGGCTCACGCCCAGGACATGGCGATCGGCTACGATCCCTGGCTGCACCCGGCCCCGGCCATCGAGCGCCTGTCGGTTCCGGGGGTGCATCTGGTTCCGCTCCCGGCCAATCCGCTCGACGCCGTGTGGGCGGACCGCCCCGCGGCGCCGATGGCGGAGGCGGTGCCACACCCGCTCGCCTATGCCGGCAAGCCCGCGGCCGAGAAGCGCGCCGAGGCCGCCGCCGCGCTACGCGAGGCCGGTGAAGCCGCGACGGTCCTGTCCGACCCTCATTCGCTCGCCTGGCTGTTGAACATTCGCGGCGCGGACCTCGCGCATACGCCGCTCGCGCTCGGCTTCGCGCTGCTGCATGACGATGCGCGCGTCGATCTCTTCATGGCGCCCGTCAAGGTGCCGGCGGAAACCCGCGCGCATCTCGGCAATCAGGTCGTGGTGCGCCCGCGCGAGGAGCTGCCCGCGGCACTCGATGCCCTGCGCGGCCGGCGCGTGCGCCTCGATGCCGAGACCACGCCGGCCTGGTTCGTCCATTGGCTCACCGAGGCCGGTGCGACGATCAGCGCCGGTGAGGACCCCTGCCGCCTGCCGCGCGCCTGCAAGAACGCGGTGGAACGCGAGGGCGCGCGCAACGCGCATCACCGCGATGCCGCCGCCATGGCGCGCTTCCTCCATTGGTTCGCGCGCGAGGCCCCGAAAGGTGGGCTGACCGAGATCTCGGCGGCCGAGCAACTCCTCGCCCTCCGGCGTCAGGTGGCGCTGTTCCGCGCGGAATCCTTCCCCGCCATCTCCGGCGCGGGGGAGCACGGCGCCATCGTCCATTACCGCGTGACAGCCGAGACGAACCGCCGCATCGCGCCGGACGAGGTCTACCTGATCGATTCCGGCGCGCAGTACCTCGACGGCACGACGGATATCACGCGCACCCTCTGGACCGGGCCGGGCGAGGCGCCCGCCGCGATCAAGGACCGCGTGACGCGCGTGCTGAAGGGGCACATCGCGCTCGCGACCGCGCGGTTCCCGGCCGGCGTTGCCGGGCCGCACCTCGATGCGCTGGCGCGGCGGCCGCTCTGGGATGCCGGGCTCGACTACGATCATGGGACCGGGCATGGCGTCGGCTCCTTCCTCTCGGTGCATGAGGGGCCGGTCGCCTTCAGCCGCGCGGCGCGCGTGGTGCCGCTGCGCGAAGGCATGATCCTGTCCGACGAACCGGGCTTCTACGCGACCGGGGAATACGGCATCCGGCTCGAGAATCTGCTGCTGGTCACGTCCGCCATGCTGCCATTGGCGAGCAAACCCTTCCTCGCCTTCGAAACGCTGACGCTGGCCCCCTTCGACCGCGCGCTGATCGACCCGGCGCTGCTGACGCCGGGCGAACGGGACTGGCTGAACACCTACCATGCCTGGGTGCTGGCCGAGGTTGCGCCGCAGGTGGAGCCGGACGTGGCGGCATGGCTGGAGGGAGCCTGCGCGCCCCTGTGAACTGGTGGAAGGGGGGGGGGGGGGGGGGGGGGGGGGGGGGGGGGGGGGGGGCGCCCCCCCCCCCCCCTGCGCCGCGCCGAGTTGCAGTTGGCTTGTCAGACGCGCGTTTGGCAGATTCCGCG
>JAYSDS010000266.1:0-4203 GCA_041914265.1 Roseomonas sp.
GAGGTTTGCAAAGGCCCTTCGGCCTTTGCTGGGGAGGTGTCGGAGGGGCAAAGCCCCTCTGACATCCACAACGCAAGCAACCGGGTAACCAGGAAAGCCTGTGCAAACCTCCACTTGGCGCCACGCACCACGGGCAGAACGGTGCCGTAGCCCATATCTTACGCCGAAAGCGCGCTACGAGGGCGTGGCATCGACGTCGCGCGCACTGCCAGGTGCCGACGGTCCAGGCCAGACCATGGCTTGGCGGTGTGGTGCAGGGAGGCATGCCCCCTCCGGTTCTGCCCTCGCCGAAAAAAGAAAGGGCGCATGCCGGCCTGTCGGCCAACATGCGCCCAGTGGAGCAGAGCCCGCCCTGGGGGATAGTGAAGGACGGCTCAGCCCCTAGCGACGGCCCGGGAATCGAGGGGAAGAGAAGATCCCCGGACCGCCGAACCCGTCAGGCTGCCCGCAGCGGCAGGGCGACGAAGCGCTGCGCACCGTTGCGCTCGACCTGGAAGGCGATGGACGGGCGCCCCGCCTCGCGGGCCGCACGGACCGCCTCGACCACGTCCTGCGGGCGGGAGGCCTCGCGCTCACCGGCGCGGAGCACAACGTCCCCAGTGCGCAGGCCGCGCTCCTCGGCGACCGAGCCCGGCTCGACCCGGGTGATCGCCACCCCGCCTTCCTGGCGCGGCGCCAGGCCGATGCCGAGGGAAGGCTGGGCCGCCTGGCCCGGCTTGCCCGCCGCCGCCTGGTTGGCCGGGTTGGTCCCGACCTCGATGCGGCGCTCGCTCGCCGACCCGTCGCGCAGCACGGCCAGCGTCGCGGTGCGGCCCGGGGCCACGTCGGCCACGCCGGCGGCCAGGTCACGCGGCGTGCTCACTGCCCGCCCGTCGATCGCGGTGATCACGTCGCCGGGCTGCAGCCCGCCACGCGCCGCCGGGCTGTTCGGCTCCACCGCCGCGACCAGGGCGCCCTTGGCGTCGCTGACGCGCATGGCCGTCGCCAGGTCCTGGTCCAGGGGCTGCAGGCTCACGCCCAGCCAACCGCGCTGCACCGAGCCATGGTCGCGAAGCTGCGCGACGATGTGCTGCACCATCTTCGACGGCACCGCAAAGCCGATGCCGATGTTCCCGCCCGAGGGGGAGAAGATGGCGGTGTTCATGCCGACCACCTCGCCCGCGGCGTTGAACAGCGGCCCGCCCGAGTTGCCCGGGTTGATCGACGCATCCGTCTGGATGAAGTCGTCATAGGGCCCCTGGCCGATCTGCCGGCCGCGAGCCGAAACGATGCCCGCCGTGACGGTGCCGCCCAGGCCGAAGGGGTTGCCCATCGCCATCACCCATTCGCCAACGCGGGTGCTGTCGGAATTGCCGAAGGCGATCGCGGGCAGCGGGGCACCGGCCTCGACCTTGATCAGCGCCACGTCGGTGGCGGTGTCGCGGCCGATCACGGTCGCCGGCAGCTCGCGGCCATCGGCCATCACCACCTGGACCTCGGCGTTCTCACCCACCACATGGGCGTTGGTCACGATGTAGCCCGCCGGGTCGATCACGAAGCCCGAGCCCTGGCCGGCGCGGCGCTGCTGCGGCTGGCCCTGCTCCTGGCCCTGGCCCTGCTGGCCGAAGCGACGGAACATCTCCTCCATCGGGGTGCCGCGGAGCTGGGGCGGGACCTCCTGGCGGACCTGGGCGACGCGCTCGGTGGTCAGCACGCGCACGACCGAGGGGCCGACGCGGGCGGCGACATCGGCGAAGTCAGGGCCGGCGGGGCGGGGAAGGGCCACGCCAGCGACCGGCGCCGGCGTCTGCTGCGCGGTGCCCGGAATGGCGGTCAGCGCGGTGGTGCCGAGCGCCAGCGCCAGGATGCCGGCGGCGATCGCGGGGCGGCGGAAGTTGAAGCGGGGCATCAGGTCTCTCCCTCTGGGGTATCCGGTGCCGGGCCGCACTGGCTCGGCGTCCCGCAGAGAAAGCACCCCGACGCATCCCCGCCCCCTGTCGCGTCCTTTACCGATCCGTATGCTGGGCGCCGCAGCCCGGCAGCGGCGCGCATCCTACCTTTCCCGCAAGGTTCGGTAGGAGCGCGGCCATGCCGGAGATCGAGACGCGGTCCCGGGGGGACGGAGGCACAGTGAGGATCCTGGTCGTCGAGGACGATGCCGAGACCGCGGCCTATGTGGCGCGTGGGCTTGAGGAAGCCGGTCATGTCGTGGACCGTGCGGCGGATGGGCAGGACGGCTTGTTCCTCGCCACGGGCGGCGGGCATGACGTGATGGTCGTGGACCGCATGCTGCCGAAGCTCGACGGTCTGTCCCTGGTACGGGCCGTGCGCGCGGCGGGAATCGCGACGCCGGTGATCTTCCTCACTGCGCGCACCGGCGTCGGCGACCGTGTCGAGGGGCTGGAGGCGGGCGGCGACGACTACCTCGCCAAGCCCTTCGCCTTCGCCGAGCTGCTCGCGCGGATCAACGCGCTTGCCCGCCGTCCGCCGATGAAGCAGGAAGTGACGGTGCTGCGCGTCGCGGATCTCGAGATGGACCTGATCCGCCGCAACGTCACGCGCGGCGGCAAGCGCATCGACCTGCAGCCGCGCGAGTTCCGCCTGCTCGAATACCTGATGCGGCGCGAGGGCCAGGTGGTCACGCGCACCATGCTGCTGGAAGGCGTGTGGGACTTCCACTTCGACCCCAAGACCAGCGTCGTGGAAACCCATATCAGCCGACTGCGCGGCAAGATCGACAAGGGCTTCGAGCGCGAGCTGCTGCATACGGTGCGCGGCGCGGGCTACGTCATCCGCGCCGATGGCTGAAGCACATCCCCGCTGGGCCTTCGCGCGCACCACGGCCTTCCGCGTCACGCTGCTGCATCTCGCGCTCACGCTCGCCGGCACGGCGCTGGTGGGCGGCGTGGCCTGGTGGGTGACCGCCGGTTTCGCCATGCGCCAGGCGGCGCAGGAGATCGAGCGCGGCATGGGCGTGCTGCTGCAATCCGGCGCGCTGTCCGGCGCGCGCGGCGTCGCGCTGTCCATCGAGGCGCGGCTCGCCGCGGATCGCAACGGGCAGGAATACTACCTGCTCGCGGCGCCGGATGGGCAGCGCCTGGCGGGCAACCTGTCCGGCGTGTCGAGCGAGCGCGGCTGGCGCGAGGGCGACATCCGCCTGCCCGGCGGCGGCGAGGCGCCCGTGCTGATGTATGCGCAACCCTTGCCTGGCGGCGGTGCGCTGGTGGTCGGGCGCGACCTCTCGGCCGCACGGGCGCTGGAACAACGGCTGCTGACCGGCGCGGTCTGGGTGGGCGGCGCGGTGCTGCTACTCGGCCTCGCAGGCGGGTTGCTGCTCGGGCGGTCGGTCGCGCGACGCGCCGCCGCGATGGAAGCCGCGCTGGCCGTGGTGCAGGGCGGCGACCTGGACCATCGCCTTGCCGTGGGCCGGAGCGGCGACGAGTTCGACCGCCTCGCCGCGCGCATCAACGCCACGCTCGGTCGCCTGCAAGACCTGATGGCCGCGCTGCGCGAGGTGACCGACGACATCGCCCACGACCTGCGCACGCCATTGACGCGCCTGCGCCAGCGCCTGGACGAGGCCGCCCGCGCGCCCACCCCGGAGGCCATCGCCGCAGCCCAGGCCGAGGCCGACCGTCTGCTTGATATCTTCGCCGCGCTGCTGCGCATCGCCCAGGTCGAATCCGGCACGCAGCGCGCCGGCTTCGGCCCGGTGGACCTGTCATCCATCGCGGAATCCGTCGCGGAGGTCTACGCGCCGGCGGCCGAGGAACGCGGCCAGGTGCTGGCCCCCGACATCCTGCCCGGCGTGGCGCTCACGGGCGACCCGGCGCTGCTGACGCAGATGCTGGCGAATCTGGTGGAGAACGCGGTACGCCACGGGCGGGATGGCGGGCGGATCGGCCTGTCCATCACGCCCACCGAGATCGTCGTCAGCGACGACGGCCCCGGCATCCCCGAAGCGGAACGCGACAAGGTGTTCCGGCGCTTCCACCGCCTGGACGCCTCACGGTCGACGCCAGGAAGCGGGCTAGGCCTCGCGCTGGTGCGCGCGGTGGCGGATCTGCACGGGATGCGCATCGCGCTGGAGGATGCCGGGCCGGGATTGCGGGTGCGGGTGGCGTTGGAGCAGGGAAGCTGCTGATGCCTCGGCTTCGGCCGCGGTCGTTATTGGAGGGGCGCCGCCCCTCCAAACCACCCCGCCAAAGGCCGAAGGGCCTTTGG
>JAYSDS010000267.1:0-4172 GCA_041914265.1 Roseomonas sp.
TCCGAGCCTCCTCCCGCCAGGATGCTGGGCATCCTGGACCGCAGGCACTTGGTGCTGGGCGCCGCAGCCGGTCTTCATCCCCGCTGAACACGCTTCGGGCGCAAGGGCGGGCTTCGGCACTGCTCCTGGCAGCGATGTCCGGTGCCAAGTTGAGGTTTGCAAAGGCCCTTCGGCCTTTGCTGGGGAGGTGTCGGAGGGGCAAGGCCCCTCTGACATCCGCAGCGGAAGTCGCCGGGTCATCAGGCGCAGGGAAAATTCATGGGCCCGGCAGGACTCGAACCTGCAACCAAACCGTTATGAGCGGTCCGCTCTGACCATTGAGCTACAGGCCCACGCAGCCCCCTGATTGCCCGCAGAATCGCCGGAAATCAAACGCCGTCACCACAGCACGGGGCGGGTCGCCATCAGCCAGATGATGCCGAGCACCGCCGCGAAGGCCGGAAAGCCGCAGGCGAACCAGATCCGATAGAGTTGGTCATAGGCCTCCGGCAGCCCCTGTCCTGACGTGGCCGCCGCGCGCGCCAGGTCACGCAGCCAGACCTGGATGAACACCACCGGCAGCCAGAAGGCCCCGGCGATCACATAAAGGCCGAGGGAGAGCATGATCCACGGCTCCCACAGGCTCCACCCGATCTCCCAGGCGAGCAGCGCGCCGGTGACGGGCTGCGCCACCACCGCCGTCGCGGTGAACAGCGCATCCGCCACCACCACCGTCCCGGCGACATGGCCGATCAGCGCCGGGTCCCGCGTGCGATGCGCCATCATCATGAAGAAGGCGATGCCCGCCCCGGTGCCGAGCAGCACCGTCGCGCCGATCACATGCAGCCAGCGGAGGAATTCGAGGGACAGCATCAGCGTTCCTCGGCCAGCGCCAGCAGGGTGGCGGCGGGCAGCATGGCCGGCAGGACCTTGACCAGCGGGCCCAGCGGATCGGCCCAGAGATCGGGTGCCAGCAGCGTGCCGCCCGCGAGATAGGCCGCGCTGGTCGCCAGCATGCCGAGCGCGGCGAGGGGCATGGCCCGCTTCACCAGCACCAGCGCGCCCAGGGCGAGATCGACCGCCGCCCCACCCAGCACCAACGCGACCGCCGGCGCCTCGGCCATGCCGCGCGCGGCCAGCACCGCGGCCGCCTCGCCCGGCCGCGCCAGGGCGATGGCGCCCGAGGCCAGCCAGAACGCCGCGAGCCCCCCGACCAGCAGCGGCCGCAGCAGCCAGATCCGCCCGAACCAGCGATCCTGGATGGTGGCGGGATGGCGGCGCAGGGTCTGTTCCAGCGTGGCCAGCGGGCGGCCGGTCGCCGCCTCCCAGGGGTCCGGGTCGCCGCGCACGCCGCGCGCCAGCTCCGCGATGGCGGTGCTGCGCAGCGGGGACCGCCAGCCGAGCCGGCCCAGCAGATCCGACGCCCTGCCGGCAAGCCGCGCGACCCAGTCCGGCGCCGGGAGGATGTGCAGGGGGCCGCGCCCGCTCCAGCCCCGCAGCGCGGCGATCACCGCCGCCAGGCTGTGGTCCGGCCGCTCCACCAGGTCGTAGGCGTGCCGGGCCGGGACTCGGCCCTCGATGGCGGCGACCACGGCGAGGGCGACCTCCTCCACCGCGACCGTCTGCACCACGGCGCCGGCGAGCGGCAGAGGCAGCGGCAAGGCGGTTGGCCAGGCCGCCAGCGCGCGCAGCAGCGCCGTGCCGCCATAGGCGGTCGGCGCCCAGACCAGGCCCGGCCGCAGCACCACCCAATCCAGCGTCGTATCGGCCAATGCCGCGTCCGCCGCCGCCTTGCTGCGCATGAAGACCGTCGGCGCATCGGGTTCCGCCCCCACCGCCGAGACCTGCACCACCCGGCGTACCCCCGTTGCCGCGCAGGCCTGCCACAGGGCGAGCATCGCTGCTTCCTGCACGGCGCGGACATTGTCGCCCGGCCCGTCCTGGAGCACGCCCGCGCAGTTCACCACCGCGTCCATACCGGCGAGCAGCGGCATCCAATCCTGGGGCGTCGTGCAGGTGGCCAGGTCGCGCGCGATCCAGGCCAGGTGCGGCCGGGCCGCCGCCGCGGGGCCGACCTGACGCGCGAGGCCCGTCACCGCATGCCCGGCCTCGGCCAGGGCATCGGCGACCGCCGCGCCGATCAGCCCGGTCGCGCCGAGAAGGAGGACGCGCAAGCCCGCCTCATCCGGCCAGGACGTCGAAGGCGGCGAGGGCATGGACCCGCGCGACCGCCTCAAGCTCCGCGACATCGGCCCATTCGTCGGCGCCGCCCATGTTGTGGGGCGTCGGGCCATAGACGACGGTCGGCAGCCCCGCCATGCGGAACCAGCGCGCATCCGACCCGCCGACGCGCATGTTCACCGCCACCGGGCCGCCCAGCACTTCCTCGGCCGCCGCATGGGTGGCGCGCACGATCGCCGAGCCGGGGTCGGTGTGGTTGGGCTCGAAGCGGCGCAGCACCTGCCAGGAGATGCCCGGCAACTCGTCGAGCCCGGCGGCGAGTGCGGCCTCGGCCTCCGCGCAGGTCACGCCCACCGGAAGCCGGATGTCGCATTCCGCGCGCGCCGAGGCCGGCACCAGGTTCGGCGCCGTGCCGCCCGAAACGCGCCCGATATTGACCGTGACCGAGCCCAGCACATGCGCTTCCCCGATCCCGGCGAGCTTCTCGCTCAGCGGCTTGGCGGCGGCGATGGCGGCGGTGACCTCGGCCGGCGGGGCGACGGGCAGGTCGCGCAGCCGCACCACGGCGTCGAGGGCGACGCGCAGGCGGTCCACCGCATTCTCGCCGAGATGGACGTGAGCACCATGGGCCGCGGTGCCCACCGCCTGCACCGCGATCCACAGGAAGCCCTTCTCCCCGAAGCGCAGCACCCGCGGGCTGCCGGCATCCCCGATGATGACCGCATCGGCCCGCGCCAGGCCGGGGACGTTGTCGAGCAGCCATTTCGTGCCGAGCGGGCCCATCGATTCCTCGTCCCCCGCCAGGGTCAGCAGCGCCTCTCCCCGCCACGCGGCGCGGTGTTGCGCGAGCAGGGCGAAGGCCAGGATCGAGGCCGCGATGCCGCCCTTCATGTCGGCCGAGCCACGCCCGTACAGGCGGCCGTCCCGAAGCTCGCCCCTCAGGGGATCGACGGTCCAGGGCAGCGCCTCATTCACCGGATAGGTGTCGAGATGCCCGTTGAAGGCCAGCAGCCGGCCGGGCCCGGCCCCGGCGATGCGGGCGACGAGGTTGGTGACCTCGGAGGAGGTCGGATGCAGGGTGACCTCGGCCTCGGGCGCCAGGCCGCGGATCAGCGCCGCCGCTTCCTCGGCGCAGGCGCGCACATCGCCCGGCGGGTTGGGGGAAGGGACGGCCATCAGCCGCCGGGTGAGCGCCACGACCTCCGTCGCGCGGGACAGGGCATCGGCGGCGAAGGCGGCGCGGGCAGCGGGGTCTGGCATGGGCGGCAGCCTCGCCGGGGCAGCGCACCCGCGCAAGCCATGCTGCGCTGCGATTGGCCGCGGGCCGCGGGTCTGCTACCAGCCCGGCGCATCCCCTACTGGAGAGAGCTCCCAACCCATGCGCATCGACGCCATCGCGATCGGCAAGAACCCCCCCGAGGACGTGAACGTCATCATCGAGGTCGGCATCGGCGGCGAGCCCATCAAGTACGAGATGGACAAGGATTCCGGCGCCCTTTTCGTGGACCGCTTCCTCTACACGCCGATGCGCTACCCCGGGAATTACGGCTTCGTGCCGCACACCCTGTCGGACGATGGCGACCCGATCGACGTGCTGGTGTGCAACACCCGCCCGATCGTGCCCGGCGCGGTGATCAACGTGCGCCCCGTGGGCGTGCTGCGCATGGAAGACGACGGCGGCATGGATGAGAAGATCATCGCCGTGCCGACGCCGAAGCTGACGCAGCGCTACGCCCATGTGAAGACCTACACGGACCTGCCGAAGATCACGCTGGACCAGATCCAGCACTTCTTCGAACACTACAAGGACCTCGAGCCCGGCAAGTGGGTGAAGGTGCAGGGTTGGGGCGGGGCAGACGAAGCCCAGAAGCTGATCGTCGAGGCGATCGAGCGCGCCAAGCAGAAGTGAGGCGGACCGGAGAGGGGCCTCGCCCCGCTCCGGACCCCAGCCCGGCTCCGAGCCGGGGGGGGGGGGCGCCCCCCGCCCCCCCCCCCCCCCCCCCCGGTGGGGC
>JAYSDS010000268.1:0-4152 GCA_041914265.1 Roseomonas sp.
CGCTGCGAGGGATCGGCATGGATCTCGCGCCCGGCACCAGTTGCCGGCGGTCCAGGCCACACTGTGGCCAATGGACTCCATCGACGTTGCGCAGCAACGCCGATGGGAACCCGGCGGGGTGGTCCGGAGGGGGCGACGCCCCAGCCGATCGCCCCCTCAGACCGGCATGTTGTCCAGCAACCGCACCGTGCCGAGCCGTGCCGCGGCGATGAGCCGCATCGGCCCTTCCGCACGCCGTGCCGTCAGCGGCTTCATCGTCTCGGCTTCCACCAGCGCGAAGTAGTCCGGCACGAAGCCATTGTCGCGCAACGTCTCGACGCCTTCGCCCAGCGCCTCGGGCACCGCGCGCCCGCCCGCGATCTCGCCAGCCGCGCGCGTCATCGCGTGCGGCAGCACCGGCGCGACGGCGCGCTCCGCCGCCGAGAGGAAACGGTTGCGCGAGGACATGGCCAGGCCGTCCGCCTCCCGCACCGTCGGCACGGGCAGGACTCGGATGGGAATGTCTAGATCGCCCGCCATGCGCGTGACGACCTGCAACTGCTGCCAGTCCTTCTCACCGAAGGCGGCGATCTCGGCCTGGGATTGCTGGAACAGCTTGCAGCATACCGTCGCGACGCCACGGAAATGGCCGGGGCGCGCATCGCCTTCCCAGCCGGCGGTCGGACCGGCGACCTCGATCACCGTGGCATTGCCGGGCGGGTACATGGCGTCGACCGGGGGCATCCAGGCCAGGTCGCAGCCGACCGAGCGCAGCTTGGCCAGGTCGCCTTCCTCGTCGCGCGGATAACGCGACAGGTCTTCATTCGCGCCGAACTGCAGCGGGTTCACGAAGATGGAGGTGATGACGACATCGGCCCCGCCCTGGCGCGCGGCGTCGACAAGGGCGAGATGCCCCTGGTGAAGCGCCCCCATGGTCGGCACCAGGCCAACCCGCTTCCCGGCGATCCGGAAAGCGGCGGTGGCGGCGCGGAGCGAGGGCAGGTCCCGGCAGATCTGCATGGCGGCAGCGTAATGCGCACGGATGGACGGGCAAGCCGCGCATCGGCATGGTCCGCCATGTCATGACCGCAACCCAGGACCGCCCCCTCATTCGCCTGCTGCCCGGCCGCGACCGCCGCGTGAAAGCCGGCCATCCATGGGCTTTCTCGAACGAGATCGCCATGACGCCCGCCGCAAAGGCGCTGCCACCCGGGTCCGTGGTACGGCTGGAAGGCGATGACGGGGTGAAGCACGGCGCCTGGCACTTCAATCCGCATTCGCTGATCGCGGCGCGGCGGCTCGACGCCGATCCCGCCGCCCCCTGCGATGCAGGCTGGTTCCGCGAGCGGCTGGCGCAGGCGCTGTCGATCCGCGACCGGATGTTCGATGCCCCGCATTATCGCCTGGTGCATGCCGAAGCGGATGGCCTGCCCGGACTGATCATCGACCGCTATGGCGATGTGCTGGCGCTGCAGGCGAACACCGCCGGCATGGATGCGGCGACGCCCCTGATCGTCGAGGCGCTGACCGCGCTGGTCGCCCCGCGCGGCATCGTCGCCCGCAACGACAGCGGCGTGCGCGGGCTTGAGGGGTTGGTGGAGGAGACGCGCCTGCTCGCCGGCGACGCCGCCGGCGCGATGGTGGAGGAGAACGGGCTGCGCTTTCCCGTGGATCTGCTCGGCGGACAGAAGACGGGGTGGTTCTTCGACCAGCGCGAGCATCGTGCCCGTGTCGCCCGCCTGGCCAAGGGTGCGACGGTGCTCGACGCCTTCTGCCATACGGGCGGCTTCGGCATCGGCTGCGCGGCGGCCGGGGCGACCAAGGTGACGCTGCTCGACCGCAGCGAGCACGCGCTGGCGACCGCGACGCAGGGTGCGGTGCTGAACGGCGTGGCGGACCGCGTGACGACCCAGCGCGGCGAGGCGATGGAGACACTGGAACGCATCTTCGGCAGTGGGCAGCGCTTCGGCGTCGTCATCGCCGACCCGCCGGCCTTCGCCAAGACGCGCAAGGATCAGCCGGCGGCGCTGCGTGCCTATGGCAAGCTGGCGCGGATCGCGGCCGGGCTGGTGGAACGGAACGGGTTCCTCTTCATCGCATCCTGCAGCCATCACGTCTCGCCAGGGGAATTCGCGGACGCCGTGGCCTGGGGTGCGCATCGTGCGCGGCGGGATGCGCGCATCCTGCACATGAGCGGCGCCGGGCCGGACCATCCGCTGCATCCGATGCTGCCGGAGAGCCAATACCTGAAGGGCATGCTGCTGCACCTCTCGTGACCCTGCCGCACGCCCGCTTCCTGCATCCCGACCCGGTGCCGGTTCCGCGGCGGCTCGCGCGCGGGTGGCGCGTGACGGATTACGAGGCGGCGGGGGCGGTGGCACGGCTCGGGCGGCGTTCATGCGCGATGGATGCGCTGCTGGTCGCGGCACGGGTTCGGGCAGGCGCCTTCATCGGTGCCTGGAACCCATTCAGCCGGGCCATGCCGCGCGGCTGGAACGACCGCGCCCTGGCACGGCTGCGCCGGACAGCGCGGGTGCGTTCTCTCGACGGCGCGGGTCAGGCGGAACGGCCGCATTGGGTCGAGCATCACCTGCTGATGCTCGGCGACCTGCGCCGGATCATCGTGCTCGCGCGCCGCTTTCGCCAGCACGCCATCCTGCGCGTGCGGCTGCGCGCGCCATCACGGCTGCTGGTCCTTCGATGAGGCAGGCCGCCGGCTTCCTCGTCGCGATCTTCCTCGTGCGGGCGGCGCTCGGCGTGCTGTTCCAGGCGCCTGGCGCGGCGGAGCCGGCACTGGTTCCAGCCTTCGGGCTGGACTGGACCGGCTTCGGCACGCTGGTCGGGCTGTTCTGGCTGCCCGGCCTGGTGCTCGTCGTCCCGATCGGCCTGGCGGCGCGGTGGCTGAGCGACCGGCTGGGGGTGCTGATCGGGCTCGGGCTGCTGGTCGCCGGCGGACTCGCCTCGGCGGCGGCGGGAAGCGTCGCGATGCTCTACGCTGGGCGGCTGATGATGGGCACCGGCACGGTGCTCGCCATCCTGCTGCTGACCAAGATCGTGCAGGAACGCTTCAAGGGGCCGGATCTGTTTCCGGCCATGGCCGTCTACATCCTGGGCTGGCCAGTCGGGATCGCCGCGGCGCAGGCGCTGCTGCCGCCCGTCGCCGTGGCCCATGGCTGGCAATGGCCCTTTCTGGTGGGCGCGGCGGCCATGGGCATGGCCTGGCTGGCGCTGACGGCGGCCTCGCGGTCCGGCACCCATGCGACGCAGCCGCGCAAGGCGACAGGCTGGCTGACCCGGCGGGAAGTGGGGCTGATGTGCGTCGCCGGCGCCTGCTGGGCGATGATCAACGGGACCTACATGGTGCTCGTCACCTTCGCGCAGCCATTGCTGGTATCGCGGGGGCTGTCGGTGGCCGAGGCAGGCTTCGCCACGTCCCTGATGTCCTGGATCAATGTGCTGGCCGTGCCGGCGGGCGCGATCCTCGCGCGGCGGCCACGCCTGGTGCTGCCGATGGTGCTCGGCTGCGTGCCGGTCGCGGCCGCGTTGGCAGCCTCATTGCCCTTCGCCGGGCTTGGCTGGGCGGCGCCGATCCTGCTGCTGCATGGCCTGTTCTATGCGCTGCCCCTGACCATCTTCTCCGCGCTGCCGGCGCTGGGCCTGCCGCCGGAACGGCGCGCACAGGGGCTCAGCGTGTACTTCGCGTGGTTCTATGCGGGGTGCACAGGATTCCCGCCGCTCGCGGGGTGGCTCGCGGACCTCTCGGGTGGGGCGGTGCTGCCGGTGCTCTTCGCGGCGGGGTTGCTCGTGGCGGCACTGGGGCTGTTCCTCGGCTTCCGGCGGATGGTGGCGCGGCAGGGCGGGTGAATGCCCCCGGGGCGGATTTGCCGCTCTTCGAGCCTGTCCCCGGCAAAGGTCGAGAGGCCCTCCTGACGATCCAACTATTTCCGCTGCGAATGTCAGAGGGGCTTTGCCCCTCCGACACCTCCCCAGCAAAGGCCGAAAGGCCTTTGCAAACCTCCACTTGGCGCGCTGCCCGCCTGTCAGGGTGAGTACCGAAATCCGCTCTTGCGCCCGAAGCGCGTTGAGCCGAGGGGAAGAACGGCCGCAGCGCCCAGGGTCAAAAGACTGCGTTCCAAGTGCTCCAAGCACTTGGCGGGGTGGCTTGGAGGGGCA
>JAYSDS010000269.1:0-4129 GCA_041914265.1 Roseomonas sp.
AAACCGCCCCGCCAAATGATGGATCATTTGGAAAGCCGTCTGTTGGTGCCGGGCAGGATGGGTCTTCCAGCCCTCCCGGCGCGTGTCGCGCGCGAAGGCGGGTTTCGGCCCCATCCTCCGACCGCGGCATCCGGCGCCGGCTATTGGTTTCCGAAGGCGTTGGGCCTTTGGTGTTGCGCGGGTCGGGCGGTATTCGTTCCGCCCGCCCTCAATCGCCCCGCCGCCATCAAACGTCGAGATTCGCGACCTTCAACGCATTGCCCACGATGAAGTCGCGCCGCGGCTCGACCAGGTCGCCCATCAGCGTCGAGAAGACCTGCTCCGCATCCTCGACATCCTGGATGCGCACCTTCAGCAGCGTGCGCGCCGCGGGGTCGAGCGTGGTCTTCCAGAGCTGATCCGGATTCATCTCGCCCAGCCCTTTGAAACGCTGGATTGCGAGACCCTTGCGCCCTTCGGCGATCAGCCGGTCGAAGGCATGCATCGGCCCCTGTACTGGATGCTCCTGCGAGCCAAGCACCAGACGGGTCGGCTCCTGGGTCAGGAAGTCGCGCGCCAAGCGGTCGCGCCGCTCATCGAGCCAGCGTGCATCCGCGCTGCGCAGGGCGCTCGCATCCAGCGTGTGGCGTTCGGTCACGCCGCGCACGGTCCGCGCCAGCGTCAACCCGGCCTCGCCGAGGCTCGCGACCCAGCCGCGCTCATTCTCCGGCGCCAGCGCGTTCAGCCGCGCCGACAAGGCCTGCGCCGCAGCGGCGGAGCGCTCGGCATCCAGGGTCAGCGCGCCGGTCACGGCCGCCTGTTCGATGATCTCGGCAGGGACATTGGCGGCCAGCCGCCGGATGCGCCCGGCCGCCTGGCGGTGGAATTCCTGTTCCGCGCGCAGATCATCGCCGGTCAGCAGCCGCCCGTCGAAGAAGCGCAGCGAGGCACCGGCCAGCGCCTTCTCGATCAGGAAGTCCTCGAGCGCGCGATCGTCCTTCAGGTAGCGCTCCTCATTGCCGCGCTTCGCCCGGTACAGCGGCGGCTGGGCGATATACAGATGCCCCCGCGCGATCAGCTCCGGCATCTGGCGGAAGAAGAAGGTCAGCAGCAGCGTTCGGATATGCGAGCCGTCCACATCGGCGTCGGTCATGATGACGATGCGGTGGTAGCGCAGCTTGCTGACGTCGAAGCCGCCCTCGCTGATATCCGCGCGGCCGATGCCGGTACCGAGCGCCGTGATCAGCGTGCCGATTTCCTGGCTGCCGAGCATGCGGTCGAAGCGCGCACGCTCGACATTCAGGATCTTGCCCTTGAGCGGCAGGATCGCCTGGAAGGCGCGGTCGCGGCCCTGCTTGGCAGACCCGCCTGCCGAGTCACCCTCGACGATGAACAGCTCGGCCTTGGAGGCGTCACGTTCCTGGCAGTCAGCGAGCTTGCCGGGCAGCGACGAGATGTCGAGCACGCCCTTGCGTCGCGTCAGCTCGCGCGCCTTGCGCGCCGCCTCGCGTGCCGCGGCGGCATCGAGGATCTTGCCGACGACGTCCTTGGCTTCCTTCGGATGCGTCTCGAACCAATGGGTCAGCGCATCGGCGACGGCCGCCTGGACCACCGGCTGCACTTCCGAGGAGACCAGCTTCTCCTTGGTCTGGCTGCTGAACTTCGGGTCCGGCACCTTCACCGAGAGAACGGCGGTGATGCCCTCGCGCATGTCCTCGCCGGCGAGGTTCACCTTGTCCTTCTTGCTCGCAAGGCCTTCGGCGACCTTGCCCACCACGCGCGTCAGCGCCTGGCGGAAGCCCGCCAGGTGCGTGCCGCCATCCCGCTGGGGGATGTTGTTGGTGAAGCACAGCATCGTCTCGTGGTAGCTGTCGTTCCAGCGGATCGCGAGCTCGACGCGGATGCCGTCCTGTTCCTTCGACACCACGCTGATCGGCGCGCCGAAGACCGGGTTCTTGCCCTTGTCGAGCCATTCGACGAAGGCGACCAGCCCGCCATCGTAGTGGAACTCGACTTCCTGCGGCTCCGCACCGCGTTCGTCGCGCAGCGTGATCTTCAGGCCCGAATTGAGGAAGGCGAGCTCGCGCAGCCTGCGTTCCAGCACGGAGAATTCGAACTCGGTCCTGGTGAAGGTCAGCGCGGAGGGCTTGAAAGTCACCAGCGTGCCCGTGGGCTGGTCGGAAGCGCCGACCACCATGCAGGGCTGCACCGTGTCGCCGTGCTCGAAGCGGAGGAAGTGCTCCTTCCCCTCGCGCCAGATGCGCACATCCATCCATTCGGACAGGGCGTTCACCACCGCCGCGCCGACGCCGTGCAGGCCGCCCGAGACCTTGTAGGAATTCTGGTTGAACTTGCCGCCCGCATGCAGGCGCGTCAGCACGACCTCGGCCGCGCTCACGCCTTCTTCCGGATGGATGTCCACCGGGATGCCGCGCCCGTCATCGCGCACGGTCACCGAGCCATCGCCGTTCAGCGTGACATGGCAGGATGTCGCGAAGCCGGCCTGCGCCTCGTCCACGGCGTTGTCGATGATCTCGAAGGCCATGTGGTGCAGGCCGGATCCGTCATCGGTGTCGCCGATATACATGCCGGGCCGCTTCCGCACGGCTTCGAGGCCACGGAGGACGGTGATGGAGGCGCTGTCGTAGGCGTCGTGATCGGGACGCGCGGGCTCGCTCATGCGGCGCGCTTGCTCCTGCTGTGAAAAGGGGAATGAAGCGTCCCTGCAATATAGGGTTTCCCGCCCTTCAAAGCGACCCGCTTTCGCCCTCCGGAACGAGGATTCCGGGGTATGCCCGGAAGCGGTCCGCGACGCCCTCAAGGGGCCGGAAAACCTCGGCATCCGTGCCTGTCAGGAAGGATTGCGCCGGCAGCGTGGCCAGGGCCGCGAACAGCGCCTCACGCCGCACGACATCGAGGTGGGCGGCGACTTCGTCCAGCAGCAGCAGGGGGGCGAAGCCGCGGGCCTCGGCGATCAGCGCGGCATGGGCCAGGACGGTGGAGATCAGCAGCGCCTTCTGCTCCCCGGTCGAGCACAGCTCGGCCGGCTGGTCCTTGGGCAGATGAATCAGCGCCATGTCGGCACGATGGGCGCCGCGCGCGGCCCCGCCGGCGGCGGCATCGCGCCGGCGATCGGCCGCCAGCGCCGTGCGGAGCGCGTCCTCCACGGCCAGGGCGGGCTGTTCGGCGAGAGCATCCGCGATCGGGCACAGCAGGACCATCCGCGCCGCCGGGAAGCTCCCTGTCGCGATTCCGGCCTCCATGACGGCGTTCAGCCGCGCCACCAGCGCCCGCCGCGCGGCGGCGGCGGCCACGGCGTGGCGGGCCATGGCGTCCTCCAGCCCAGCGAGCCAGGCCGGATCGGCCCGTCCGCCGGCCAGCAGGCGGTTACGCTGGGACATCGCGTTGTCATGCGCCGCGACCTCTCGCGCATGGGTCGGTTCCAGGGCCCAGGCCAGGCGGTCCAGGAAGCGTCGCCGGCCCGAGGCACCTTCCTGGAACAGCCGGTCCATCTGCGGCGTCAGCCAGACCGCGGCCACACGGTCGGCGAGTTCCGCCTGGGCGCGCACCGGCTGGCCATCCAGGCGGAACTGACGGCGTTCGGAGGCACCCTCGGGGTCCGCGCCCGTGCCGATGTCGAAGGTGCCCTGCGGCGTGTCGAAGCGCCCCGCGGCGGCCCAGGGCCGCGCCGCGCCATCCACGCGGCGGCCCAGCTCACCCATGCGGGCGCCGCGCAGCCCGCGCCCGGGACCGAGCAGGGAGATCGCTTCCAGCAGGTTCGTCTTGCCCGCGCCGTTCTCACCCGCGATGGCGACGATGGGCGCGGCGAAATGCGCCTCGAGCGAGGACCAGGACCGGAAGTCAGTCAGGCGAAGGCGGGTCAGACGAAGCACGGATGGTCAGATGGCTTGCGCGGCGCGCGATGGGAGGGGTTGCGCCGCTCCCCACCACGCCAGGCCACCGTGCGGCCTGGACTGCCGACACCTGGCGCCGATCATGGCGCCAGGGCTGCTTCCTCCAAGCGCCCTTCGTGCGCAAGGGCGGGTCGCAGCGGTCATCCTCGCAGCAGCGCACGGCACCAAGTTGAGGTTTCCAAAGGCCCTTCGGCCTTTGGCGGGGTGGCTTGGAGGGGCAGCGCCCCTCCAATTCC
>JAYSDS010000270.1:0-4104 GCA_041914265.1 Roseomonas sp.
GCCGATCGAGCGCGCGGGTGATCGCCGGCTTCGAGATGTTGAGCGCGGCGGCCATCCCTCGCACCGTCTGGGGGGCGGCTTCGGTGGCGACCCGCAGCAGCACTGCGCACTGACGCAGGGTCAGGTCGTCGCCCTTTTGCACGAGCGCGGGCACGACGGTGGCGAAGTCGGGCATGGTCAGATCCTCGCTGGGGAAGGGTTCGCGGCCGAGCGCATGGCGATGGACCGCAGCAAGCTCAGCGTGATCAGCCGGCGTCGAACTGCGGCGGTGGGGATGCCCTGCAGGCCAGGAATGAAGACGCTGGCGCGGCGGTCGTCGTTCGCCGCAACGAAGACGGTCCCGGCGCGCATCACCCGGACACGGGTCCAGCGCCACCCCCTCGGGAGCGGCGGAATGTCCTGGTTGAAGGCGGCGCGCGCCATGCGAAGACGACCCGTCATGCGCGCCGCCCGGTGGCGCGACGGCGTTCCCGCAGCCGCGCAAACACGTTGAAGGCCATCGAGGCGGTGATCCGCTGCGCCTCGCTGTAACCAGGGTCCATCAGGAGCGATTGACGCCCCGTCAGCTGCGCCTCGAAGTTCGGGCCTTCCGGCGCCGCTTCCTTCCTGCCCAACGGCAGACGCGGCCGGATAGTGGAGAGGTCCATCTCAGCCGACTCCCGCACGCTTTGCTCGGCGCGCATCCGCTGCTGCGCGCGCCGCGTCGGCCGCGGCATCGGATGCCGCGTACAGACGCTCGATCGACAGCAAGAGGTGGTTCAGTGCGGAGCGCGGGGTGGCGCCGCACGCGATGGCATCCCGCGCGTTGCCGGCGGCGCCCTGCAGCATGCCGAGTGCCCGCGGATAGCCGTAGTCATCGCGGAAGGCTTCGCGGGCCGCCGCTTCCGTGATCGCCTGCTGGGGGGGCACCTGGCGGGTCGTAGGCGTGCGGGCCATCATCAGGCGCCTGCCGCCTCAGCAATGGCATCGCGCACTCGCTGCACGTCTTGCGGGCCGAGCTGGTCGTGCCAGTGCAGTACGTGCTGGAGCGTCTCGAGCATCTTCCGTGCGGCCGTCTGGCCGATCATCGCCGGCGGCTCGATGCTCTCGCCCGCCGCAATGGCCGCGGCCTCGAACGGATTAACGTAGATGCCGAGCGCCTGCTGCGCCCGCCGACCCAGATCACGGTCGATCGGCCGGGCGAGACCACCCGTGGCGCCATAGCTCGCCCGGTCCGCGTAGAACCGGAGAGCCTGCTCATAGGCCTGCGGTGAACCAGCCACGATCTCAGGCATCACCGGCCCTCCATCGCGGCTTCGATCACAGCCCAGTCCGGCGGCAGCGCGTCGTCATGGGGATCGCTGTCCGCGCGCTCGCGGGCATCGCGCAGAAGCCGATCCAGATCCTCGTCGGCGATCTCGACGCATGCTGTCCCGAGCGTGAAGGTGACGCTCGTCAGAACGCCGGCTGCGTCACGGTGCCAGCTCACCATCGGCGCAGGTGCCGCGATCGGCCGGCGCCGCCAGGATGAATATGCGCCCGCCTCGTCCCCGCTCGCCTTGCAGGCGTCGCAGAAGCCGGAGCTGAAGCCGTTCGCCTTCGTCCCGATCCACGTCGCGGGCTTCCCGCACTCGTGGCCGAAGGAGCCGTGCTGCGCGTTGTGGCACCGACCATCCGTTGCGTAGAGGTTTCGGGGTGCGCGGACTGGCTCGGCCGGCCGCGCGCCGCGCCCATCGAGCGGCGTGTCCAACATCAGCGGAACTCCCCGACCAGCCAGCCGAGGGTCCAGCGCATCAGCGCGCCACCAGGGTCCGCGTGCTCCGCAAAGAGCCAGCCAGCAATGGGGGCGAGGATGAGGACCGGGATGCTGACCAACCGCAGCGGCAGATCCCCCGCTGATGCGCCCCTTCGATCATCCCCTTGCACCCAGTCGGGCATCGCCGCCTCCGAACGTCGGACGTACGTATATTACGCACGATCGGAAACGAAGATCAACGGGAATTACGTACATTGCGTCGGCGCATCACTCGCGCCGCGTTGCCGCAGCGTGCCGCTGGCGACCTCTCATCCGCGTGGTAGCGTCAGGAGGGAGGTACCGATGCTGAAGATCGCGCTCGCGTTGCTTGGCCCGATGCTCATGACAGGCTGCTCACCGCAGGTGGCGACTGGCGTCCCATCCCGAACGGGGACCGGCCCAACCTACGAGCAATCTCGAGAAGCGTTCGACGCTGTCGCCCGACGCTACGGAAGCCAGTCCCCCTCGCCACAGGCCGAGCCGCTACCGTATGCCCAGTGGCGTGAGCAGCAGATCACGCAGCTATCCGAGATGAGCCTGATGTATCCCGGGCTGCCGTCTGGACTTCGGGGGGTCGCAGAGCGCGCCGTCTCTGAGAGGCGTCAGCAGCCCACGCCGGGGGTTGCCTATGATCGGGCGATCCGTGAGGAGATGGCCATAGCCAGGCGGGACGTGGACCGCCGCTTCGCCAACAGCCCAGTGGCGCCGTCGGGAGCGCAGAACGTCCGGAGTTGGCGCGAAGGGCAGATCACAGCGCTGGCCGGCGCCTCTGATTCAGACCCAGACGCTGATGGCGGCATACAGTCGCTGGCCACGCGATCAGTCCTGCTCGGCCAGCCTCAGCTGCAGGGAGCGGCCTTTCAGCGGTCTGTCCGAGAAGAAGAGCTGGGGATCCGCGCTGAAATTGACCGGCGGCGACCAGGGATACGGGCGGATCAAGCAGCCACAGCCGAGGCGGCCAGGCGCGGCGCCTCCGACAATATGGCCATCGCCGCCTGCAACGCCCGTGCCCAGGCGGCCGACGCCATGTACCCTGACCGTTCCATCCTGCGGCTTGGTGCGATGATGTCGAGCATCCAGGTTCGCAACGCCTGCCTCGACTACTATCGTGCGACGGGGCAGGTACCGGGATTTTGAACCCTGGCTGAAGGTTGCCAGCAAGTCCGAAGCGCACTCCGCTGACGACGACTGTCAGGCGGCAAAGGCCAAATCGAGGTCCAGCGGCCGAGGAGTTGTGGGCACACTCTCTACCACTCGCACCGTGGTGGCGGACCCTAGTGTGGTTATCGCCGCAACCAAGTCATCCCAGTGCCGGGCTGTCTCTGGGACTCGCAAGAAGGCTGCAAGAGCGCCGTTGGTTACGGCTAGCGAAAAAACACCCGCGAGATCGGGGTTTGATTTCGCAAGTTCCGTCAGGTCCCTCGGCATTCCCTTCCGCAGTCGTGGCTCGCTAGTCCTTGCCGCAGTCATGATCAACTGCGCCAGTCCTACGACGCGAGAATCCTCATCGAAGCTATCGGACATGTCCAGAAGTAGCCGCCGGAGCCTTGGAGGAGCCGCCGGGTCCGCCATGAACGCCTCGAGTGCGTCATTGTGGGCGCGGAGCAGGGCCACACAGTTTCTAAGTTGATGAGCCCGATGACGTGATTGGCCGATCTTCGGCAGAAGGACCATGGCGCTCGCTGTTGCGGCGAGAGCCATCAGGCCCACGGGATCAATTTGCAGCATCGTCCCTCCTCCGGGCGTCTGGTCTACCGTCACCGTCGTTCCTCGGCGGTAGCGCATCATATGGGGGCGGTAGGGCTTTTCGCTGCTGATCGCGGATCTGTCGACCACGCTGTCGCTCGGCGGTCACGGCCTCAGCCCCCTCCTTTTCGCGGCTACGATAAGTGGAGAGATACAACCTAAAGTAAAGGACTAAGGCGCCGAGGCCGCCTCCGGCGAGTATCCCCAACGCAACAGGATCGCTGACGATAAGCCCCACCACTACAAGAAAAAACATGTACAAAAACAGTAACATAGGGTTCGGCCCAAAGGGCTCAAGGCGCTTGAATGCCCATCTAAAGAACGCGAAGATCTCGTGCACTAATCCCGGCGGCGGTGTGTTCGCAGGGGGTGCTGGCGCCCGCTCTTGTCGCCTGGACGGTTTAGGGCGGCGGCTCATATCGTTGCGTCTGGCTCCATCCATAATACACGCCAACCTGGCGCGAACACCGCATCCTGCCCCTCAACTCACGGATTTGCCATAGGTCCGATTATGCAACGGAACGGTGGTTGGAGTTGCCCCGCTTCCGTGGACGGATTGTGGGTATTGGTTAGTCCTTCATGAG
>JAYSDS010000271.1:0-4084 GCA_041914265.1 Roseomonas sp.
TCTCCGAACACCCGTCAGGGATGTCTCCGGTCCGTACAGAGGGGCAAAGCCCCTCCAATTCTACAGCGGACTTGGGCGCCCCCTCAGCATGGCGAGCGGGCCGGCGCCCCGCGGTGCTATGCCGCGCGCAGCACGTCCGCTCCGCCGCTGAGTTCCAGCACCCCCACCACCTGGGCAAGGTTCCCGGCCACCAGATGCACCATCCCCGCCGGCATGGCGTCGAGGGCGATCTCGACGCGCATCGCTTCGTCCTGGCGTCGTGCCGTGAGGCGGTCGGGCACCAGGTCGCGCTTGGCGAGCGGTTGCAGGAGCCGGGACAGCAGCCCGGGCGAGGCCTCGGCCATCAGGACGAAGCGTGCGGAAACAAGGTGTTCGTGATCGGACATGGCGATGGGAAATCCGGCAATGAGGCAAGGCGGGCGGGGCAGAAATTCGGCCGGAGGCACGCCCGCCCGGGGCGCGCACCTGATCAGGCCGTGCCGGTAATTCGCCCCTTAATGCGCCACTGCGGTGCCATGCCTGGCATGTAGCACCGCGCACGGCGCCGCGCCAGACCTTGCGGAACTCATTCCCGCGGACGCGAGACCTGCGCTACATCCCGGAATCACAACGACCCGGGACCTTCCGTCATGCCGACCCGTCGCCTGATCCTCGCCGCAGGCCCTGCGCTGCTGGCCGCGCCTGCGCTCGCGCAGTCCTATCCGGGCCCGGTACGGCTGATCGTGCCCTTCGCCACCGGCGGCACGACGGACATCATCGCCCGGCTGATCGCCGAGGAGATGGGTCGCCGGCTCGGCACCGCCGTGGTCGTGGACAACCGTCCCGGTGCCGGCGCCACCCTCGGCACCGGCCTCGTCGCCCGTGCCGCGCCGGACGGGACGACGCTTCTGATCTCCACCATTTCCGGCATGGCGGTGGGCAACACGCTGTATCGCGACCGCATCACCTGGGATGCGGACCGGGACTTCGCCCATATCGCGACCATCCTCGGCACGCCCTACCTGTTGCTGGTCAATCCCGGCACCTCGATGCGCACGGTCGCGGATTTCGTCGCGGCGGCGAAGTCGCCCGCGGGCGTCGCCTATGCCACCTCGGGCATCGGGTCGGTGCCGCATCTGGTCGGGCTGCGCCTCGCCCAAGCCGCCGGGTTCGAGTTGCAGCACATCCCCTATCGCGGCGGCTCCCAGGCGGCGACGGATGCGATCGCGGGCACCGTGCCCTCGGTGATGGACAGCCTGACCGCCGCCTCGGCCTATATCCGCGCGGGCTCGCTGCGGCCGCTCGCCTTCACCACGAAGGAACGCATCGCGGACTTCCCGGAGATCCCGACCTTCGTCGAGAGTGGCTATCCCGACATCATCGCCGATGGCTGGGCGGGCATCGCCGCCCCCGCCGGCACGCCGCGCGCGCTGCAGGAACGCCTCGCCGCCGCGATCCGTGAGGCGATGGCCGCGCCGCAGGTGGCGCGCCGCTATGCCGAGACGGCGACGCTGCCGGGTACGCTCTTCCTCGACGACGCGCAGGCCTTCGTGCGCGCCGAGATCGCGGCCTGGGCGCCGGTGGTGCGCGCCTCCGGCGCGACACCGGGCTAACAGCCGGCACGCCAATCCTCCCGCACTGCACGTAAGCCCCCTGGCGTCACGGAGCGGGAGAGGATTTGATGAACGTCAAGGATTGCGCCGCTTCATCGAAGCATTGATACGCCTCAACAGCGCATCCACCCGAGGGAGGGGACCAGCATGGCTCGCGTCGCACTTGTCACCGGAGGTCAGCGCGGCATCGGCGCCGCGATCAGCGAAGGGTTGAAGGCTGCGGGCCGTACCGTCGTCGCCTCCTATGCCGGCAATGACGCGGCAGCCAAGGCCTTCACCGAACGCACCGGCATCCCCTGCTACAAGTTCGACGTCGCCGACTACGACGCCTGCGTCGCGGCGCTGAAGAAGATCGAGGAAGAGGTCGGCCCGATCGAGATCCTGGTGAACAACGCCGGCATCACCCGCGACGGCACGATGAAGCGCATGACGCGCGACATGTGGGACGCGGTGATCGATACCAACCTCGGCTCCTGCTACAACCTCTGCAAGCTGGTCTGGGACGGGATGACGGCGAAGAAGTTCGGCCGCATCGTCAACATCGGCTCGATCAACGGCCAGGCCGGCCAGTACGGCCAGGTCAACTACGCCGCCGCCAAGTCGGGCATCCACGGCTTCACCAAGGCGCTCGCGCAGGAAGGCGCCCGCGTGCAGATCACCGTCAACGCCATCGCGCCAGGCTATGTGGACACTGAGATGGTGCGCGCCGTGCCCCCCGACGTGCTCGAGAAAATCATCGCCCGCATTCCGCGCGGGCGGCTCGGCACGGCGCAGGACATCGCGCGCGGCGTGGTCTTCCTCACGGCCGACGATGCCGACTTCATCACCGGCTCCACACTGTCCATCAACGGCGGGCAGCACATGTACTGAGGCGGCGCGGAAAGCACGCTTCCGTCTGCTGACTGCCGCGCATGGCTTTCGCGGTCATTGCCTTCGATGGGCCGGACCCGGCACGCCGGGCCGCGCAGCGCGACCGGCACATCGCCAACATCACGGCGATGGCCGGGGAAGGGTTGCTGCTGCTCGGCCTGCCGCTGCACGGGGCCAGACGCGGATCACTGATGATCGTCGCGGCGGAGGACCGCGCGGGGCTCGATGCCTATCTCGCGCGCGAGCCCTTCGCGGCGGAAGGTGTCTGGCAGGACATCGCCTGCCGGCCCATCCGCATCCCCCGCCTGTTCTGGCCGCCCTGGCCGCGCCCGGACGCGCCGATGCCCGAAGGGCGCAGCCACACGATCTTCATCGCGCGCGGCCCGGTCGCGCCCGCCCGTTTCGGTTCGGCGGCGGCCAGCGGCCTGCTGACCTTCGCCGCCGAGACGCTGGACGCGCCGGGCGCCATCCTCGTCACCGCCCATGCGGGCGACACGCCGGCGCTGCACTGGGCGCGGGACGATGGAGCGCTGCGCGCCAGTTCCGTCACCATCCACCCGACGCTGTTCCGCCCACTGCCCTATCGTCCGCTGCCGCGCCCGGGCTGACGCGGCCCGCCGTCCGTGGCAGGCTGCGCGCCAACACCGAAGGGCAGGAACCACCACCATGGGCTACGCCATCATCGCCTGGGACGGACCGGACCCGTCCCGCCGCATGGAGGTGCGCGACCGCCACCTCGCGGTCATCACCCGCTGGGCGCAGGAAGGGAGGCTTGCCCTCGGCGTGCCGCTCTTCACCCCCGACTGGAAGCCGGCCGGCTCATTGATGGTGCTCGAAGTGCCGGACAAGGCCGGGCTCGACGCCTACCTCGCCGAGGAGCCCTTCGCCGTGGAGGGCGTGTGGGACCGCTGGACCGCCCATCCCTTCCGTATCGCGCCGCTGCCCTACCAATCGCTGCCGCAACCCGGCGAGCCCATCGCGACGAGCCGCACCCATACGGTGATCGTGGCGCAGGACGGCACGGACCCCGGCGCCCCGGATCGCCGCGCCACCGCACGCCCGGCGCATATGGCGCGCGTCACCGGCATGGCGGCGGACGGCACCTTGGCCCTGGGCGGCGCCATCCTGGACGAGGCCGGCGCCATGCTCGGATCGATCGCCGTGACACGCCACGCGACGGATGAGGCAGCGCGCGCCTGGATGGCCGAAGACCCCTACGTCACCGCAGGCGTGTGGCAGGACATCACGCTGCACGGGACACGCTTCGCGCCACTGCCCTACCGCGCCCTGCCCGGCGCGGCGTAGCGATGCCGAGGGGGGGGGCTCGCCCCTCCCCGGCGACGGCCGAAAGGTCATCCCGATCATCCGGCTGCCAGAACCGGAGGGGCGCCGCCCCTCCGGACCACCCCGCCAGGTGCTTGGAGCACCTGGACCGCAGACAATTGGTACGGGGCAACAGGGGTAGATTGCTCCCCGCGAAGCGTCATGCGGGCACAGGAGCGGGTCTTGGTGCCCCTTCTGCCTGTGGAGCCCGGCGCCAAGTGACGGTTTCCAAAGGCCTCGGGCCTTTGGCGGGGTGGTTTGGAGCGACTGTCTTAAGGGTCAAGTCGTGGTTGTTCCCC
>JAYSDS010000272.1:0-4082 GCA_041914265.1 Roseomonas sp.
TGTGGTGGGGGGGGGGGGGGGGGCGGGGGGGGGGGGGTGGGCGGGGGGGGGGGGGCGGGGGGGGGGGGGGCGGGGGGGGGGGCCGCCCCCCCCCCCCCCCCCCCCCCCACTCCAACAGCGAAAGCAACGGGGACATCAAGGCCTTCCGGCCTTTGACAAGAGAAGCCAAGCCCCCCGCCGCCGCATCAGCGCCTCAGCACGGATTCGGCACCGGCTCCAGCGTCACCATCCGCCCATCCACGGCGAATTCCCGGAAATCCATCAGCATCTGGTCGGCCACGCCGTTTTCCCAGTAGCGCAACGACACTTCGTAGGATGGCGTGGTTGCCCCGCCGCCCTGCTGCTGGGCCTCCCGGTCGAAGAAGGCGATGCGCATGCGCACGGAGCCGAGCGGCGAGAGGGAGGGGAAATCCGGCACATCCCGCGGCGCGTCCCAGGCGGAGAGCACAGTCGTCGTATCCTGCGGCCCGTCATCCGAGGTGCCGTCGAAGAGCGGCCCGACCACCAGGCGCTGGCCGTTGCGCGCGGCGTTCAGCGTGACGATGGTGTGGCGGTTCGGCAGCATGGTGCCGGGGGCGAGCCGTTCTTCCTTCACCTCAGGCTCGGAGTAGCGGACCACGCCGGAGCCATCGGCGTTCAGCTCCGCCTCGCCCGCGATACGCTGCGTCACCGCGCCCTGGGTGAGTTGCGTGAGGGTGAAGCGCAGGCGCCGCCCGTCCTTGCTTTCGAAGGTCGAGTAGTCGGAGGCGGTCTCGATTTCCGTCCCGTCGCGATCCGTCAGCGTCAGGGTGAAGCGCTGGCGGGAGGTCCATCCGTCGCAGGCGTCGATCAGTTCATAGACCATGCCGCCATTGGCCGTGGCGATGTTGCTCTGGTCGCGCTGGGGCGCCAGGGTCAGCCGATAGGCAGCGCGGTGGGCGGCGAGATGCTGCGCCTCGATCGGCTGCCCCTGCGGCAGGGGCGTCCAGGCAGGCCCAGTCGCCGCGGCAGGCGCCGGCGCCGCCGGGGAACCCTTGTCAGGCGCGGCCGGCGCCTGGGCCCCGGCCGGCGGCATGACGCAAAGCGTGCCGAGGACAAGGGCAGTGGAAAGCGTCAGCCGCATCAAAGGCTCCTGAAACCGGGTCCGGGGGCTAATCTAGGCCGTCTTCGGCGCCGCCGCACCCTTTGCCGGGGGCAGGTCCAACTTGATGTGAAGTTCCTTCAGCCGCGCGGCGGGCACCGGCGCCGGGGCCTGCATCATCAGGTCCTCGCCCTGCTGGTTCAGCGGGAAGAGGATGACCTCGCGGATATTGGGCTCGTCGGCCAGCAGCATGACGATGCGGTCGATCCCCGGCGCGGAGCCGCCATGCGGGGGCGCGCCATAGCGGAAGGCATTCAGCATGCCGCCGAAGCGGTCCTCGACATCCTGGGCGGTGTAGCCGGCGATCTCGAAGGCGCGGATCATGATGTCGGGACGGTGGTTGCGGATCGCGCCCGAGGACAGTTCGACGCCGTTGCAGACGATGTCGTACTGGAACGCCTTGATGGTCAGCGGATCCTGGCCGTTCAACGCCTCGAGCCCGCCCTGGGGCATGCTGAAGGGGTTGTGGCTGAAGTCGATCTGCCCGGTTTCCTCGTTCAGCTCGTACATCGGGAAATCGACGATCCAGCAGAAGCGGAACTCGTCCTTGGCGATCAGGCCGAGTTCCTCGCCGAGGCGCGTGCGCACCTTGCCCGAGAATTTCGGCGCCTCATCCTTCTTGCCCGCGGCGAAGAAGACCGCGTCGCCCGGGTTGAGCTTGCAGGCGACGCGGATGGCTTCCACCCGGTCCGCCTCCAGGTTCTTCGCGATCGGCCCCTTCGGCCCGTCCACGGCGAACTGGATGTAGCCGAGGCCGCCCGCGCCTTCCGCACGCGCCCATTCGTTCAGCTTGTCGAAGAAGCCGCGCGGCTTGTCGGCCGCACCGGGGGCCGGCACGGCACGCACGATGCCGCCCGCCGCCGCGATCTTCGCGAACAGCCCGAAACCCGAGCCCGCGAAGTGCTCCGTGACGTCGGTGATCCGGATCGGGTTGCGCAGGTCCGGCTTGTCCGACCCGTATTCCAGCATCGCCGTGTCGTAGGCGATGCGCGGGAAGGGCGCGCCGTAGACCTTCCGCGCGCCCGCGAATTCCTCGAAGACGCCCGAGATGACCGGCTCGATGGCGGTGAAGACGTCTTCCTGGGTGACGAAGCTCATCTCGAAGTCGAGCTGGTAGAATTCGCCGGGGGAACGGTCGGCGCGCGAGGCCTCGTCGCGGAAGCAGGGCGCGATCTGGAAGTACCGGTCGAAGCCCGCGACCATGGCGAGCTGCTTGAACTGCTGCGGCGCCTGCGGCAGGGCGTAGAACTTGCCCGGGTGGTTGCGCGCCGGCACCAGGAAGTCGCGCGCGCCCTCGGGGCTGCTGGCGGTCAGGATCGGCGTCTGGAACTCGGTGAAGCCCTGCTCGATCATGCGGCGGCGAATCGAGGCGATCACGCCGGCGCGCAGCAGGATGTTGTTCTTCTGCTTCTCGCGCCGCAGGTCGAGGAAGCGGTAGCGCAGGCGCAGATCCTCGGGGAATTCCTGCTCGCCAGCCACCTGGATGGGCAGCACCTCGGCCTGGGACTGGACCGCGATCTCATGGACGCGGATCTCGACCTCGCCGGTCGGCAGCTTGTCGTTGATGGTGCCCGGTTCGCGCAGGACCACCTGGCCGGTGATGGTGATGACGCTTTCGGGGCGGACCGCCTCGGCCTCGTCGAACACCACGGAACCCGAGGGGAAGACGCATTGCGTCAGGCCGAAACGGTCCCGCAGGTCGATGAACAGCAGGCCGCCATGGTCCCGCTTGCGGTGCACCCAGCCGGACAGGCGCACGGTCGTGCCGGCATCGGAAGCGCGCAGCTCGGCGCAGGTATGGGTGCGATAGGCGTGCATGATCGTCGAACCGTGCTCGGATGCGAAGGAAGGGCGGCAAAGGGACCGACCCGCCGCGCCGTGTCAAGCGTGGCGGGGCCGGATGCCGGCCCCTATTCCTCCTTCTTCCAGCGCCAGAGCACCAGGATCAGGACGAGGCAGACCAGCACCACGGTGGTCAGCATGCCCTGGACGACTCCGAAATTCGGGCTGTCCCGCGCCACGAACAGCGCGGCGAGGCTGCCGCCCATCGCCAGCAGGATGCGCACCACAAGGTTGATCATGACGTGGTTCCCCTGTTCTCCTGCGCCTCCAGCCGCTGCAGCGTCACCTTGAGCAGGCCGATCAGCTCCTCGAGCTGGCGCTCCCGCATCAGGTCGACCTTTTCGTGCAGCAGGGCGATCTCGGCCTCGGCGCGGATGTTGACCTGATAGTCGGCGGTGGCGCGGTCGCGGTCCAGATCGGCGGAGCGGTTCTGGCTCATCATGATGATCGGCGCGGTATAGGCCGCCTGGAAGGACAGCAGCAGGTTCAGCAGGATGAAGGGATAGGGGTCCCAGGCATCCCGCCCGACCAGCGCATTGCCGATGATCCAGCTCCCGAGGAGCAGGCTCTGCACCACGATGAAGCGCCAGGACCCGACCGTGGCGGCGACGGTATCGGCGAGGCGGTCGCCCAGGCCCGGCCGCCGGCGGGGACCGGGGGACCGTCGCCGCGCCCGTGCCTGGGCGATGGCCTGGCGCAGATGCCGGCCCGCATGCGGCGTGATGTGGCGCTCCGCGGCGTGGCGCTGAGTGGCGCTGTCGGTCATGGACCCTTCCTTGCCTGATCCAACCGTGTCGCCCGGCGCCGCGGCACGGATGCGTGTCACCGAGCCGGTTCATGAGCGAAAGCCTCGGCCACGGCATGCCAGGGCGGCTAGCGGCCCACGGACTCGTCCAGTGACGGGCAGGATCGCATGCAGCGCGGAACGGCGGGAGAGGGTCTGCGCCGGTGGCCCCGCTGGGGAGGGTGGCGTCCCATGGGTGCGCACCTTGTTGGCGGCGAGGGGGATGGAGAGGGGCGTCGCCCCTCTCCAAACCTCACCCCACCACGGGTACCCATTCACGTTGCCCTGCAACGTGAATGGGGCCCGCATAGGCCGAAAGGCCTTTGGAAACCTCCA
>JAYSDS010000273.1:0-4024 GCA_041914265.1 Roseomonas sp.
CTTGGCGTGGTGCGCCGCTGCCGGAATGGCGCCGAAAGACGCCCTTGCGCACGAAAGGCGTTTGGAGGGGGCAGACCAGCCGCTGCGCCCGGTACCAACAGATTGCGTTCCAAGTGCTCCAAGCACTTGGCGGGGTGGTTTGGAGGGGCAGCGCCCCTCCCACTTCAACAGCGCAAACAAGCCAGTCAGCAGGAAGGCCTGTGAAAACCTCGATCCAGTGCCGGGCAAAGAGGGTGTCCACGACGACAGCCCGGGTGCCACGCCCTCAGCGTGTCCGCCCCCCCCGCGAGGAACCGGAACGCCTCCCGCCGGGCGAGGGTCTGCAAACGCCTCCGTGATGGCCCCGCTACCCCCGCATCGTCAGCGGCGGGATCGTGAGTACGCGTCCTTCGGCCGGGACGATGATTCCCGATCCGGCCCGCCTGGGTCGACACTACTCTGGCGACCAGCATCAAGTATCTGTTTCCAAAGCCTTTCCACCTCCTGGCAGGCCGGTTCCGCGGAGTGGCACCCCGCCGGTCGTCCATGACGAAATAGACTTGTAGAGGTGCCTTCGTTGACCCGTTCACCCCGCCCGCCTATCTCTCCCCTGGCTGCGTCGCCCCGGTCCGGGCGGCGTGATGCGTGTTGCCTGCCGCCGCGCACGACCGGGCATGCCCCGCCCGACGGAGACTGACGCCCCCGATGTTCGCTCGCCTCGCCGCCGCCATTTTCGGCACCTCGAACGACCGCGCCCTGAAGCGCTACCAGTCGCGCGTGCCGGCCATCAACGCGCTCGAGCCGAAGATACAGGCGCTGTCGGACGAGGATCTCGCCCGCCAGACCGTGCTGTTCCGCGAGCGCCTGGCCAAGGGCGAGAGCCTGGACGACATCCTGCCCGAGGCCTTCGCGACGGTGCGGGAGGCCGCGAAGCGCGTGCTCGGCCTGCGTCATTTCGATGTGCAGATGATCGGCGGCATGGTCCTGCATGACGGCAAGATCGCCGAGATGAAGACCGGCGAGGGCAAGACGCTGGTGGCGACCCTGCCGGTCTATCTGAACGCGCTTGCCGCCAAGGGCGTGCATGTCGTCACGGTGAACGACTACCTCGCCCGGCGCGACGCGGAGTGGATGGGCCGGCTGTACGGCTTCCTCGGCCTGACCACCGGCATCATCGTCCATGGGCTGACGGATGATGAACGCCGCGACGCCTATGCCTGCGACATCACCTACGGCACCAACAACGAGTACGGCTTCGACTACCTGCGCGACAACATGAAGTACCGGCTGGAGGACATGGTCCAGCGGGACTTCGCCTACGCCATCGTGGACGAGGTCGACTCGATCCTGATCGACGAGGCGCGCACGCCGCTGATCATCTCGGGCCCGTCGGACGAAACCTCTGACCTCTATCGCGGCGTGGACGACGTGGTGAAGGCGCTGGTCACCGACGAGGCGACCTTCGAGAAGGACGAGAAGCAGCGCACCGTCACCCTGACCGAGGACGGCAGCGAGCGCATCGAGCAGATGCTCCGCGACGCCGGCCTGCTGACGGAAGGCAATCTCTACGACATCCACAACGTCACGCTGGTGCACCACGTCAACCAGTCGGTGCGCGCGCATACGCTGTTCAAGCGCGACGTCGAATACGTGGTGCGCAACGACAAGATCATCATCATCGACGAGTTCACCGGCCGCATGATGGAAGGCCGGCGCTACTCCGACGGCCTGCACCAGGCGCTGGAGGCGAAGGAACACGTCACCGTCCAGCCCGAGAACCAGACGCTGGCCTCGATCACCTTCCAGAACTACTTCCGCATGTACCCCAAGCTCTCCGGCATGACCGGCACGGCGGGCACGGAAGCCGACGAATTCGCCGAGATCTACAAGCTCGAAGTGGTCGATATCCCGACCAACGTCCCGGTCGCCCGCCAGGACAATGACGACGAGGTGTATCGCAGCGCGGCCGAGAAGTACGAGGCCGTCGCCGCCCTGATCGCTGAAGCGCGCGAACGCGGCCAGCCTTGCCTGGTCGGCACCACCAGCATCGAGAAGTCTGAGCTCATCTCGACGCTGCTGAAGAAGAAGAACGTCCCGCACCAGGTGCTCAACGCCCGCTACCACGAACAGGAAGCCGGCATCGTCGCCCAGGCTGGCCGCCCGGGTGCGGTGACCATCGCGACCAACATGGCCGGCCGCGGCACCGACATCCAGCTCGGTGGCAACTACGAGATGCTGGCGCGCCAGGAAGCCGGCACCAATGAAGGCCCGGAATACGAAGCGGCCGTCATCAAGCACAAGGCCGAGGTCGAGGCGCTGCGTCCCGCGGTGAAGGAGGCCGGCGGCCTCTTCGTCATCGGCACCGAGCGCCATGAATCCCGGCGCATCGACAACCAGCTTCGCGGCCGTTCGGGCCGCCAGGGCGACCCCGGCGCGTCGCGCTTCTTCCTGTCGCTCGAAGACGACCTGATGCGCATCTTCGGGTCGGACCGCATGGGCGGGATGCTGCAGAAGCTCGGCCTCAAGGAAGGCGAGGCGATCGTCCATCCCTGGATCAACCGGGCGCTGGAGAAGGCGCAGAAGAAGGTCGAAGCGCGCAACTTCGACATGCGCAAGAACCTGCTGAAATACGACGACGTGATGAACGACCAGCGCAAGGAGGTCTACTCCCAGCGCCGCGCGTTCATGATCGCCGACGAGGTGGCCGAAACCATCCAGGAGATGCGCCGCGAGACCATCGCGGAGCTGGTCGCCCGCTGCATCCCCGAGAACGCCTATCCGGAACAGTGGGACCTCGGGACCCTGCAGCGCCAGGTGCAGGACGTGCTGAACCTCGACGTGCCGGTCGCCGACTGGGCGCGCGAGGAAGGCATCGACGACGACGTGGTGCGCGAGCGGCTGGAGGAAGCGGCCGACCGCTCCTACGCCGCGCGTGCCGCCAATGTCGGCCCCGAGATCATGCGCCAGATCGAGAAGTCCCTGCTGCTGCAGGTCTTCGATCAGGTGTGGAAGGAGCACCTGCTGGCGCTCGACCATCTGCGCCAGGGCATCGGCCTGCGCGCCTATGGCCAGCGCGACCCGCTGAACGAGTACAAGTCGGAAGCCTTCGCGCTGTTCAACGCGATGCTGGTGGATCTGCGGGAGCGCGTGACCTCCCTGCTGCTGCGCATCGAACTCCGCCCCGAGGCGCCGCCGCCCGCGCCCGAGGGCATCGGCTTCCTCGACATGCGCCATCCGGATCCGGCGATGGCCGCGGCCGAGCTGGAAATGGCCAATGGCGGCACGACCTACGAGGCCGTGCCCATGTCCATCGGCACCGCCGCGCCGCGCCCTGTCGCGGAAGGGGTGGACCCGAACGATCCGTCCACCTGGTCCCGCACCCCGCGCAACGCGCCGTGCCCCTGCGGGTCGGGCAAGAAATACAAGGCCTGCCACGGTCGGGCCTGACGCCATGCGTGCCGGCTGGGCCGCGGCGCTGCTGCTGGTGGCCTCCGCCAGCCCGGCCGCCGCGCATTGGGAAAGCACGCGCTGGGGCATGACCGAACAGCAGGTGCAACGGGCCCTGCGCAGCCAGGAACTGCGGCGCCTGCCGCCGGCCGAACGCCGGCCGGTGCCCTCGGCGCGCATGGAATACACCCTCGCCGGCACCTTCCGCAGCGGCAACCTGCGCCTGAACGTCGCCTTCGCCTTCGACGGGCGGAACGGCGGCCTGATCTGCGTGTCCGTCCAAGGGGAAGAAGCCCAGGGACCCGCCCTGCGCGCCCGGCTCGAACGGGCCTTCGGCGCGCCCCAGGAACGTGCGCGCGATCCGCGGACCGGCACCGAAACGCTGGGCTGGTCACGGCCGGACGAGATCGACCTGCAGATCGCTCCAGGACGGCCGGTGACGGCATTGCACTGCGCGCGCGGGGTGTGAGCATGGCTCGGCGCGGCGCCGGAGAGGGGCTTCGGTCCGGCTCACCGAGGGGCTGCCAGTTGATTCGGTGGGAATTGGAGGGGCTTTGCCCCTCCAAACCACCCCAGCAAAGGCCGAAAGGCCTTTGCA
>JAYSDS010000274.1:0-3991 GCA_041914265.1 Roseomonas sp.
AGGCCCTTCGGCCTTTGCTGGGGAGAGTTCGAGAGGGGCAAAGCCCCTCTCGTTTCCACAGCGGAAGCAGCCGGGCAATCAGGAAACGCGAAGGACCTTACTGGCTATCCGATCACCGCCGCTGTGGGAGTTGAGTGATCCGGCAAGCCCTTGGCCGGACAAAGCTTGGAGAAGCGCGCCGCCTCTCTCCAAATGCGCCCGTCACCCCCGTACCGGCCGCACCGTCGCCAGAACCGCGGCCCCGACGCCGATGAACACCAGCACCGTCGCCATGCCCGCGCGCTGGCTCTCCGTCGCTGTCGTCACGGCTGCGAGCGCCGCCGGCCCGAGGAAGCCGGTGATCCGCCCCGACAATGCGAACAACCCGAAATGCGTGCTGATCTCGCCTTCCGGCGCCATGCGCGCCATCAGCGTGCGGGATGCCGCCTGGGCCGGCCCCATGAAGATGCCGAGCACCATGGCCAGGCCCCAGAAGGCCGCCTTGCTTTCCGTCAGCAGCAGCGCGGCGCCGATGAACACCATCGCCACCAGTGCGACCATCACGGTGCGCTTGGATCCGAGCCGGTCCTCGACCAGCCCGAAGCCGGCCGCGCCAAGCCCTGCCGTGACGTTCAGCGCGATGCCGAAGAGCAGGATCTCCTCGAACCCCATGCCGTGCACGCCGGCGGCGAAGATCGCGCCGAAGGCGAAGAGCGTATTGAGCCCATCCGTGTAGAACAGCCGCGCGATCAGGAAGCGCATCATGTCCGGGCGCCCCGGCAGGCCGCGCAGCAGGCGTTGTGTCTCGCCCACGCAGGACGTCACGGCCTGGCCCATCGGCAGGCGCGCGCCGGCTTGATCCGGCACGAAGAGCAGCACCGGCCAGCCGAAGACCACCGTCCAGGCGGCGACCAGCAGCGCCGTCGCGCGCACATGCTCCGAGGTCGAGCGGTCCAGCCCGAACAGCGGCGGGTTGGGCTGCACGAAGAGCACCAGCGACAGGGCGAGGCATGCCAGCCCGCCCGCATAGCCCAGCCCCCAGGCGAGGCCCGAGACGCGGCCCATCTGCGCCGGCTCGGCGACCTCGGGCAGCATGGAATTGTAGAAGACCGTGCCGAGTTCGAAGGCCAGCGTCGCGATGCCGACGCAGACCAGCAGCCAGAGTGTCCAGGACGGGTTGGGCTGGGCGTACCAGACGAGGCCGGTGAAGACCGCCGTCACCAGCGTGCAGAGACCGAGCAGCGTGCGCCGGTGCCCCCCGCGATCGGCGATCGCCCCCAGCAGCGGCGACAGCACCGCGATGCCGAAGGCGGCGAGCGTCTGCATCCACCCCCATTGTGCCTGGCCCACGGCCGGGTCCGGCGCGACGCCCTGGGCGAAATAGGCGGCGATGACGAAGGTGGAGACCACCGTCGGGAAAGCGCTGTTCGCCCAGTCGAAGGACGCCCAGGCCAGGGCCTTGCGGTTCACTCGAGGGACGGCGCGGCAGGGCCGGGCATCGAGACGCGCGTGATCGCCCATTGGATCGAGGTCTCGCCCTCCTCGGCCATCAGCACGACCTGGGAGGCGCGGCGCGCTTCGCCGCCGAGATAGACGCTGTCCTCGAGGGCGACGCGAGCGCCCTTGGCACGGATCTTCCACCCGATGCCGGAGGGCAGGCGCAACAGGGCCGCGCTCTCATCCTGCAGCAGGGAGGCGGCGACGCCAGGATGCAGGTGGAAGCGCACCGCGAAGGCCGGGATCACCGCATCGCCGGGAATCTCGACGACATCCTCGCCGCGCAGGTCGTCCCCGGATTCCGCGAGATACAGGCGCCGCCGATGCACCGCGCCGAAGCCGCGGCGCCAGCCGTCATGGCTCGCTTCCAGCCATTGCGCGCCGGAGGCTTCGTGACGGGCGGTCTCCACCTGCTCGGGGCGGCGGCCGAGGCCCTCGGAACGGAGTTCGGAGGAGTTGGTGTCGGACAGCACCAGCGTCGAATGCGCCGCGGTGGAGCGCAGCGCATCGCGCCAGGCTTCCTCGGCGGCCGGGGCGGCGCCGCAATTCACGATCAGCCGGTCGCGCCCGACCGACATCTCGAAGGCCAGGGTCCCGGCATGGGCGAAGCGATCCGCCCCGGCGGGCAGCCCACCATCGCCGCCGCTCGACGCCCGTGGGGCAGGGGGCGCGCCGGTATCGGCGATGATCAGCGTCCGGCCGGCCTGGAGGCGCTGGAAGCCGGTCTCGGGCAGGTCGAGGGGTGCGCGGCCGCGCGCCTGGCCCTGGGTAAGCACCAGGTCGATCAGGGCCGAGCCCTCATCCCGCGTGCCGTTGAACAGGGCGAGCCCGCCATCGCCATGGCGGAACAGCCGCAGCGCCGGCGCGGCGCGGTCGAGCACCGCCGGCAGGTGCGGCGGCGGTTCCATCCCCGCGCCATGCAGCAGGTTGCGGATCTCGATCAGGTCCTGCAACGCCAGCAATTGCTGCGCCGGGGAGCGTTCCACATGACCGCCATCGGGGTGGAACTGGCGCTCGATCTCGGCCGGCAGGAAACGGGCGGCGCGCTGGAGGTAGGCGTCCTCCTGCAAGGCGATCGCCGCGGCCATCGCGCCCTTCAGCGCGACCAGGGCACCGCGGTGCTCGGCCTCGCCCGGCAGGGCGGCGGACAGGTCGCGCGCATCCTGGGCCATGCGCGTCATGATGGCGCGGCGGAAGGCGTCCTCGGCCGTCGCGGCGAAGAAATCCCAATGGCCGAGCCAGGCGGACAGCCGGGCGCCGATCACCTCCGGCGCATCGGCCACGGGCTCGTCGGCGCCGCGCACCAGCCAGTCATCGGTCAGCGCGCGGGCATGCAGGCGCGCCGCATCGGTGCCGAGGGCGCGCAGGTCCCGCATCCAGGCGAAGCCATGCGCCGCCGCGCGCCAGGGGGCGGTGCCCGACATGGTATCCCAGCCCTCGGTGCCCGGCAGGCCGATGCGCAGCGGGCGGGCGGTGCCAAGGGTCTCGAACTCGCCGCGCAGCAGGCGGGCGCCGCGCGCGGGTTCGCCGGGCCACAGGTCGCGGAAGGATCGTGCCGGCGCCTCCGGCACGCGGACCGGCTTCAGCCGCGAGATCCTTTGGCGGAACCCGCGCACGATGCCGATCATGCGTGTGGTCCGCGGATCGCCGCGATGGCGGCGGCATAATCGGACTGGCCGAAGACGGCGGTGCCGGCGACCAGGCAGTCGGCCCCCGCCGCGACGCAGGCGGGCGCGGTCTTCGCCGTGACGCCGCCATCGACCTGGAGGTGGATCGACCGGCCGGAGGCATCGATCATCTGGCGCAGCGTCGCGATCTTCGCGAGCTGGCTCTCGATGAAGGACTGCCCCCCGAAGCCCGGATTCACCGACATCACCAGGATCAGGTCGGTCAGGTCCAGAACGTGGGCCACGGCATCGACCGGCGTCGCCGGGTTCAGCACCACGCCCGCCTTCTTGCCCAGGGCGCGGATGGTCTGCAGCGAACGATGCAGATGCGGGCCCGCTTCGGGATGCAGCGAGATCAGGTCGGCCCCGGCCTCCGCGAAGGCCGCGAGGTACGGGTCGGCCGGTGCGATCATCAGATGCACGTCGAAGGGAATGGCGGTCCGCTTGCGTAGCGCCTTCACCACGACCGGGCCGAAGGAGATGTTGGGCACGAAATGCCCATCCATGATGTCGAGATGCAGCCAGTCGGCGCCGGCAGCGGCGACGGCCTCCACCTCCTCGCCCAGTCGGGCGAAGTCGGCGGCCAGCAGCGAGGGGGCGATCAACGGCGACTCGGGCACGAAGCGGTTGTAGCCGCTTGCGTTCCGAGGGGGCAACCGGGCGGGATGGCCTGCGAGAAGGGTGTCGTCCCTTCAGGGCTTGTCCCGTCAACGGCTTGGCTGGTTCGTAACCGGAGGGGCGCCGCCCCTCCGGACCACCCCGCCGGGACCTGGTGCCGGGCACCACGCCCACGCCGAACCCTCGGAGCGCGCTTCGGGCGCAAGAGCGGATTTCGGCACCATTCTGTC
>JAYSDS010000275.1:0-3972 GCA_041914265.1 Roseomonas sp.
GCGCGGCCCCTCTTCTTTCGATGGGGGGGGGGTGGGGGGGGCGGTGGGGGGGGGGGGGGGGGGGGGGGCGGCCCCCCCCCCCCCCCCCCCCCCCCCCCCTGCCGCCTCCCCTCGCACCCACCCCTGGCCTGGCCCACCCCGCCCACCTAGGCTGGCCGGCCAAAGGGGGAGACGACGATGCGTATCCTGGTGCTCGGAGCTGGTGCCCTGGGCGGCTATTTCGGCGGTCGCCTGGCTGAGGCCGGCACGGCGGAGGTCGCCTTTCTCGTCCGCCCCGCGCGCCAGGCCGCGCTTGCGCGCGATGGCCTGCGGATCGAAAGCCCTTTCGGCGCCTGGCGCGGCCCGGTCACCACGGTCACGGCGGATGCGCTCGCCCCTGGCTGGGATGTCGTGCTGCTGTCCTGCAAGGCCTACGACCTCGAGGACGCCATCGCCGCGATCGGCCCGGCGGTGGATGACCGCACCGCCATCCTGCCGGTGCTGAATGGGTTGTCGCATCTCGACCGCCTGGCCGCTGCCTTCGGGCCTGGCCGGGTGCTGGGCGGGCTGGCCAAGATCCAGGCGACGCTGGCCGCGGATGGCATGGTGCGGCAGCTGAATGACTGGCGCTGGATCACCTTCGGGGAGCGCGAGGGCGGACTATCCGACCGCGTTCGCGCGATCGAGGCCGCCTTCGCGCCCTGCCGTGGCGTCGTCGCCCAGGCCGTGCCCGACGTCATGGCGCGGATGTGGGAAAAGCTGGTCCATCTCGGCACCAGTGCCATCGGCACGGTGCTGATGCGGGCGAATGTCGGGCAGATCGTGCGCGCCGGCGGCACCCCGTTCCTGCATCGCGTGCTGGAGCGCAACGCCGCCATCGCCGCCGCCCACGGCTTTCCGATGCGGGATGCTTTCATGGCCGAGTACCGCGCCCTCTTCGCCGACCCGGCCAGCACCTACGCGACCTCGATGCTGCGGGACATCGAAGCCGGCAACCGGACCGAGGCCGAACACATACTGGGTTTCCTGCTGGACGGTGCTCGCCGGGCCGATATCCCGCAGGACGTGCATGAAATGGCCCTGCTCCATACTTTGGCGTACGACCAACGCCATGGCACTGAATAGTTGCACTGCACCATGTTTCTATACGCGAGGTTGAATTTCATCGATCGGCCGAAAATTGACACAGAATGGAAGACACCGACCCCTGAGGCCGTCTAATCTTTCCGTGCCCGGTTCGGATCGTCAGCCATGCAAGAACAAAACACAACGCCACGCTTCGTGGACGATTACCTGCTTTCTCTGCTCGCGCGCGCCTCGCACGTCGTCTCGGCGGAATTCCACGATCGGCTGCGCGCCCGCGGCATCTCGGTCCCGGTGTGGCGCGTTCTCGCCACGCTGTCGGGCGGGCCGGAAACCGTGACCATGCTCGCGGAAGCGTGCCTGTTGCAACAACCGACGATGACCAAGGTGCTCGACCGGATGGAACGCGACGGGCTGGTGACGCGCCAGCAGGATGCGCGCGACCGGCGCCTGGTGCGCGTCCATCTGTCGCCGAAGGGCGAAGCGTTGCTCAACGACCTGCTCGCCGCCGCCCGGGCCCACGAAGCGGAAGTGCTCGCGCGCCATCCGGATGCCGCGGCGATCAAGGACCTGCTGCGCGCGCTGATCGCCCGGCAGGGCCGGCGATCGCGGCACCGACCCTAGGCTGCCCATGCCGCCACCGCACGTGCTCGGGCGCATCGCGCTGATCCTCGCGGCCGTCGCGGCGGTGGTCCAGGCCGTGGTGGCGATCACGCGTTGACCGGCCGGCACCGCGCGGCCAGCCTGCGCGGCACATCGCGGGGGGGAATCGCCATGAAGGTCGGCGTCATCGGTCTGGGCAGCATGGGCATGGGCGCCGCGCTGAGCCTGTTGCGCGCCGGGCATGCGGTGACGGGCTGCGACATGCGGGAGTCGGCCCGGGCGGAATTCGCCGCCGCCGGCGGCGCCGTCGCGGCCAAGGCCTCCGACCTGCCTCCGGGGACGGAAGCGCTCGTCGTGCTGGTGGTCAATGCCGCGCAGACGGAAGCCGCGCTGTACGGCGCGGATGGCGCGCTGCCGCGCCTGGCCCCGGGCGCGGTGATCGTCAGCTCCGCCACCATGGGGCCGGATGCGGCGCGCGCGCTGGCGGCGAAGGCGGCGGAACGGCAGTTCCTCTTCCTCGACGCCCCGGTCTCGGGCGGAGCGGTCAAGGCACGGGCGGGGGAGATGACCGTCATGGCGTCCGGCAACGCCGCCGCCTTCGGCGCGGCCGAGCCGGTGCTCGGCGCCATCGCGTCCAAGGTGTGGACCCTCGGTGAGGAACCGGGGATCGGCGCCACGGTGAAGGTCGTGCACCAGTTGCTCGCCGGCGTGCACATCGCCGTCGCGGCGGAAGCCATGGCCCTCGGCATCCGCGCCGGCGCCGACCCGCAGCAGCTCTATGACGTGGTGACGAGCGCCGCCGGCAATTCCTGGATGTTCGAGAACCGCATGGCCCGCGTGCTGACCGGCGACGACGCGCCGCGCAGCGCGGTGGACATCTTCGTGAAGGATCTCGGCCTGGTCACCGACATGGCGCGGGGGCTGGACTTCCCCGTGCCGCTGGCGTCCCAGGCGCAGCAGCTCTTCACCGCGGCGCGGGCCCTGGGGCAGGGCAGCAAGGATGATGGCTTCGTCATCCGCGTCTGGCAGGCGCTGACGGGCATCAAGCTGCCCGGCCCTACAGGTGCCGATCCCTGAGTGCGTCCTCCACCGCCTGACGGCGGGCCTGCGCGGCGTCATGCCAGCGCCGGGGCGCGAGCCGCGCGGTGATCGCGAGCCCTCCGGCGAGCAGCCCCGATAGCGCCAACGCGGCGACAAGGTTGGCGACGGCCCCGATCCCGCCGCCCCAGCGACCTTCATGCAGCAGGCGCGGCCAGTTCGACGGGAAGCGTTGCTGCCCGGCGGGGCCGATGCGGTAACGGACGAGCCGGCCATCGCCGTCACGCAGATCGACCAGCGACGCGCCCCAATCCTCGCGGATCGCTTCCACCCGGCGCAGGTCATGCGCCGCGGCGACCCGCGCGAGGTTGTCCGCATGCGGCATGACCGGCCCAGGCATGTAGGGTGGCCGCGCCGGCCGCCCGATCCCGTGGGACAGGGCCAGCCCCGTGAGCGGCGGCGCGAGCAGCAGCGGCAGCAGCACCCAGCCCAGCCGGCGATGCGCGCGATGCGGCCGCGCCCAGGGCCGCCCGGTGAGCAGGCCCATCAGCAGCACCGCGACCAATGCGCCGCTGCTCAGCCCGACCAGCCAGCCCAGGTCGAACAGCAAGGTCGTGTGCAGCAACCGCGCCCCATCGAGAATGCGCGCGGTCGTGCTCTTCGCCACTGGCTCGCCACTGATGAGGTCGATGACGATCCGATCCCCGAAGCTCACCGTGCCGTCATAGCCGCGGATGGTCATGTCCCATGGCGCCGCCAGGGGGCCGACCCGCTCGATCGCCGCGCGCAGCCGGGCCTCGGTAACCAGGCCCTCGGGCGTGGCCGCCCGCAGCAGCGGTTCCGCCGACAGCACCAGGCCCGAGAGGATGATCAGCCCCAGGGGCAGGGCGAAGAACAGGGCAATCCAGCGATGCAGTTGGGTCGAAAAAGCGGTGATCACGACGGCATCCCACGGAGAGAGCGAGCGCACCAGGAAGGGCGCGCCCTGCCGCCGTCCGTAACGGCCGGCCTGCTCCCACGCGATGGATGCCGATCACACGGCGCGAGTACCGCCCGCACGGGGTGAAATGTTTCCGAGCCGTTCTCGGGGGGGGCGTAGCGGCTGCGCTCCCTCCCGGATTGGTTACTGCCGCTGTCGCAGTTGGGCGCGCGCAGCCCCCCCCAAAGCCACCAGGCCAAAGGCCGAAGGGCCTTCCTGATTGCCCAGCTACCTTCGCTGTGGATGTCAGAGGGGCTTTGCCCCTCCGACACCTCCCCAGCAAAGGCCGA
>JAYSDS010000276.1:0-3890 GCA_041914265.1 Roseomonas sp.
GGAGCCGGATCTGGTCGTCGGTGTCGAGGATGGTGAAGTTCGACTTCAGCCCGGCAAGCTCGGCGTGGCGGCGCATGATCTTGACGCTGATCGAATGGAACGTGCCCATCCAGGGCATCCCTTCCACCGCCTGCCCCATCAGCCGGCCGACGCGTTCCTTCATCTCGCGCGCGGCCTTGTTGGTGAAGGTCACCGCCAGAACCTCGTTCGGCCGCGCCAGGCCGCGCGCCAGCAGGTGCGCGATCCGCGCCGTCAGCGCGCGCGTCTTGCCGGTGCCCGCGCCCGCAAGCATCAGCACCGGCCCTTCCAGCGTCTCGACCGCCTCGCGCTGCGCGGGGTTCAGCCCTTGCAGGTAGGGCATGGCCCGGGCCGGCATTGCGCGGGCGGAAAGCGAGGCGCCCTCGAAGGCGTCGGTGTCGTCAAAGCGGGTCATGGGTGGCAATCTAGACGCATCGCGCGGGAAATCAAAGACGAGTTCACACTCTGTTCCGGCTCATCTGCTGGACAATCGCACAGGACCCGCCGAAAACGCGCGCATGGACCTGCATCAGCGTTACCCGGCGATCGCCGACCTGAAGGCCCGCGCGCGGGCGCGCATCCCGCATTTCGTCTGGGAATATCTCGACAGCGCCACCGGGACGGAGGCGACGCTCAGACGCAACCGTGCGAAGCTCGACGCGGTGCTGTTCCGGCCCTCGATCCTGCATGGCGAGTTCACGCCGGACCTTTCCACCACCCTCTTCGGCCAGTCGTTCCCCCTGCCCTTCGGCATTTCGCCGGTCGGCATGTCGGGGCTGGTCTGGCCGGATGCCGAGCGTCTTCTGGCGGCGGCGGCGGCGAAGGCGGGGCTGCCTTACGCGATGTCCACTGTCGCCAGCCAGACGCCGGAGTTCGTGGCCCCGGTTCTCGGGCCGCACGGCTGGTTCCAGATGTATCCGCCGCGCGACCCGGAGATCCGGCGCGACATGCTCAGGCGCGCCCGGGATGCCGGGTTTACCGCGCTGGTCCTCACCGTCGACGTGCCGGTAGCCAGCCGGAGGGAGCGGCAGACCCGGTCCGGCCTGACCCAGCCGCCCCGGCTCACGCCCCGGCTTCTGTCGCAGGTGCTGCGGCGGCCGGCCTGGGCGCTGGGGACGCTGCGGATGGGGATGCCGCGGATGCGGCTGATGGACGGCTACGCCGAAAACAAGGTGAGCCTGTCGTCGACCGCGCATATCGGCTACCTGCTGCGCACCTCGCCCGACTGGGACTATCTCAAGGCGCTGCGCGATGCCTGGAACGGGCCCCTGATCGTCAAGGGGGTGCTGCGCGCCGATGATGCCGCGCGGCTTCAGGACGAGGGCGCGGATGCGATCTGGGTGTCGAACCATGCCGGGCGGCAGTTCGACGCCGCCCCCGCCACGATCGAGGCGCTGCCCGCCGTCCGCGCCGCCACCACGCTTCCGGTGATCTTCGACAGCGGCATCGAAGGCGGGCTCGACATCTGCCGCGCCATCGCGCTCGGCGCGGATTTCGTCATGCTCGGCCGCGCCTGGCACTATGCGCTCGGTGCACTGGGGCCGGCGGGGCCGGCGCATCTTGCAGACCTGCTGGCCAAGGACATGGCCGCCAACATGGGCCAGATCGGCGCCCGGCGTCTGGGCGACCTCGCGGGCTGCCTGCTGGCCCGCTGAACGTCGCTTTCGGCACAATTGCTTCGCTTGCGCGTCAGATCGCCGGCGCGCGGGGCATATGGAGAACGAAACGTTACCGAGTCCTGACAGATCGGCCGTTTGGGGACTTGCGCCGCGCCGCAGCATACCTATTCTGCGCGCCGCGCCACCGGGGAGGGACCGATGACCGAATTCAGGAAGATCCTTGTCGCCAACCGGGGTGAGATCGCCATCCGCGTGATGCGGGCGGCGACCGAGCTCGGCAAGCGGACGGTCGCGGTCTACGCCGAGGAGGACAAGCTTTCGCTCCACCGCTTCAAGGCCGACGAGGCCTACCGGATCGGCGCGGGGCTGGGACCCGTCGCGGCCTATCTCTCGATCCCCGAGATCATCCGGGTGGCGAAGGACTGCGGCGCCGACGCGATCCATCCGGGCTACGGGCTTCTGTCGGAGAACCCCGACTTCGTCGAGGCCTGCGACGCCGCCGGCATCACCTTCATCGGCCCGAAGGCCGAGACGATGCGCGCGCTTGGCGACAAGGCCAGCGCCCGGCAGGTGGCGATCGCCGCCGGGGTGCCGGTGATCCCGGCGACCGGGGTGCTGGGCGAGGATTTCGAGGCGATCAAGAAGGAAGCCGCCGAGATCGGCTATCCGCTGATGCTCAAGGCAAGCTGGGGCGGCGGCGGGCGGGGGATGCGGCCGATCAACGGGCCGGAGGAACTGGTCGAGAAGGTCCGCGAGGGGCGGCGCGAGGCCGAGGCCGCCTTCGGCAACGGCGAGGGCTATCTGGAAAAGATGATTCTCCGCGCCCGCCATGTCGAGGTGCAGATCCTCGGCGACCGGCACGGCAGCATCTACCACCTCTACGAACGCGACTGCACCGTGCAGCGCCGCAACCAGAAGGTCGTCGAACGCGCCCCGGCGCCCTATCTGAGCGAGGCGCAGCGGGCGGAGATTTGCGAGCTTGGCCGGCGCATCTGCGCCCATGTCGGCTATGAATGCGCGGGAACGGTCGAGTTCCTGATGGATATGGAGTCAGAGCGCTTCTACTTCATCGAGGTCAACCCCCGCGTCCAGGTCGAGCACACCGTCACCGAGGAGGTCACGGGCATCGACATCGTCCAGGCGCAGATCAAGATCGCCGAGGGCAAGACGCTGGCCGAGGCGACCGGCGTCGCCGGCCAAGAGGACATCCGGCTGCGCGGCCATGCGCTCCAGTGCCGGGTCACCACCGAGGACCCGCAGAACAACTTCATCCCCGACTACGGCCGGATCACCGCCTACCGCTCGGCCACCGGGATGGGCATACGGCTCGACGGCGGCACCGCCTATGCGGGGGGCGTGATCACCCGCTACTACGATTCGCTTCTGGTCAAGGTCACCGCCTGGGCGCCGACGCCCGCGCAGGCGATCGCGCGGATGGACCGGGCGCTGAGGGAGTTCCGCATCCGCGGCGTCTCCACCAACATCGACTTCGTCATCAATCTCCTGAAGCACCCGACGTTCCTCTCGAACGAATACACGACGAAGTTCATCGACACGACGCCGGGCCTCTTCCAGTTCCGCAAGCGCCGCGACCGGGCGACGAAAATCCTCACCTACATCGCCGACATCACCGTCAACGGCCATCCGGAGACGGCGGGCCGGCCGAAGCCCCCGGCCGAGGCGAGGGCGCCGAAGCCGCCCGCGCTCCGCGCCGCGCCCGCGAAGGGCACGCGGAACCTGCTGGAGGAGAAGGGCCCGCAGGCGGTGGCCGACTGGATGGGATCGCAGACGCGGCTCCTGATCACCGACACGACGATGCGCGACGGCCACCAGAGCCTTCTGGCCACGCGGATGCGCTCGCTCGACATGATCAAGGTGGCGCCGGCCTATGCGGCGAACCTGGCCGGGCTTTTCAGCGTCGAATGCTGGGGGGGCGCCACCTTCGACGTGGCCTACCGGTTCCTGCAGGAATGCCCCTGGCAGCGGCTCCGCGACCTGCGGGCCGCGATGCCCAACCTGATGACGCAGATGCTGCTCCGCGGCTCGAACGGGGTGGGCTATACCAACTACCCCGACAACGTGGTGCGAGAGTTCGTCCGCCAGGCGGCGGCGACCGGGATCGACGTCTTCCGCGTCTTCGACAGCCTCAACTGGGTCGAGAACATGCGCGTGGCGATGGACGCGGTGATCGCGGAGGGCAAGGTCTGCGAGGCGGCGATCTGCTACACCGGCGACATCCTGAACCCCGACCGG
>JAYSDS010000277.1:0-3819 GCA_041914265.1 Roseomonas sp.
CCCGCCGCTTCATCCTCGGCCCGATTGCGAACGCTCTTTCCGGAGCGCTGGGCGGAGCAGGCGGCATCTTCGCGAACATCCTGCACGCGGGTGGCGTGGTCGGCGCCCCTGGCCCCGGCCGCACGGTCCCGGCGCTGGCCTTTGCGGGTGCCCCGCGCATGCACAACGGGGGCTGGGCCGGGCTGCGCCCCGACGAGGTGCCCGCGATCCTGCAGCGGGGCGAGCGGGTCCTCTCCCGGCGCGAGGCGGCCGGTTACGGCCAAGCGGGCGCTTCCACAGTCAACGTCACGATCAACGCCCGTGACGCCGAGAGCTTCCGCCAATCGCGCACGCAGGTGGCCAGCGACATCGCCCGCGCCGTTTCGCTGGGCCGGAGGGGGATGTGATGGCGTTTCACGAGGTCAGGTTTCCGGACAACATCAGCCGGGGCGCGCGCGGCGGCCCCGAACGCCGCACGCAGATCGTCGAACTGGCGAGCGGTGCCGAGGAGCGGAACGCCAGCTGGGCCAACAGTCGCCGCCGCTATGATGTCGCCTACGGCATCCGCCGCGCCGACGATCTGGCGGCGGTGGTCGCGTTCTTCGAAGCGAGGAACGGTCGCCTCTACGGCTTCCGCTTCAAAGATTGGGCTGACTTCAAATCCTGCCTGCCGTCGCTGGCGCCGGGGCCGACCGATCAACCCATCGGCACCGGGAACGGTGCGGCCACCCTGTTCCAGCTCACCAAGCGCTACAGCTCCGGCGCGCAGTCCTGGACGCGGGCGATCACCAAGCCAGTCGCCGGGACCGTCACCATCGCCCTGAATGGTACGCCGCAAGCCTCCGGCTGGTCGGTTTCCACCTCAACCGGCCTCATTACCTTCACCACCGCCCCGGCCTTGGGCGTGGCCATCACCGCAGGCTTCGAATTCGACGTCCCCGTCCGCTTCGACACAGACGCCCTCGACGTCACCCTCGATCTCGAACGTCTCGGGTCGATCACCTCGATCCCTCTCGTGGAAATCCGCACATGAAGTCCCTGAACCCCGCTTTGCAGGCCCATCTCGACGAAGGCACCACGACCCTCGCCTGGTGCTGGCGCATCACCCGGGCCGACGGCGTGACCTTCGGTTTCACCGACCACGACCGGACCCTCACCTTCGACGGCACCGAATTCGAACCGGAAAGCGGGCTGACCGCTTCCGAGGTGCGCTCGGGGTCGGACCTGTCCGTCGATGCACAGGATGCTCAAGGCGTGCTGTCCTCCGACCGGATCACCGAGACCGATATCCTCGACGGCCGGTGGGACAATGCGGCGGTCGAGGTCTGGCGGGTGAACTGGGCGAGCCCGGCGCAACGCGTGCTTCTGCGCCGCGGGGCCATCGGCCAGATCCGGCGCGGCCGGCTCGCCTTCGTGGCGGAGGTGCGCAGCCTCGCCCATGTCCTCGGCCAGACGGTCGGGCGGACGTTTCAGGCGAGCTGCGACGCCGCGCTGGGCGATGCGCGCTGTGGCGTCAACCTTGAGGCCGCGGCTTTCAAGGGCAGCGGCGCGATCATCGATGTGCTGCGCGACCGTGCCTTTACAGCCTCCGGCCTCGGCAGTTTCGCGGCGGGCTGGTTTGCCTTCGGCCTTGTCGAATGGTCGACCGGGACGAACGCCGGGCGGCGGGTTGAAGTGTTGTCGCACGACCTCGTCGACGGGGTGGCGATCCTGACCCTGCTGGAAGCCCCGGTGCGTCCGATCACGGCGACGGATGCCTTCGTGGTCCGGGCGGGCTGCGACAAGCGGATCGCGACCTGCGGGACGAAGTTCGCCAATGTCGCCAACTTCCGGGGCTTCCCGCACATCCCCGGGCAGGATGCTGTGCTGCGATACGCGACGAAGGATGGCGGTCACGAGGGAGCAGTGCTGTGACAGCTGCCGATCCCGCCCACGTCATCGCAGTCGCCCGCTCCTGGCTCGGCACGCCCTATCACGACCAGGCCAGCCTGCGCGGGGTCGGCTGCGATTGCCTCGGCCTCGCGCGCGGTGTCTGGCGCGAGGTGGTCGGGCCGGAGCCATTTCCGATCCCGCCCTATAGCCGCGATTGGGGCGAGACCGGGCCGCGCGAGGTGTTGGCCGATGGGGCGCGGGCGGTGATGCCGGAAATCGTATCGGCCGACGCGCCACCCGGCGCGCTGATCCTGTTCCGGATGATGCCCCGCGCCATCGCCAAGCATGTGGGCATCCTCACCGGCCCCGACACCTTTTTGCACGCTTACGAGCGGCTCGGCGTCATCGAGGAACTGCTGACCCCCGCGTGGCGCCGCCGCATCGCCTTCGCCTTCCTGTTTCCCGCACGTTGACCCCTACAATCTCGAGATTTGCAGATGGCCACGCTTGTCCTCGGCGCTGTCGGCTCCGCCATCGGCGGGGCCTTTGGCGGCGCGATCCTCGGCTTTTCTGGCGCCGCCATCGGTGGTTTCATCGGCTCCACCATCGGATCGGTGGTCGACAGCTGGATCGTGTCCTCGCTGGCCCCGGCCCAGAAGATCGAGGGCCAGCGCCTCGACAGCCTGCGCATCACCTCGGCCACGGAAGGCGCGATCATCCCACGCCTCTACGGCCGCATGCGCATCGGCGGCAACATCATCTGGGCGACCGATTTCCGCGAGGAGACGAAGACCACGACGCAGGGCGGCGGCAAGGGCGGCGGGGGCGGCAAGGTCAAGACGACCGAGTATCTGTACTACGCCTGCTTCGCCGTGGCGCTCTGCGAGGGCCCGATCACCGGCATCGGCCGCATCTGGGCCGACGGCAAGCCGATGGACCTCTCCGGCGTCACCTGGCGCTGGTATCCCGGCGACGAGGCGCAGACCGCGGACCCGTTCATTGCGGGGAAGATGGGCGCAGCCAACACGCCCGCCTATCGCGGCACCGCCTATGTCGTCTTCGAGGAACTGGCGCTCTCGACCTACGGCAACCGCCTGCCGCAACTGTCCTTCGAGGTGTTCCGGCCGCTGGCCGACCCGGACACGGCCGAGGGTCTGGTCAAGGCGGTGACCATGATCCCGGCCTCGGGGGAGTTCACCTATGCCACGGAGGCTGTCCGCAAGACAGTCGGGGCCACGACCACGGTGTTCGGCCAGACGACCGGCGGCACCACCTCGGCCGAGAACCTGAACGCGCTGCCCGACGAGGTTGATATCGTCGTGGCCCTCGATCGGCTGCAGGCCATGGCCCCTGCCGTCGAGAGCGTCAGCCTGGTCGTCGCCTGGTTCGGCAATGATCTGCGCGCGGGCAATTGCACGATCAAGCCCGGCGTGGAGGTTTCGACCAAGGTCACCAGCCCGAAGGTGTGGACGGTCAACGGCGTGGCACGGGCGAATGCGCATCTGGTCAGCCGCGATGCCGAGGATCGTCCGGTCTATGGCGGCACGCCTGCGGATTTCGCTGTGGTGCAGGCGATCCGCGAGATGAAGGCGCGCGGGCTCCGGGTGACGTTCTATCCCTTCCTGCTGATGGACGCGCCACCCGGCAACACGCTGCCGAACCCCTACAGCGCGAATGCCGCGACGCCGGGCCAGCCAAGTTTCCCGTGGCGTGGGCGGATCACCTGTTCCCCGGCCGCGGGCTACACCGGGACCGCAGACAAGACCGCCGCCGCAGCGACGCAGGTCTCGGCCTTCTTCGGCGCGGCCGCCCCGGCGCAGTTCGCGATCTCCGGCGACACCGTCAGCTGGACCGGCCCCGCAGGCGATTGGGGCCTGCGCCGGATGATCCTGCACTACGCCCATCTCTGTGCCGTGGCGGGCGGGGTCGATGCCTTCCTGATCGGCACCGAGATGCGCGGGCTGACCA
>JAYSDS010000278.1:0-3786 GCA_041914265.1 Roseomonas sp.
GCATCCGTTCGTCGCGCGCGCGGGTGCCGTCGCGCTTGCGGTAGGGAAGGTATTCCAGGATCACCGGCACCGGTCCTGCGCCCTCGGGCAGCCACAGCCGCCCGGCCAGCCGCACGCCGTCGGGCAGCGGCACCCAGATGTTCTCGATCTCGGTCAGTCCGAAGGGATAGTCCGTCCGTATCCGCATCCTTCCCCCGCCCGTGCCTTCAGTTCATCGGTGCCCCACCCTCGGCCTTCCGCCGCGCGACGTAGGCGCCAAGAGCCTCGTCGATCGCGGGGTCGAGCGGCGGGTCCTCCGCCGCGGCCAGAAGGTCCTTCCAGACCGTGTTCGCCCGCGTCCGCGCATCGACCCCGCCGCGGGAAAGCCATTGCGGGTGATTGTCCCAGTTCGAGAGCATCGGCGCGTGGAAGGCGGTGCCGTAGCGCTCCATCGTGTGCCGGGTGCCGAAGAAATGCCCCCCCGCCCCCGCCTCGCGGATCGCATCGAGCGCGAGGTCGGCGGGCGCCGTGGCGACGGGCTCCATCCAGACGTCCATCATCTGGAGCATCTCGGCATCGAGGACGAGCTTCTCGAAGCTCGCCGTCAGACCGCCGTGGAGCCAGCCCGCGGCATGTTCCAGAAGATGCGCGCCCCCGGTCAGCGCCCCCCAGAGCGCCATCTGCGATTCGTAGGCCGCCTGGGCATCGACGTCATTGGCGGCGGTGACGTTGGAGGACCGGAACGGCACGCCGATGTGGCGGGCAAGCTGCCCCGAGGCCTGCGCCGCCTTGGCATATTCCGGCGTGCCGAAGGCCGGCGCGCCCGAGCGCATGTCGACGTTCGAGGTGAAGCCGCCATACATCACCGGCACGCCGGGCCGCACGATCTGGGTCAGCACGATCCCCGCCAGTGCCTCGGCATGCTGAAGCACGAGCGCACCGGCAAGCGTCACCGGCGCCATCGCCCCGGCGAGCGTGAAGGGGGTGACGACATTGACCTGCCCGTGTTCGGCCAGTGCGATCAGCCCCTCGGCCATCGGGATGTCGAGTTGCAGGGGCGAATTGGTGTTGATGATGCCGAGAAGCACCGGGCGACCGGCCAGACCCTCGGTCGTGGTGCCCAGCATGATCGCCGCCATCTCGATCCCGTCCATCGTCCGCGCCCGACCCAGCGTCTGGGTCTGCCAGCTCTTGTCGAGGTGGCGGATCTGGGCGTGATAGATGTCGAGGTGGCGGGTGTGCGCCGGCAGGTCCATCGGCTCGAACGGGCCGCCGCCTTCCTGGTGGATCACGTTCAGCGCCTGCACCAGCCGCAGGAAATCGCACATCTCGGCGAAGCTGCCGTCGCGGCGGCCGCGGTCGTTGTCCATGACATAGGCCGGCCCGCCGACCGAGGCATAGACGCAGTGGCCGCCGCCCAGGCGCAGGTCGCGCGCGGGATTGCGGGCCGCGAGCGTGAAGGCGGCGGGCACCGTGGCCAGCCTTTCCGCCACCATCGCGGGGTCGAGCCGGACGGTCTCGGCCACCACCCGCGCGCCGGCAGCGGCGAAGAGCCCACGCGCCGGCGGATGGAGCATGCGCATCCCCTGATCCGACAGCACCGTCAGCGCCGCCTCGTGGATCGCCGCCACCTGATCGTCCGAAAGCAGCCGCAGGGGGGCCGTGCGGCGCTCGACCTGGCCGAAGGGGCGCTGCGGGACGCCGGGCGCGGCACGGTGGTGGGGGCGCCTGCGTGCCGCGCGACCGGTCATTCGGCGACCTCCGGCAACGGCACGTCGCGCGGCGCGAAAGGCGCGTCGCGGCGCAGGACGATCTCGGCCTCGGCCAGGCCAAGCTCGCGGGCGGTCCGGTGGCCCTGGTAGACGGCGTGGACCACGGCGCCGGGGGCACGGGCATCGCCGGTCAGATGCAGGCTGCCGGGGCGCGCGGCGGGCGCGAGCGCATCGTGAAGCGTGCTCCCGGGCGCGCGGTAGCCGACGATGACGAGCGAGCGGGCGCCGATCCGGGTTTCCTCGCCGCTGAAGATCTGCGCCAGGCGCAGGGTTTCGCCGTCGAAGCCGGTGACGATCTGAAGGGTGCGAAGCGCGATGCCGCGCCGCGCGAAGGACTGGTGCACCAGCGGCTGCTCGTTGGTCATGAAGCCCCAGGCAGCGGCGGCGCCTGCGGTGGTGATGTAGCTCACCGCCCTGCCCCGGCCCGCCAGGTGCTCGGCGATCGCCGAGCCGAGGTAGTAGTTGTCATAGTCGAAGACAGCGACCGGGCCTTCCGGCAGCGCCCCCGCCGCCAGATCGTCGGGGGTGTAGACGCGCGGCGCCTCCAGAGGCCCCGCCGGCAGTTCGTTGGCGCCGCAAAGCCGGGCGAGCCAGCGCGCCCCGGTGGCGATCACCACATGGTCGCCGCCGAACTCCGCCACGTCTTCGGGCGCAAGGTCGCTTTCGGGGAAAAGCGCGACATTGGGCATCCGCGCAAGCTGGCCGAGGCGGTAGTCCACCACCCGGTGCCACTGGTTCAGCCCCGGCAGCGAGGATTCCCACGCCAGCCTGCCGCCGAACGCCCGCGCGCGGTCGGCGAGCGCCACCTCGAAGCCGCGCCGGCCGAGCGTCAGCGCCGCCTCGAGCCCCGCCGGGCCGCCGCCGACCACCAGAACGCGCCCGCGGCCATCGCGGGCCACCCGCTCGGGGTGCCAGCCGCGCCGCCATTCCTCGCCCGCCGTCGGGTTCTGGGTGCAGCGCACCCAGGTGCCGTCGTGCCAGCTCGAGATGCACAGGTTGCAGCCGATACATTCGCGGATGTCCTCGACGCGCCCCTCCTCGATCTTCCGCGGCAGGAACGGATCGGCGATCGACGGCCGCGCGCCGCCGATGAGGTCGAGCACCCCGCGCCGGATCATCGACACCATCGTGTCCGGCGAGGTGAAGCGGCCGACGCCGACCACGGGCCGGTCGGTCAGGGTCTTGACGAAATCCACCACCGGCTCGTGGCTGCCTTCGGGCGTGTAGCGGCTCGCGGCACAGTCCGTGGCGGAATAATCCATTTTGACATCAAAGAGATCGGGCGCGTCCTTCAGGTATCCGATCACCTCGTGCGCTTCCGAGGGCGCGGACTCCGACGGCCGGGCGCGCAGTTCCTGGAGCGAGATCCTGAGCGCCACCGCCGTGCGCCCGCGCGTCGCCTCGCGCACTGCGTCGATCAGCTCCTCGACCAGCCGCACGCGGTTGCGCATCGGTCCGCCATAGGCGTCGGTGCGGTGGTTGTAGTCGGACATGAGGAACTGGTAGGGCAGATAGCCCATCCCGGCATAGACATAGAGGATGTCGAAGCCCGCCCGTTCGGCCCTGACCGCGGCCTCGGCGTGCCAGCGGATCAGGTCGCGGATATCGGCCCCGTCCATCACCTTCGGCCGCGCCGAGGACATGAAGCCCACATGCGTGGCCATCCACGGCACGCCCGAGGGCGACAGCGGCGGATGGCGCGTGGTCCGGTTCACCGCCGCCGCGCCGCCGTGCCACAGCTCGATCGCGGCCAGCGCGCCCTCGGCATGCACCGCCTCGGTCATCACCGCATGCGCGCGCACGTCGGCCTCGTCCCAGAGCGTCGCGCAGGGAAACGGGCTGTCGTCCGACGAGGGGTGCACCGAACAGGCGCCGGTGGAGACCACCGCCCAGCCGCCCTCGGCCTTCGTCGCGCGGAAGGCGGCGCGCACATGGGGGGCGGCATTGGTCATGCCCGAGGCATGGGGGACCTGGAAGAAGCGGTTCCGCGCCGTCTTCGGCCCGATCCTGACCGGCTCGAAGAGAAGATCGAAGC
>JAYSDS010000279.1:0-3779 GCA_041914265.1 Roseomonas sp.
TTTCGGCCTTTGCTGGGGAGGTGTCGGAGGGGCAAAGCCCCTCTGACATCCACAGAATTAGGATGTGTCAGGAAGGCCGCCGGCAGCGCCCTGCGGGCCTGACGTCAGGCGGAGACGAGGCTCTCCGCCAGGCTTTCGAACATCGGCAGCCCATCCGTGCCGCCCATCAGCGGGTCCACGAGGTCTTCCGGATGCGGCATCAGCCCGCAGACACGCAGGTTGGGCGAGAAGATGCCGGCGATGTTGCGCACGCTGCCATTGCGGTTGGCGGCCTCGGTGACCTCGCCATTCTCGTTGGTGTAGCGGAAGGCGACGAGGCCCTCGCCTTCGAGCCGGTCGAGCGTCGCGTCGTCGGCGAAGTAGTTGCCGTCGCCATGCGCCATCGGCGACCGGAACACCGCGCCCTTCTGCCAGCGTGAGGTGAAGGCCGTGCCGGCGCGCTCGACGCGCATGTGGCAGTCCATCGACAGGAAGCGCAGGGAGGCGTTGCGCAGCAGCCCGCCCGGCAGCAACCCGGTTTCGATCAGGATCTGGAAGCCGTTGCAGACGCCGAGGACGTGGCCGCCCTTCTCCGCGAATTCCTTCACCTCGCGCATGATCGGCGACTGCGCCGCCATCGCGCCGCAGCGCAGGTAGTCGCCATAGGAGAAGCCGCCCGGCAGCACGACCAGGTCGAGGCCCTTCGGCAACTCGTCCCGGTGGAACAGCATCTGCGGGTCGCTGCCGGTCGCGCGCTTCAGCGCGAGGCGCATGTCGCGTTCGCGGTTGGTGCCGGGGAAGGTGATGATGGCGGCCTTCATGGGATGCCTCGCCTCAGCCGATGGAAATGCGCAGCCAGTGCAGGCCGCCGAGCACGATCATGGTGGTCGCGACGGCGAGCGCCGCCGCCGTGACCCAGCGGTTCACCGTGCGCTTGCCGCGGGCGACGATGTTTCCCCGCGCCGCCTGCCGCTGGGCGGCGAAGCGTTCCTCCCGCCAGCGCAGCCCCATCGCGATGAGGATGGTCAGCGCCACCATCGCGAAGAGGCTGAGGCGGATCATGTCAGGCGATCTCGACCCTGAAGGATTCGATCACCGTGTTGGCGAGCAGCTTGCGCGCCATCTCCTCGGCGACCGTCTTCGCCTTGGCCGGATCGGTCTCGGCCAGGTCGAGCTCGATGACCTTGCCGGCGCGCACATCCTTCACGCCGCCGAAGCCGAGCCCTTCCAGCGCGTGGCCGATGGCCTTGCCCTGCGGATCGAGCACGCCGGCCTTCGGCATCACGTAGACGCGCGCCTTCATGGCTGGGACATCCGATTCACGTTTCCGCTGCTCGCGTTCCGCTGCGCACTCCGACGACCGGATGTCATTGCATGACCTCAGGCCCGGACATGTCGCGCGGGCCGGCCTCGGGCAGGATGCCGAGGCGGCGGGCGACTTCCTGGTAGCCTTCCTCGACCTTGCCGAGGTCACGGCGGAAGCGGTCCTTGTCCATCTTCTCGCCGGTCTTGGAATCCCACAGGCGGCAATTGTCCGGCGAGATCTCGTCCGCGAGGACGATGCGCATCTCGTCGTTTTCCCACAGCCGGCCGAATTCCAGCTTGAAGTCGACCAGGGTGATGCCGACGCCGAGCAGCAGGCCGGTGAGGAAGTCGTTCACCCGCAGCGTCAGCGCGACGATGTCGTCGAGGTCCTGCGTGCTGGCCCAGCCGAAGCAGGTGATGTGCTCCTCGGCCACCATCGGGTCGTTCAGCGCATCGTTCTTGTAGTAGTACTCGATGATCGACCGCGGCAGGCGCTGGCCCTCGGTGATGCCGAGGCGCGAGGAGAGCGACCCCGCCGCGACATTGCGCACCACGACTTCGAGCGGAATGATCTCGACTTCGCGGATGAGCTGCTCGCGCATGTTCAGCCGGCGGATGAAATGGGTCGGCACGCCGATCTCGGCGAGCCGCGTCATCAGGTATTCGCTGATGCGGTTGTTGAGCACGCCCTTGCCGGTGATCGTGCCCTTCTTCTTAGCGTTGAAGGCGGTGGCGTCGTCCTTGAAGTACTGGACCAGGGTGCCGGGCTCCGGACCCTCGAACAGGATCTTGGCTTTGCCCTCGTAGAGTTGTCGGCGTCGCGCCATCGCGTGAGAATCCTTGCAGCCGCGCGGCCTGGGGGCGGTCGGCGGTCGAGGGCGGCGGTATAGCAAGCCCTTCCCGGAAGGGCCATTGCCCTCGGGCGGGTTCTGATGCGCGTCAGGCGGGTATGACGGGCAGGCCGAGCGGCGCGAAGGGCGCCGAACCCGGCGGACCCGGGCAGAACCGCCATTGCCGCGCCCCGTCGGCGCCGAGGGCGAGGAGGCTCGCGCTGACCGTGCCGAATCCGTTGATGGGCGGGACGTTCAGCGTCTCGGCCGGGCCAATGGCAGGGTCGTAGTCGCTGTCGGCCAGCAGGGCCTCCCAGCTCGACCAGTCCGGCCTGCCCGGATCGGGCACCGGCGCGGCGCGGAAGCGCGGCAGGTGGCGCCTGGTGCGGGGGCTCGTCGGATCGTTGGGATCGTGGGCGGTAACCATCGACAGGCCCTCGGCCAGGCGAAGCTCCTCGGCCCGGCCTTCGCCCAGGCCGCGCAGGAAGAAGGCCTGGCGCCGATCGGCGATGATCATGTTGAAGGGGCGCCATTCCGCAGCGGGCAGGGCAGCGATGCCCTCGGCGGCCGCTTCGGCGGAGGTGGCCGCCGCGGCCAGGATGGGCAACTCGCCGCGCGACCGCTTGCCGGCAGCGGGGCCGAGGCTGCCCGGGCGGTTCAGCACCGCCGCGACAACGCCATGACGGCCCAGGGCCATCCAGCTTCCGCCCGCACTGCGGTCCCGCCCGCCGATGACGTCGGGATGGTCGGGCCACCAGGCGGAAGGCAGGTCCCAGGGGCGGTCCAGCCGCTCATCGCGATTGGCCGCGATGAGAACAGGCCAGTCATGGCCGGGACGACGCAGGATGATGACGGTGCACACGCCCTCATCCTGCCAGCCTGCCCGTTGCCGCGCACCCCGGCCCGAGATCGGGTCGGGGTTGCGGCCCGGGCGGGGTCAGAAGCGGAAGTTCAGCGAAACCCCGGGCGAGGGCGCGTAATACACGGGCGGGGGCGCGTAATAGACGGGCGGCGGCGGGGCATAATAGACCCGCGGCGGGGGCGCGTAATAAACGCGCGGCGGCGGCGCGTAATAGACTGGCGGCGGGGCGATGTAGACCGGCCGAGGGGGCGGCGGCGCGTAGTAGCGCGGCGGCGGACCCCAGCCCCGGCCCCGATGCCCATGCCAGCCATCACCGGCCAGGGCCTGGCCCGGCAGGGTTGCGACCGCGGCGCCCGCCACGGCTAGCACCGCGAGGATCCTGGACAGACGCATGGTCGAGTCCCTTCTGTTCATGTTGCGATCATGAACGCACAGGGAGGCGGAACGACGGCGGTGTTGCCACGATTTTTCCGCAGGTCTCGCGCCGCTGTGAAGGGGCGTCGTGATTGGGCTCCGATCCGAACTCCCCACCAAAGGCCGAAAGGCCTTTCTAACGACTGGGCTGATTGCGCTGGTGAAGATCGAAGGAGGGCTCCGCCCTCCTCCGAGCCTCCACCCGCCAGGATGCTGGGCATCCTGGACCGCAGTCTTTTGGCGCTGGGCGCCGCGGCCGATTCTGTTCTCCGCTCAACAGGCTTCGGGCGCAAAGGCGGGTTTCGGTACCAGGCCTGGCAGCGGCGCCCGGCATCAAGTTGAGGTTTGCAAAGGCCTTTCGGCCTTTGCTGGGGAGGTGTCGGAGGGGC
>JAYSDS010000280.1:0-3726 GCA_041914265.1 Roseomonas sp.
TGCCCAGCATCCTGGCGGGAGGAGGCTCGGAGGAGGGCGGAGCCCTCCTTCGATCGTCCCCAGTGCGACCAGGCCAATAGTCAGAAAGGCCTTTCGACCTTTGCCGGGGTGGCTTGGAGAGGTGCCCGCTCCGGCTCCCCCCAGCGCACGCATTCAGGCAATCAGGAACGGCTCCGAGGCCGCGTCAGGCCGTTTCCATCGCTGCGACATGCTGTCGCAGCTTCGGCATCACCTCCTCGGACAGGCGCTTCATCGTTTCCGCTTCCCAGGCCGCGTTGATGCCCGACCAGTCGAGCCCCGGCATCAGCAGATGGCCGAAGGGGCCGACCTCCTCGCGCAGCGCCACCAGGCGGTCGAGCACCGTGCGCGGCGACCCGGCGATGACGCAGGCTTCGATCATGTCCTCGGGGCTGGCCTCGGCGGGGTCCATGTCGTCGCGCGGCGTCATGGTGGCGGCGAGGCCCGCGCGCTTCGCGAGCGTGCCGAGATAATCGTAGTAGTAGCGCGTCGACCCTTCCGGCGCCGTGGCGCGGGCCTGCGCCTCGGCATCGGTCGCGGCGATGACCAGGTTGCGCGCGACGCGCCAGTTCGTGCCATCCACGGGGCGCCCGGCTTCCGTCAGCCCCTTGGTCAGCCCGCGCCAATGCCCCGCCAGCACGCGATGGGCGACGAAGTTCGCGCTGATCACGCCCCAGCCCCGCGCGGCCGCGGTGGTCACGCTGAAACTGTCGGGCTGCCGCGCCGAGACATGCACGGAAGGTCCGCCCGCCCGGAAGGGCCTGGGCATGAAGCCCACGCCGTATTCCGGCGCTACCGTGCGCGACAGGCGGATCGGCCAGGTCGCGCCGGGAATGTCATAGGGCGGGTCCTGCGACCAGATGCGCTGGATGGTCTCGATCGCCTCGATCATCCGCTTGCCGCGTTCGGGCGGCGGGATGTCCCCGAACAGCTCGAAATCGGAAGCCAGCCCGCCCGAGCCGATGCCGAACAGCAGCCGCCCGCCCGACATGTGGTCGAACTGCGCGACCTCGGCCGCGACGATCGCCGGGTGGTGGTTCGGCAGGTTGATCACGCCCGTGCCGAAGGTGAGCTTCGTGCGGTGGATCAGCCCCGCCATGAACATCAGCGGCGAGGGGATGGGCTCCGAGGTCGCGGAGAAGTGCTCCCCGATCCAGAGCTCATCGAAGCCGAGCCGGTCGGCCAGCAGCGACTTCTCGGTGTTCTCCGCGAGCGTCTCGTGCATCGGCCGCTGCGGGGGATGCAGCGGCATCATGAACAGGCCGAGCTTCATGTCAGGGTCAGCTCCACCCGGCCGAGCGTGTCGAATTCCACCACCGCCGCGCATGGGCCGTCGAGCCAGATCGGCGGCGTGACCGAACCGAGGAACACCACTTGGCCGGCCTTCAGCCCGCCGAAGGTCGCGGCGGCGCCCGATGCGGCGAGCCAGGCCAGTGCCTCGAAGGGGTGGCCGAGCAGATCCGCGCCGACGCCCTCGCCACGCACCGTCCCATCCACCGTGATGCGCCCGCGCGTGGCGGCGAGATCAATGTCGAGCGCCCGCCAGCCGGTGACCGGCTCGCCCAGCACGCCGCCCGCGTGGAAGACCTGGTCCGCGATCAGCGTCGGGGTAGTGAGCGCCACCAGGTCGTCATAGCGTTTCTCGACGATCTCGATGGCGGCGAAGACCTCGCCCACGGCATCGGCGACCGCGTCGCGGCTGTGCCGGCCGGGGGCGATGTCGCGGGCGAGGCGCAGCGCCACCTCGCATTCCAGGCCGGGGTTGAGGAAATCGGCGAAGCGGGCGGTCGCGGGGCTGCGCCGGATGCCCGCCTTCGGCACGAAGCCCGCGGCAGGACCGGACAGCCCCAGATAGGCCTGCATCTGCTTTGTCGTCGCGCCGATCTTGAAGCCCGCGGGCGGCAGGCCGCCCAGGCGCAGCGCGACTTCCTTCTGCAGCGTATAGCCGGCTTCCTCCGTCTTCGGCGCGATGGCGCCGAGCGGGGCGAGGATGCGCTTGCTGCGTCGGGCCTCGATGATGGCCTCGGCGGCATCGGATGCCATGGGGGGTTCCTCCTGATTGGCGGGCATGCTCGCCGGGGTGAGGGATGTCGGCAAGGGCGATGCGCCTTCCGTTGAAGGATCAGATAGGATAGGGGTCTACCCTATGGTGCATATCCCTTCGAAACGAGACCCGCTCCTGGCCCGCATCCGCCGCATCGCCGGCCAGGTCGCCGCTCTCGAGAAAGCGATAGCCGGCGAGGCGGACTGCGCGACCGTGCTGCACCAGGCGGCCGGCGTGCGTGGCGCCGTGGCCGGGCTGATGGAGGAATTGATCGAGGACCATCTGCGCGAGCACGTGGCCCGTTCGGGCCTGACCGATGCCGAACGCGCCGAGGGCACCGAGGAGCTGCTGGCGGCCATCCGCCGCTATGCGAAGTAGGGAAGGCCGTCATGTCGCTCGACAGCCAGATCGACGAACTCGCCCATGACCACGTCTTCCTGGGGGCGAGGCATGATGAGAACGCGAGGCGCACCCTGTGGGTGGTGGTGCTGACCGCGGCGATGATGGTGGCCGAGATCGCCGCCGGCCTGATGTTCAACTCCATGGCCCTGCTGGCCGATGGCTTCCACATGGCGACGCATGCGGGGGCGCTGGGCGTGGCGGCGATCGCCTATGCCTATGCGCGCCGGCATGCGCGGAGCCGGCTCTACAGCTTCGGCACGGGAAAGGTGGGGGATCTGGCGGGCTTCGCCTCGGCGGTGGTGCTGGGGCTTTCGGCGCTCGGCATCGCGTGGGAATCGGCCATCCGACTGTTCGATCCCCAGCCGGTGGCCTTCGCGGAGGCGACGATCGTCGCGGTGCTCGGGCTGGTGGTGAACCTGGTCAGCGCGGCGCTGCTCGGGGGCGGGCACCATCACGGCCACGACCATGACCACCATGGCGACCACGCGCATCATGACCACGACCACAATCTTCGGTCCGCCTATCTGCATGTGCTGGCGGATGCGCTGACCTCGGTGCTCGCCATCGCCGCGCTGCTGGGCGGACGGTATCTCGGCTGGGTGTGGCTCGACCCGGCCATGGGGCTGGTGGGCGCGAGCGTGATCGCGGCCTGGTCCTGGGGGCTGATGCGCGACACCGCCGCGGTGCTGCTCGACAAGACCGACCCCGGTATCGAAGCGGAGATGCGGGAGCAGGTGGAAGGGCCGGGCGATGCGCGCATCACCGACCTGCATGTCTGGCGTGTCGGGCCCGGGGCCTATGCGGCGATCGTCAGCGTGGTGGGGGTGGATACGGCAACGGTGCGCGAACGCCTCGCGCCGGTGCACGAGATCGGGCACCTGACGGTGGAAGCACGCTGAAGGGGCGCGGTCGGGGGGGATCTGTTCCCTTGTCCAGCCGGCGACATTGTCGTCAGGTTTCTTGTTTCGTTCCCGCGCAGTGGCGCCAGATCGAGGTTGCCAAGGGCCTTCCTGATGACTGGCCTGGTCGCACTGGTGACGATCGAAGGAGGGCTCTGCCCTCCTCCGAGCCTCCACCCGCCAGGATGCTGGGCATCCTGGACCGCAATCGTTTGGTGCCGGGCGCTACAGCCGCCCTTCTTCCCCGCTGAACACGCGTCGGGCGCAAAAGCGGGTTTCGGCGCCATTCCTGGCTGTGGTGCCCGATGCCAAGTTGAGGTTTGCAAAGGCCTTTCGGCCTTTGCTGGGGAGGTGTCGGAGGGG
>JAYSDS010000281.1:0-129 GCA_041914265.1 Roseomonas sp.
GCGGTCCAGGCCACACGGTGGCCTGGCGGGGAGGTCCGGAGGGGCGGCGCCCCTCCGGTTACGAACCCCGCCAAACCGTTCAACCCACCCCCCCCCCCCCCCGGGTTGGGCGCGCCCCCACCCGCCCCC
>JAYSDS010000281.1:139-3659 GCA_041914265.1 Roseomonas sp.
GGGGGGCCGGGGGGGCGCGCCGGCGCGCCCCCCCCCCCCCGCGTTCCGAACCCGCCAAGCCATAGGCGGCATCGACATCGCCTGGTTCCGGCGCCCCTTCAGGGCCGCCGGGCCAGCATCGCGTTCGACTCCTCGAAGCGCTGGATCACCTTCGCCGAATCATACGGCCCTTCTTCCAGTGTCTCGGGATCCCATTCGCTGCGGTGGGCGGCGAAGAAGTCCCCGCCATAGACGTGCAGCGCCCCGGTCAGGCGCGGGATGGGGTTGGTCACGGAATGGATGATGTCCTTGCCCAGCACCGTGCAGTCCCCGGTGCCGATCGCCTTTGCCCCGGCGGCCTCGATGCGGTGGCCGTCGCCTTCGGCGATGCGTCGCCAGAAGATGTTGTCTTCGCGCCCGCCATAGATGCCGATGCACGCCCACATGCGGTGGTCATGCGGCATCAGCGTCATGTAGGGCCCCCAGACCAGGTTCAGGATGGTCAGCTCGGGGGATCGGTACAGTGCGGTCAGCCCGGCCTTGGTCGGCTCGCCGAGCGTGGCGGTCACCGCCGCGTGGTCGGCGACGGCGCGGGCGACGACCTCGCGCACCGCCTTGTGGCTGCTGTCCCCGGCGATGGCGTCGCGGCAGTCGGCAATGAAGCGGTCGTGGTCGAACTTGGCGGTTCCTCTCGGTTGAGGGGTGGTGTTCTGCACAGGCGCGGGCCTGGGGCGGCAGGTTAAGCAATCGGCCCGGGCCGATCCACGGCAATTCCGGTTGAGCGCGCCGCGCTTGCCGCCCGGCGCGGGCAGGACCAAAGATGCGCGCGCATCGAGGGGATAGGGAATCGCGCCCGGATGAGGACCATCGTCGAAGCCGCCGCCGCGCTGGCCGCCGGTCACACCACCGCCGTCGCGCTGACCGAGGCGGCGCTCGCCCGCATCGCCGATCCGGCCGGGGAGGGTGCGCGCGCCTTCATCACCGTGCATGCCGATCGCGCGCGGGCCTCCGCTGCCGCGATGGATGCACTGCGCGCGGCGGGGCGGGCGCCATCCGCCTATGCCGGCATCCCGATCAGCATCAAGGACCTCTATGACGAGGCCGGGGTGACCACCAGGGCGGGATCGGCGGTGCTGAAGGGCGCGCCGGCGGCCAAGGCCACCGCGCCCACGGTGCAGCGCCTGATCCGCGCGGGCTTCGTCATCCTCGGCCGCACCAACATGACCGAGTTCGCGTTTTCCGGCCTCGGCGTGAACCCGCATTACGGCACGCCGAAAAGCCCGTGGGACCGGGCGACGGGGCGGCTGCCCGGCGGGTCTTCCTCGGGGGCCGGCGTATCGGTCGCGGATGGGATGGGCTTTGCGGGGCTCGGCACCGATACGGGCGGGTCCTGTCGCATCCCGGCCGCGCTCTGTGGCGTGGTGGGGTGGAAGCCGACCGCGAAGCGCGTGCCGATCACCGGCATCCTGCCGCTGTCCGGCTCGCTCGATTCCGCCGGGCCGCTGGCGCGCAGCGTGGCGGATTGCGCCATCGTCGACGCCATCATGGCCGGGGAGGAAGACCCGGTCGCGCCGAAGCCGCTGCCGATGAAGGGCCTGCGGCTCGGCCTGCCGCGGGGCACCTTCCTGACCGACAGCATGGACGGCACGGTTGCCGCGGTCTTTGGCCGGACGCTGACGCGGCTCTCGGCGGTCGGCGCCCAGGTGATCGAATTCGACCTGCCGGAACTCGACCAGATCCCGGCGGCCAACGCCACGGGCGGTTTCGCGGCCAGCGAGGCCTGGACCTGGCATCACCGCCTGATCGCGGACGGCGCGGATCGCTACGACCCGCGCATCCTCAAGCGCATCCGGCGCGGGGAGGCGATGTCGGCGGCGGATTATGTGGATCTCGTCGTGGCGCGGGCGCGCATCGTCGCGGCCGCCGCGCCGCGCACCGCGCCCTTCGACGCGGTGATCTGCCCGACCGTGCCGCTGGTTCCGCCCGCCATCGCCGAGGTGGCTGACGAAGCCGAGTACAACCGCATCAACATGCTGCTGCTGCGCAACACCAGCGCCGGCAACTTCCTCGACCGCTGCTCGATCAGCCTGCCTTGCCACGTGGAGGGCGAGGCGCCGGTCGGGCTGATGCTGACCGGGGCGCATCTGGGCGATGCGCGGCTGTTCCAGGTCGCCGCGGCGGTGGAGGCGGCGCTGGCCGGCTGACGCGGCGGGCGCCGCGCGATAGGCTGGGCCATGCCCGATCTCTCGCAGTTCGCCCTCTATGTCGCCGCTGCCCTGCTGCTCGCGGTCACGCCAGGCCCGGGCATCTTCTACGTCGCCGCGCGCAGCCTGGCGGGCGGCCGCGCGGAAGGCGTCGCGTCCAGCTTCGGCACCGGCCTTGGCGGCATGGTGCATGTGCTGGCCGGCAGCCTCGGCATTTCCGCCATCGTGCTGGCCAGTGCGGAGTTCTTCACCGCGCTGAAACTGATCGGCGCGGCCTACCTCGTCTGGATCGGCCTGCGCACCATCCGCACCGCCCGCCGTGACGCCGCGGCGGCCCTGGATGGCAGGGCGACGCCGCCGGTCGGCCCACGCCGCGCCTTCCGCGAAGGCGTGGCGGTCGAAGCGCTGAACCCCAAGACCGCCGCCTTCTTCCTGGCCTTCATTCCGCAATTCGTGGATCCGGCCCAGGGGTCCGTGGCGCTGCAATTCGTCGTGCTGGGCTTCGTGTCGGTGGCGCTCAACACCCTGGCCGACATCGCGGTGGCCTTCGCGGCGGGCGGCATCCGCAGCGGCGCCGCCGCGCGGCCCGACCTGATCCGCCGCCTGCGGGAGGCCTCGGGCGGCGCGATGATCGCGCTGGGCCTGGGCCTCGCCCTGGCACGGCGCCCGGCGACGTGACAGGCGAGCCGTCCTTCGGCGCCCTGCGTGACGGCCCCCTGCCCGCGGCAACGGGCGCCGAGATCTTCACCACCCTGGCTGCCTCCGGCGCCGCGCGGGTCGAACGCATCGCGTCGCGATCGGTGCGCGATGGCGACTGGTACGATCAGCCCTGGCCTGAGTTCGTGCTGCTCGTCGCCGGCGCGGCGACGCTGGCCTTCGCGGATGGCACAGTGCGGGCGTTGCATCCTGGAGATTGGTGCCTGCTGCCGGCGGGTTGCCGCCACCGCGTCGCGGAAACCGGGGTGGAGACGCTGTGGCTCGCCGTGCACCTTCCGGCGTAGGCGCGGCTGATGGCGTCGATGGTTTCGCTGGCTCGGGACCGGAGGGGCGCTGCCCCTACGTCCGCCAGGCCATGGTGTAGCCTAGGCCGCCGGGACGTGGTGCCGGGCGCCAACGCTGGTGTCGAGCGCACGCAACGCGCTTCGTGCGCAGGAGAGTCTTTCGGCACCATTCTGCCCCTGGTGAGCGGCGCCAGGTTAAGGTTCCCAAAGGCCGTCCTGATGACTGGCCTGGTTGCGCTGGTGACGGTCGAAGGAGGGCTCTGCCCTCCTCCGAGCCTCCACCCGCCAGGATGCTGGGCATCCTGGACCGCAGTCTTCTGGTGCTGGGCGCTGCAG
>JAYSDS010000282.1:0-3653 GCA_041914265.1 Roseomonas sp.
GCCGCGCCCGGCGGGCCCGCGGGGGGGGCCGCCGCCCCCCCCCCCCCCCCCCCCCCCCCCTTCCAGCCATCCGCGCCATCAGGCAGGCCGTTCAGCCGAAGCCGGTTCTCATTCCCGTCGTCAGGCCGTGCGAATGGGCCGTTGTGCTGGCAGGGGGGCGCTCGGGTCAGTACTGTTCCGGCACATACAGTTCCCGCGGCAGTGTCGCCCGTTCGTAGTTCGGGTCGAACACGCGGTCCGGCAGTGCGATCGGTTCGTGCGGCACGTCCTGATACGGCACCGCGGACAGCAGATGGGCGATGCAGTTCAGCCGCGCCCGCTTCTTGTCGTTGCCTTCCACGATGGTCCAGGGCGCCTCGGGGATGTTCGTGCGGGCGAACATTTCCTCCTTCGCCTTGGTGTATTGTTCCCACCGCACGCGGGACTGCAGGTCCATCGGCGAGAGCTTCCACTGCTTGATCGGATCGTGGATGCGCATGAGGAAGCGGAACTGCTGCTCCTCATCAGTGATGGAGAACCAGTACTTCACCAGGATGATGCCGGAGCGCACCAGCATCCGCTCGAATTCCGGCACGTCGCGGAAGAAGTCTTCGACCTGGTGCTCGTCGGCGAACCCCATCACGCGCTCGACGCCCGCTCGATTGTACCAGGACCGGTCGAACAGCACGATCTCGCCGGCCGCGGGGAGGTGCGGGACGTAGCGCTGGAAGTACCATTGCGTCTTCTCGCGGTCCGATGGCGCGGGCAGGGCGACGACGCGGCAGGTGCGGGGGTTCACGCGCTGGGTGATGCGCTTGATCACGCCGCCCTTGCCGGCGGAATCGCGGCCTTCGAACAGCACGACCATCTTCAGGCCCTTGTGCTGGACCCAGTCCTGCAGCTTCACGAGCTCGGCCTGCAGGCGCAGCAATTCGCGGAAGTAGACGCCGCGGTCGAGGGTGCTCTTCTTGCGTTTCGCGAATAGCGCGCGGAGCTCGGCCGGGATGCGGCCGTCGTCGATCTCGTTCTCGAGCTCCTCGTCGAAATCGTCCTCGAGTTCGAGTGCGATCCAAGGGCGCTCGGTCGACGCCCGGTCCTCATCGTTCATGCCTCGCTCCGTCTTCCGTCAGCGGCGGCAGAGCTAACGGCTTCGCGCGAAACGCGTGTGACAGTTTTGCGACGAATGCGCGCCGCCCTTCCCATGGCGCGCGGGGTTGGCGGGGCGGCTGCGCGCGACGGGAAAGGCTGATACCGAGTCGGCCGAAAGGCTGGCCGGTATCAGGGGTGGTCCGCGATCTCCTGTGGCGCACAGCCGAAGCGCAGCAGGTTCCCGTGCGGATCGGTGACCGCGAATTCCTTCATGTTCCAGGGCTTGACCTCGAACGCCGTGAGGCCCGGAACGTGCCGGGTCGAGAATTCGGCGAAGAGCGCCGGCACCTGACCGCCGCGGATGTAGCAGGAGGCCTGGGCGGCACTGCCCCGCGCCAACTGGAAATGAAGTTCCATCGCGTCGCGCCTGACAATGGCGTAGTCGCCTAAGGCCTCGCCGGCGAAGCCCAGCCGGTCGCGATAGAAGGCGAGCGTCGCGTCGATATCGGCCGAGGGAAGGACCGGGATGCAGTGCGCGTGGTCGATGGTCACGCCGGTACCCAGTCCCGGGCGATGCCGGCCGTCACGGGCGGGCGGGCGGCGGGACGGTCGGGCGCCGGCGTGCCGGCATAGATCCAACCCAGCAGCGTGTCCGTCGCCACGAAGCCGAGCGCCTGCTTCACCATCCCATCCCGCTGCGCGCCCGAGGACACCCAGATCGCCCCGAAGCCCTGGGCATCCAGCGCGTTGAGGAAGTTCATGATCGAGGCGGCGGCCGAGGCTTCCTGTTCCCAAACCGGGATCTTCGAATGATCGTGGCGGATGGCAGCACCGGCCACGATCACCAGGGGGGCGCGCAGCGGCTTGGCGCGCTCCATCTCAAGCCGTTCCGTGGGCGTGCCGGGTTCGCGCCGGGCCAGGGAGTCGGCGAGCAGCGCCCCCAGCGCCTCGCGCGCCGTGCCGGTGACATAGACGAAGCGGGCCGGGCGCAGCGTGCCGTGGTCCGGTGCGCGCATCGCCGCCGCGACGGCCAGGTCGAGCGCCGCCGGCCCCGGCGCCGGTTCCCGCAGCAGCCGCGCCGGAACGGAGGCGCGGGAGAGCAAGGCCGCGACGGCCGGCGGGATGGGGGTCAGGGCGTCGGGCATGCGCACTCCGGCGTCTAATTGCGAATTATTCTCATCTAAAGTCATACCCGATTTGGGGCCGCGGCGCCACCATCCGCCGTCGCTGCGTTGCACAAGGTCATGAAGGGTGATTTCGCCCGACGCGGCGCCCGGGTCTAAGACGCAACTTCAAGGTTTCGCGTGAGGCATCGAAGAATCATGACCGCCCCCATCGCGCTGTTCGACGTGAAGTCCCAGCAGGCGCTGATCCGGCCGGAGTTGGACCGTCGTATTGCCGCCGTGCTGGATTCCGGCCGCTTCATCAACGGCCCGGAAGTGGCTGAACTGGAGGAGAAGCTCGCTGCCTTCGCCGGCTGTGGCCATGCGGTCGGCGTGTCCTCCGGCACCGATGCGCTGCAGATCGCCATGATGGCCGAGGGCGTCGGGCCCGGCGACGCGGTCTTCCTGCCGGCCTTCACCTATACCGCGACCGCCGAGGTGCCACTGGTTCTCGGTGCGACGCCGATCTTTGTCGATGTGTCATCGCAGACCTTCAACATCGATGTCGATGACCTCGAACGGCGCATCGACGCGGTGAAGCGCGACGGCAGGCTGAAGCCGCGCGCCGTGGTCGGCGTGGACCTGTTCGGCCTTCCCGCCGACTGGACCGAGATCGAGGCGATCTGCGCCCGCGAGGGCATGTTTGCCCTGGACGATGCCGCCCAGGCCTTCGGCGGCGCCCTGGGCAACCGGCGCCTCGGCTGCTGGGCCCATGCGGCGGCACTGTCCTTCTATCCGACCAAGACGCTCGGTGCGTATGGCGATGGCGGCGCGCTGCTGACCAACGATCCGGATCGCGCGGAGCTGTATCGCTCGCTCCGCACCCATGGTGAGGGCAAGACCCGCTACGCCGTGGATCGCACGGGGATGAACGGGCGGCTCGACACCATCCAGGCAACGATCCTGATCGCCAAGCTCGGCCTGCTGGAGCAGGAACTGGTGCAGCGGCGGCGCGTCGGCCACGCCTATGATGCCGCGCTGGCGGGGCAGGTCGGCATGCAGGCGACGCCGAAGGGCATGGAAAGTGCGCGCGGCCTCTACACCATCCGTCTGCCGGATTCCGAAACGCGGTCCCGCGTGCAGGCCGCGCTGTCGGCCCAGCAGATCGGCAACAGCATCTATTATCCGAAGCCGCTGCATCATCAGCCGGCCTACGCCGCGCATCACGCCGCCAGCATCACCGGCGGCCCGGCGCCACTGCCGGTCAGCGAGGCGCTGTGCGAGCAGGTGCTGTCGCTGCCGATGCACCCCTACAGGACCGAGGCCGACGCGGCGCGCGTGGCTTCGGTGGTGGTGGGGGCGCTTCAGTAGCGGGCGGGACGGGGAGGGTGAACCAACCCAGCAAAGGCCGGAGGCCTTTCTGATGACTGGGCTGGTTTACGCTGGTGGCGATCGGAGGAGGGCTCTGCCCTCCTCCGAGCC
>JAYSDS010000283.1:0-3645 GCA_041914265.1 Roseomonas sp.
ACCCCACCAAAGGCCGAAAGGCCTTTGGAAACCTCGACCTGGCGCGGTGCCCAATGGCCATCGCCATGAAGCCATGCGCGTGCTGGGCACCGGAAGGCCGTTCGGGAATGCCGACGCGGCTGCGTTGCCTGGCGACGAATTGAGGGTTCCAGAGGCCTCTCGGCCGAGGATCCGGGAGGGGCAGAGCCCCGCCCGGTCTCGCCTGTAGATGGCCGGCTCCTCCGACCGCCGCCGTCGCGGTGGCGGCCTCGATGCCTGGCCGGGCTATGTGGATGCGCTCTCCACGCTCCTCATGGTCATCATCTTCGTGCTGCTGGTCTTCGTGCTGGCGCAGGGCTTCCTGTCGGTCGCCCTGTCCACCCGCGACCGCGCGCTCGACCGGCTGAACCGCCAGGTCGCCGAACTGGCCGAGATGCTCGCGCTGGAACGCGGCCAGGCGGAGGAACTGCGCGGCGGCCTGGCGCGCGCGACGGCGGAACTCACGACCGCGGCGGCGGCGCGCGACAATGCGCTGCGCCAGCTTGGCCTGCTGCGGGAGGAACGCGACCGCATCGCCACCGAACGCGACACGGCGCGCAGCGAACAGGACCGCCTCGCCGCGCGGCTCGCGGATCTCGGCGTGGGGGCGCGCGGCACCGAGGAACGCGTCACCACGCTCGAACGGCAGCTTGCCGAGGCGCTGGCGCGGGCAGAGCGCGTCGGCAGCGACGCGGCGCGTACCGCGCGCGACCTGACGGACACGCGCCGTGGCCTCGCGCAGACCGAGGAGCAGCGCGCCGCGCTGGAACGCCAGGCAACGCAGACGGCCGAGGAACTCACCGCCGCGCGTCGCGACCTCGAGGCGCTGCGCGCCGAGGCCGCGCGGCTGAACCAGCAGGTCACGACGGATCGGGAGACGATCCAGGCGCGGCTCGCGGACCTCGCGCAGTTGCACCAGCAGGTGCAGGCGCTGACGGCGCTGCGCGACGAACTGGAGCGCCAGGCCCAGGCCGCATTGGCGCGGGCCGGGGAGGAGGAACGCAACCGCCGCGCCGCCGAGCAGGCCGCCACGCGATCGGCGTCCGAAGCCACGGAGGCCCAGCGCCGGCGGGAAGCCGCGGAGGGGCTCGCGGCGGCGGCCAACGCCCGCGCCGGCGCGTCGGAGGCCGAATCCCGCGCCGCCGCGCAGCGCGCCAGCGCCGCCGAGCAGGCCCTGCGCGCGGCGGAAGCTGCCGCCCGCGACGCGACCACCCGGGCGGGCACCTTCGAAACCACGGCGCGCGCCGCGGCCGAGCGGGCGGCCACCGCCGAAGCCGCCCAGCGCGGTGCCGAGACGGCGGCCCGCGACGCCGTCGCCCGCGCCGCCACCGCCGAACAGGCGCGCCAGCGCGCCGAGGACATCGCCCGCCAGGCGGCCACCGTGCAGCAGGCTGCCGAGCGGGCGCGGGCCGAGGCGGAGCGCCAGGCCGCCGAACGCATCGCGGCCGCCGAGCGCGCCCGCGCCGATGCCGATGCCCTGCGTGCCGAGGCGGAAGCCCAGCGCAGCCAGGTGCTCGCCCAGGGTGGCACCGCCGCCGAGCGCGCCAGCACGGCCGAGGCGCGCGCGGCCGAGCAGACCCGCCTTGCCGACAGCGCCCGCGCCCAGGTCGCGCTGCTGACGCGCCAGGTCGAGGCACTGCGCACCGAGATCGCCCGGCTGGTCACGGCGCTGGAACTCGAGGAAGCCGCGGGGCGCGACCGGGAGGCGCAGATCAGCGTGCTCGGCCAGCGGCTGAACGCGGCGCTTGCGGCGCGTGTCGAGGAATTGCAGCGCTACCGCTCCGACTTCTTCGGCCGGCTGCGCCAGGTCCTGGGCGAACGGCCCGAGGTGCGGATCGTCGGCGACCGCTTCGTCTTCCAGGGCGAGGTGCTCTTCGCCCCGGCTTCGGCCGAGTTGTCGGATGCCGGGCGGCAGCAGGTGCGCGACCTCGCCCGCGTGCTGCTGGAAGTCACGCCGCAGATCCCGCCCGAGATCGCCTGGGTCGTGCGCGTCGACGGCCACGCCGACCGCACGCCGATCCGTTCCGCCCGTTTCGCCAGCAATTGGGAACTGGCGGCGGCCCGCGCCATCGCCGTCGCGCAGTTGCTGATCGCGGAAGGCCTGCCGGCGAACCGCGTCGCCGCGACCTCCTTCGGCGACACCCAGCCAATCGAGCAGGGCGAGAATCCGGCTTCCTATGCACGGAATCGGCGTATCGAGGTACGCTTGACCGACCGCTGAACCGGCCGATGCCATGACACAGACCGAAACCATCTTCATCGCCGCCCGGGCAGGCATTGCCCTGCTCTGCCTGATCACGCTGGTGATCGTCTGGCAACACGGACGCGCCGGCGCGCGCTTCGACCCCAGCCAGCGCGCCGTCCTGGCCTTCACCTCGGTGCTGCTGCTGCTCGCGGGGGTGCTGACCATCAACGACCTGCGCGCCGCCCTCAGCCCCGGGGAGCAGATGGCGACCTATGACGGCGCCTGGCTCTGGCTGGTGTTCGATGCCGGCGTGCCCCTGCTGATGCTGCTGGCGCTGCGGCTGATGCGCCAGCGCGACGCGGCGCTGGTCGCTCTCGAACAGGCTTCGGTGACCGACGCGCTGACCGGCCTCGCCAACCGGCGCGGCTTCGCCTCCGCGGCGGCCACGACCCTGCTCGGCTGCCATCGGCGCGGCGAGGCCGCATCCGTGGTGATGTTCGACCTCGACCGCTTCAAGACCATCAACGACAGCTTCGGCCATGCGGCCGGCGATGCCGTGCTGCGCGACGCCGCGGCGGCGCTGCGGCGGCAGGTGCGCGCGACGGACGTGGTCGCCCGCCTCGGCGGCGAGGAATTCGCCGTGCTGTGCCCGGCGACGACGGCCACCCAGGCGGCCGAGCTCGCCGAGCGGATGCGCGAGGAGATCCGGCGCGCGGTGCCGCACCCCGGCGGTAACGGGGCGCTGGTGACCACCTCGGCCGGGGTGGCGGCGGTGATGCCGATGGACGCAGGCATGGAGGCGGCGCTGATCGCGGCGGACCAGGCGCTCTATGTGGCGAAGAAGGCTGGGCGCGACCGCGTGGTGGTCGCGGGGGGCGACACCACGGCGACGGAAGCGCCCCAGGGCCTGGGCGCGGTCGGCGCGACGGCGGACGCGAAGGCCTGAGAAGCGCGGGGCTCCGGCCTCATGGGCGCGACGATGCGGTAGGCTGGGCGGAGCTTCGCCTCTTCCCGGCCGACAAGTGACCGCGGGAGGGGTGCTGCCCTCCGGTACCACCCCACCGGGTTCCCCTGCCACAGTGTGGCGTGAACCGCTGGCACCTGGTTCCGGACGCCACGCCAGCACGATCCCTCGCAGCACGTTTCGGGCGCTGGAATTGGTTTCAAGGCCAATCCTGGCCGTGATGCGCAGCGGCAAGTGGAGGTTTGCAAGCGCCTCCCTGACTACGTGGCTGCTTCCGCTGTGAATGTCAGAGGGGCTTTGCCCCTCCGACACCTCCCCAGCAAAGGCCGAAAGGCCTTTGCAAACCTCAACTTGGTGCCGGGCGCCACTGCCAGGATCGGCACTGAAACCCGCTTTTGCGCCCGAAGCGTGTTGAGCGGGGGAAAGCGCGACTGCGGCGCCCAACACCAAGTGCCTGCGGTCCAGGATGCCCAGCATC
>JAYSDS010000284.1:0-3624 GCA_041914265.1 Roseomonas sp.
GGGCCCCCCCCCCCCGGCCCGCCCGCCCCCCCCCCCCCCCGCGCGCCCCCCCCCCCCCCCCGGGGTGGGGGGGGGGGGGGGCCGGGGGGGCCCCCCCCCCCCCCCCCCCCCCCATCTTCAGCCACGGAACCAGGCCAGTGATCAGGGAGGCCTTTCGGCCTTTGCCGGGGAGAGTGCGCGAGGGGCATCGCCCCTTTCGGTTCCGCAGCAGACGCAGGATGGTAGTCCGGAGACGGCCTGGTCGCCTGAGAAGTCGCCGCGCGCGGCATGGCCATGCGAGCAGCGGAAGCCTCTCGACGCTTCTGCTCCCTATGGGCAAGCCTGTGTCGGGCGTTATAAACGGTCGGGGTCCATGGCCCTTCCCCCCGCTTTCCTCGATGAGCTGCGCATGCGCACGCCCCTGCCGGGGCTGATCGGGCGCAAGACGCGGCTGACCAAATCCGGCCGGAACTGGAAGGGCTGCTGCCCCTTTCATGGAGAGAAGACACCCTCCTTCTACGTCTATGACGACCACTTCCATTGTTTCGGCTGCGGGGCGCATGGCGACGCGATCACCTTCGTCATGCGCGCCGAGGGGGCGTCCTTCCCCGAAGCGGTGGAACGCCTCGCCGCCGAGGCCGGGATGGATGTCCCGAAGCCCTCGGCCCAGGAAGTCGCGCGGGAACGCCGCACGCGGGACCTGCACGCCGTCATGGCCGCCGCCGCCGAGGCCTATCACCGCCGCCTCTTCCTCCCGGAAGGCCGCCCGGCGCTGGACTACCTGCTCCGCCGCGGCCTGAGCGAGCCGACCATCCGCGGCTTCATGCTCGGCTGGGCGCCCGGCGGGCGCGGGGCGCTGGCCGCTGACCTCCGCGCCGAGGACATCACCGAGGACCAGATGATCGAGGCCGGGCTGCTACGCCCCGGCGAGGCCGGCGACCCGCCGCGCGACTTCTTCTTCGCCCGGGTCATGTTCCCCATCCGCGACCGGCGCGGGCGGGTCATCGCCTTTGGCGGGCGCATCCTGGGCGACGGGCAGCCGAAATACGTGAACAGCCCGGAGACGCCGCTGTTCCGCAAGCGGATGGGCCTCTACGGGCTCGACCTGGCGCGGGAGGGTGCCTTTCGCGGGGCCGATGTCGTCGCGGTCGAGGGCTACATGGACGTGATCGCCCTGCACCAGGCGGGCTTCACCGGGGCGGTCGCGCCGCTCGGCACGGCGCTGACGCCGGAGCAGCTCGAGGAACTGTGGCGCCTGTCGCCCGAGCCCGTCCTGTGCTTCGACGGGGACGCCGCCGGCGCGCGGGCCGGCGCCCGGGCCGCGGAGATCGCCCTGCCCCTCATCACCAGCGAACGCACCCTGCGCTTCGCGACCCTGCCCCCCGGCGAGGACCCGGACACGCTCACCGCCCGGCGGGGCCCTTCCGCCTTCAAGGCGGTGCTCGACGGTGCGCGGCCGATGGCCGAGGCCCTTTATGGCCTGATCGCCGAGGGCCGGCCGGCCGCCACCCCCGAACAGCGCGCCGCGCTGCGTAACCGGCTGAGCGGGGCAGCGGGCGCGATCGCGGACAAGGCGCTGGCCGCCGAGTACCGGCGCGTGCTGCTCGACCGTTTCTTCGCCGCCTCCCGCCCCATGCGCCCCGGCCAGCGTCCGGCCCCGCGCCGCCTGCCCCGCCCGGCCATCGCCGAAGGCCCCGTCCGTGCCGAACGCGCCCGGATGATGTTCGCGATCATCCTCCGCCACGCCTGGCTTCTGCCCCAGGTGGAGGAGGCGATCGGGCTGCTCGAGCTGCCTCCGGGAACGCCCGCGCAACTCCGGGACGCGATTCTCGCATCGACTGTGGCCGTGGAACCGCTTGACTCCGAAGGGTTGATCGCCCACCTCGCCCAACACGGCGCGGAAGAGGCGGTGGCCTGGGCCCTGAACCCCACGGGACTTCCCTTCGCGGCAGGGCCTGATGCCCTGCCCCGGGAGGTCGAGGAAGGCTTCTGGCACTTCTTCCTGCGGCTGCGCGGCGAGGCGGAATTGATCGAGGATCAGCGGGAAGCCCGGCAAAGTCTTGCCGAAACGAATGATCCTTCGGCGCAGCGCCGATTGATCCTGGTGACGGAGGCGCTCGATGCCCTCCGCCGTGGCGAGGGCGCCACGGGGGCGTCCGGGGACGCCGCATAGGTTAGAGGGTGGTTTTTTCGGGCATCCGGCACCCATCGGATGCCCGAAACCGTTGGACGGAGCGGAGATCGCATGGCGAGCAAGGCGGCGGCAGGGGCTGAGACGGTCGAGACGCGGGACGAGCAGGTCGAGGGACTGCTGCTCGACATGCAGTCGGCGGCCGTGAAGAAGCTCATCGCCCGCGGCAAGGAGCGCGGCTACGTCACCTATGACGAGATCAACGCCGCCCTGCCGCAGGACCAGGTCTCCTCCGAAACCATCGAGGACACCATGGCTACGCTGAGCGAGGCCGGGATCAACGTCGTCGAGAACGAGGAATCCGAGGACGGCGAAGGCGCGGCCAAGCCCGCCGCCAAGGCGGATGGCGAGGAGGAGGAGGAATCCGGCGGCAACGTCGATGAGGAATCCCTCGGCCGCACCGACGACCCCGTGCGCATGTACCTGCGCGAAATGGGCTCGGTCGAGCTCCTGTCGCGCGAGGGCGAAATCGCCATCGCCAAGCGCATCGAGGCCGGCCGCGACATGATGATCGGGGGGCTGTGCGAAAGCCCCCTGACCTTCCAGGCCATCCTGCGCTGGCATGAAGCCGTCCGCGCCACCCCGCCGCGGATGCTGCTGCGCGACGTCATCGACCTCGAAGCCACCCAGTCCGCCGGCAACCCCGACGGTGCGCCCGCCGATGCCGCCGAGGAGGAATTCGAGGAAGGCGACGAGGGCGAGGGGATGGGCCTCTCCCTCTCCGCCCTTGAAGAAAAGCTGAAGCCCGAGGTCCTGGCGAACTTCGCCGAGATCGAGAGCCTGTACGGCAAGCTCCAGAAGCTCACCTCGAAGCGCATGGACGCCTACCATGCCGGCGAGGAGCTCGCAGGCCGTGGCGAGAAGACCTACGAGAAGTCGCGGCGCGACCTGATTGCGCTGGTCGAGAAGGTCCATCTCCACAACAACCGCATCGAGGAGCTGGTCGACCAGCTCAAGGGGCTGAACCGCAAGCTGACCGTGCTGGAAGGCCAGGTGCTGCGCCTCGCCGAAAGCCAGAAGGTCAAGCGCGAGGACTTCCTGCAGCATTGGCGCGGGTCCGAGCTGGACCCGGCCTGGCTGGAGCGCGTCGGCGCCCTGCCCTCCAAGTACTGGAAGGCCTTCGTCGCCAAGCACAGCGCCGAGGTGGAGCAGATCCGCGGCCGCATCGCCGAGGTCGCCAACACCACCGGCATGCCGGTGAACGAGTACAAGCGCGTCTATTCGACGGTCTCGCGCGGCGAGCGCGACATGACCCAGGCGAAGAAGGAGATGATCGAGGCGAACCTGCGCCTCGTGATCTCTATCGCCAAGAAGTACACCAACCGCGGCCTGCAATTCCTGGACCTGATCCAGGAAGGCAACATCGGCCTGATGAAGGCGGTGGATAAGTTCGAGTACCGCCGCGGCTACAAGTTCTCGACCTATGCGACCTGGTGGATCCGGCAGGCCATCAC
>JAYSDS010000285.1:0-3620 GCA_041914265.1 Roseomonas sp.
CTCCAAGCCACCCCAGCAAAGGCCGAAGGGCCTTTGCAAACCTCCACTTGGCATTGTGCGCTGCTGACGGAATGGTGCCGAAACGCGTTCTTGCGCACGAAGCGCGCTGCGAGGGTTCGGAGTAGGCGTTACACCCGGCGCGAAATGCGGGCGGTGCAGGCCGTGCTGCGGTCTGGCGGATGAGAGGGGGCGTTGCCTCTCCGGTGCCTGTCCCGCGGAACCATCCAGGACATCAGGAGGCTCCGGGGGAACCCCGGTTGTAAGGCAGGCCGCGGGCAGCAACGGCCGTGAGCAGCATCGCTGCCACCCACCAGGCCTGCCAGGTGCCGAAGGACAGCATGGCCGTCACGGCGGCGGAGACCAAGGCGCCCGTCGCCGCGGCGGGGCAGGGCGCGCGCGATGCGGCGATGCCCAGCCACCACGCGAGCAACGCCGCGATCGCCGCGCCGACGGCCCCGAGTTCCAGCCACAATTGCAAGGCGCCGTTATGCGGGTGCAGCGGCAGGACATTCACATGCGGTTCGCCGAACCAGCGCCGCATCGCGGGGTCTGTCACGCGCATCCGGTCCAGCGCCGCGGGCGAGGGTTGGTCCCGTCCGCCCGGCACCTCTCGGCTCGCCTCCATGCCCCAGCCGAGCAGGGGCCGTTCCGCGATGCGCGCCGCGGTGAAGTCCCAGATCAGCATGCGATGCAGCGCCGACGGCGGCAGCTTCTCCACCGGCAGCGCCGGCACCAGCGCGACGAGCAACGGCATCGCCATGATGACCGCGCCGAGCCCCGCACCGACCAGTCTTGGCACGGCGCGAGGTGCGAACGCCGCCGCCCCTGCCGCGATCAACCCCAGCACCGCGGCGATCTTCGCCGTATCGCCAGGCAACAGGATCAGCACGATCGCGCCTGCCAGCACGGCCACGATGCGCGCGGACGCCGACCAGGGCAACGCCACGGCGAGCGGCAGCAGCAGCGCCATCACCGACCCCGCCGGCTTCAGTCCGAACGCCAGCGTGAGCGGCGCGTCGCGCAGGCCACGCACGGCGGCGCGGATCGCGTTGCCACTCAGCGTGTCGATCGTGGCCGCGACAAGCCCCATCGCGAGGCCAGTCGCAAGCACCAGCACAAGCCGCCGCCGTGTCGTCTCGTCGCTGTCATGCAGCGCCTGCGCTGCACCGCCCGCCAACAGGACCATTCCGGCGATGGACAGGCCCGTCGTTGCGGCACGCCCGGGCTCGATGGCCCAGGCCGCGCTGGCCAGGCCCCACAGGCCGAGTGCGATGCCCGCAGCCACCGCCGCGCCGCGTGGCCGGGGCAGAGCGCGATCACGGCGCCACGCGGCGATGACGCTGAACAGCAGCGCGATCAGCGCGATGGGCGCCATCGCTTTGGATTGCAGCACGACGGCCAGCGGCGCGATGGCAAGGGCGACGGCGATGGGCAGGGCGGGGGAGGTGTGTGTCACGTCTGTCGCGGTCGCTGCTGGAGGGGCTCTGCCCCTCCGGACCACCCCGCCAGGATGCTGGGCATCCTGGACCGCAGGCACCTGGCACCGGGCATGACGGAAACGCTGCGCCCGCTCAACGCCCGCCATGCGCAGGAGCGGGTTTCGATGATCGTGTCTGCCACGGCGCCCGGCGCCAAGTGGAGGTTTCCAAAGGCCTTTCGGCCTTTGGTGGGGAGAGGTTCGGAGAGGGGCAAAGCCCCTCTCTGATCGCGCGTCACGCCGCCTGTGCCTTCGCCCGGAACGCGGTCAGCGACCCGCCCCGCAGCAGCGCGGAGGGCAGCGTCCGCCCCAGGATCTTCTCGGCCAGGTGCCCGGCCTCGATCAGCGCATCGATGTCGATGCCGGTGGCGATGCCCATCTCCTCGCACAGCATCACCAGCTCTTCCGTCGCGATGTTCCCCGGCGCGCCGGGATGCCCCGCGAAGGGGCAGCCGCCGGCGCCACCCACCGCCGCGTCGAATTCCGCGACGCCCATGCGCAGCCCGGCGAGGGCATTCGCGATGCCGAGGCCGCGCGTGTCATGCAGATGCAGCGACACCTTCTGTTCCGGCCAGCGCGACCGGACCTCGCCGACCACGCGTTCGATCAGCAGCGGGTTGGCCCAACCCATCGTGTCGGCGAGCGAAATGCGCTCGATCGCGCAGCCTGTCTCGGCGGCGACGGCCATGGCGTCGGCGACGGCGGCGATGGCCGTGGCCGGCGGAATCTCGCCCTGGAAGTTGCAGCCGAAGGCGGCCTGGACCGAGACGCGGTTGACCGGCACGCCGGCGGCCAGGTGCTCGGCGACGTTCTCGCGCTGCGCCTCGATCTGTCCGGCGCGGTCGCGCCGCAGGTTGCGCAGGGAGAAGGCCTCGGAGGCCGAGACGGTGATGGAGCCGTAGACCGACAGCCGGTCCTGGAAGGCGAGCGCGCGCTGCAATCCCTGCGGATTGAACCACAGCGCGGTGTAGGCGATGCCGGGCCTGGGCGTGAAGCCGGCGACGACGGCGTCCGCATCCGCCCAGCCCGGCACGCGCTTGGGGCTGACGAAGGAGGCGACCTGGATGCGCGGTGCGCCGGTGGCGGAGAGCGCGTCGATCAGGGCGATCTTGTCGGCGGTGGGCACGGGCGTCGCCGCGATCTGAAAGCCTTCACGGGGGCCTTCCTCGGCAATGCGTACAGTGCGGGGCAGGTCGCTCATCCACCGTCTCCTCATGCCGGCGGTGCCGGCTTGTTCTTGCCGGGCGAGCCGGCAGCATTTATTCTGCTACGCAGAAATAAATTCTGATGGATAGAATAATCACCGTGGACATGCCCGAGGTCAAGCCCGAGACGCGACCGGTCCGCCGGCGCGGTCGCCCCGCCAGCCCCGCCCCGCCCGCTGCGGAACAGCGGGTGGAGGCGGTGGAGCGCGCGCTCGGCCTGCTCGAAGCCTTCGCCGATGGCACCAAGACGCTGATGCTCGCCGAGCTCGCCGCGCGTGCGGGGCTTTATCCCAGCACGGCATTGCGACTAGCGGGGTCGCTGATCCGCTTCGGCTATCTGGTGCGCGGGGTGGACGGAACCTATCGGCTGGGGCCGACGCCCTTCCGCCTCGGCGGGCTTTATCGGGCGGGCTATGACCTGGCGGACCAGGTGCGCCCCGCCCTGGCGCGGCTGGTGGATCGCACAGGCGAGACGGGCGGCTTCTACGTGCGGGAGGGCCAGCGCCGCATTTGCCTGTTCCGCGAGCCCTCGCCCCGGCCGATCCGGCTGCATATCGAGGAAGGCGCCGCCATGCCGCTCGATCGCGGGGCCAGCGGCCATGTGCTGATGGCCTTCACCGGCGGCACGCTGCCGGTCCATGAGGCGGTTCGCGTCCAGGGCCATGCCGTTTCGATCGGCCAGCGCGACCCGGAGATCGCCGCGGTCGCGGCGCCTGTCTTCGGCCGGGACGGGCGCTTCCTGGGGGCGATCGGGGTGTCCGGCCCAGTGGTGCGCCTGGGCGCAGCGGAGGCGATGACCATCGCCCCGATCGTCCGGGCGGAGGCGACGCTGCTATCCCGTTTGCTGGGTGCCTGATCGCGACGATCCGCCCGGCTACTTCCGCTGTGGATGTCAGAGGGGCTTTGCCCCTCCGACACCTCCCCAGCAAAGGCCGAAA
>JAYSDS010000286.1:0-3595 GCA_041914265.1 Roseomonas sp.
CGCGGCGGCCGCGGCGGCGGCGCCGCCGGGGGGGGGGGGGGGGGGGCGCGCCCCCCCCCCCCCCCCCATGCCAACAGCGAAAACAAGCCAGTCAGCGGGAAGGCCTTGGAGTGAGCCCGAGAGAGGCAAGGCTCCTCTTGGTCCGCCATCGGCCGGAGCCAACCGCCCTCAGTTCTTCTCCACGTTCCAGAACAGCGGAATGCTGGACGGGATCAGGTTCCGCAGGTTGTTCCGCCAGGCGGCCGGGGTCACGAACTGCCCCCACATCACCGCCGGGGTGTTCTCGAAAGCGATGACCGAGATCTCGCGGGCAAGGCGCTGCCGTTCCTCGAGGCTCTGTGCCATCGGGAAGGCGGCGAAGAGCGGCTTCAGCCGTTCGTCGCAGCTCCAGCCCGCGTAATCGATGCAATTGCCCGACAGGTAGAAGTGCGTCGGCGGCTGCGCGAGGTCGAAGCCCGAGGCGGTGACACCGAAGAGCGCCCAGCCTTCCCGCCGGCCGCGTCGGTTCAGCAGCGTGCCCCAGTCCATGGCCTGCAGTTCCACGTTGAAGCCCGCCTGGGTCAGCAGGTCGGCCGCGACGGCGGAGGACACGCGCAGCGTCTCGATGTCGGTCGCCTGCAGCACCACCACCTTCTCGCCATTGTAGCGGGTGCGGCGCAGCGCTTCCCGCGCCGCGGCGACGGAGGGGTTGCGCGCGCGCTCGGACCCGGCGGTGTTCTCGAGCGGCGTGCCGCACATGAACCAGGACAGGCAGCCCGGCTGGGTCAGCCGTTCCGGCAGGCCGAGCGCGGTCAGCACCGTGGACTGGTCGAACAGGTGCCACAGCACCTGGCGGATCTCCGGGTCGTTGAAGGGCGGCGAGGCATGGTTCAGCCGGAAATAGCCCTGGTAGCTGTTCATCCCGCCGGGCCCGCCGACCGAGATGTTCCGGCTGCGTCCGAGCACCGCCAGCAGGTCGAAGGAGGGGCTCTGGATGTAGTCGATCTCGCCCGCTTGCAGCGCGGAGGCGGCGGTGCCGCCATCCGGCATCGTCCGCAGTTCCAGGCGCTCGATGTTCACGCGCTTGCCGCCGGCGAGGAAGTCGGCCGGTTCGGCGCGCGGCACATAGCGCGCATTGCGGTCGAGGATGATGCGGTCGCCCGGGCGGTACAGGTCCTGCCGGAAGGTGAAGGGGCCGGAGCCGACGATCTCGCTGATGCGGCCATCGCCCGCGGCGCGCACCAGCCGCTCCGGCATCATGAAGGGCACCGGCGTGTTGGGCTGGCCGAGCGCTTCCAGCACCAGGCCGAAGGGCTGCTTCAGCTTCAGCCGGAAAGTTCGCGCATCAACGACCTCGAGCGATTCCGTCGCGCCGAGCAGCAGCCGCCCCATCCCCGCCTTGGGCATCCAGCGCTGCAGCGAGGCGACGCAATCCGCCGCCGTCACCGGCGTGCCGTCATGCCAGGCGAGGCCTTCCCGCAGGGTGAAGGTGTAGGTCAGCCGGTCGTCGGAGATGACCGTGTCCTGCACCATCTGCGGCCGGATCTGGCCCTCGGCGGTCAGGCCGAACAGCGTGTCGAACACCGTGTAGCCGAAGGCGCGCGTGATGTAGGCCGTGCTGAAATGCGGATCGAGCGTCGCGACCTCGGCCTCCAGCACCGCGACCAGCGGCGCGGCCTGGCTTGGGCGGGCGGGGGTGGCGAGGAGCGGCAGCGCCATGGCCGCTGCCATGAGGAGGGTGCCGAGGCGTCGTCCGAACATGCGGTCTCTCCGGAAGTGCGATGCAGCATGGCACGCTGGGTCGGAGGCGGCTATGTGACTTCTGTGCCTGTGCGGCGCCTGCCCGCCGGCGATGTTCCGAGGAGACGCAGCCCATGTGCGACACAATGGTCGCCCTGTCGCCAGCCACCGCCTCTGGCGCGGTGCTCTTCGCCAAGAACAGCGACAGGGAGCGGAACGAGGCGCAGTTCCTGGAACATCGTCCCGCCGCCCGCCATGCGCCGGGCAGCACGGTCCGGTGCAGCTATATCGGCGTGCCGCAGGCGGCCGAGACCCGCGCCGTGCTGCTCAGCCGCCCCTTCTGGTGCTGGGGCGCGGAGATCGGCGCCAATGCCTCCGGCGTCGTCATCGGCAATGAAGCGGTCTTCTCCCGCCTGGTTCCGCCCAGCCGCGAACCCGCGCTGATCGGCATGGACCTGGTGCGCCTCGCCCTCGAGCGCGCGGACACGGCCGAGGCCGCCGTCGGCGTCATCATCGACCTGCTGGAAGCCCATGGGCAGGGCGGGGATTGCGGCCACCTCAACGAGCATTTCTATGACAACGCCTATCTCGTCGCCGATGCGCGGGAGGCCTTCGTGGTCGAGACGGTCGGCCGCTTCTGGGTGGTCGAGCGCGTGACGCGCAGCCGCGCTATCTCGAACGCGCTGTCGATCGGGCGCGGGGCGATCTGGCGGGCGAGCCCCGGGCTGATCGCCGATGCGGCGGCGCGCGGCCTGAGCAGCGGCGCGGCGGATTTCGACTTCGCCGCGGCGCATCTCGACCCCGATCGGGACGCGCAGAGCCAGGGCCGGGCCCGCTGCTCCCGTGCGACGGAATTGCTGGCGCGCCAGGACGGGCGGGTGACGGTGGCCGACATGATGGCCAATCTCCGCGACCATGGCGCGGCGGCCGAGGGCGACGCCACCTGGCATCCGGCCCGTGCGGCCGGGCGGACCATCTGCATGCATGCTTCCGGCCATGACCGCCGGGGGCAGAGCACGGCATCCATGGTGTCGGAACTGCAGGGCGATGGGCGGGTCCTGCACTGGGTCACCGGGACGTCCGCGCCCTGCCTGTCGATATTCAAGCCGGTGCTGATGGAAGCCGGCTTGCCGCCCCAGGGGCCGCGCCCGTCCGATCGCCGCGACCCGGCGACGCCCTGGTGGCGGCACGAGGCGATGCATCGCGGCGCGGTGCTCGGCGATTTCGGTGCGATCCTCGCCGAACTGGCCCCCGAGCGCGACGCGCTGGAAGCCCGTTTCATTCGCCACATGGCCGACGTGCCCTTGCCCGATCGGGCAGCGGCCGCGGCGGCCTGCTGGGCGGAAGCAGAGGCGTGGGAAGCATCCTGGCAGCGGCGACGCCTGCCGCGGCGTTTCGTCGCCGATGCCGGACATGACGCGGCGTGGAAGGAGCTGTCCGCCCGGGCCGAGGGCGGCGACTCCGGACTGCGCCGCGTGGCCGTGGCCTGATTCCGGCGGTTCCTGGACCGAAACGCCGCGTCTCCAGACCGCGAGGTCAAAGGGCCACCTGACTACTTCGATGCTTCCGCGCGCGGGAGCCGGGGGGCGCTGCCTCTCCGGACCTCCCCGCCCGGGTTCCCATCGGCGTTATTTCACGACGCCGACGGGGTTCCTCGTCCACAGTGTGGTCCGGACTGCCGGCACTTGGCGTCCATGCCGCACCCTCGTAGCGCGCTTCGTGTGCAAGCGCTGCCTCCGGCACCATTCCGGTCGAGGCGCGCGGCGCCAAGGGGAGGTTTGCGAAGGCCTTGCTGAAGACTGGCAGGGTTGCGCTGGTGAAGATCGAAGGAGGGCTCTGCCCTCCTCCGAGCCTCCTCCCGCCAGGATGCTGGGCA
>JAYSDS010000287.1:0-3588 GCA_041914265.1 Roseomonas sp.
TTGCTGGGGAGAGTTCGAGAGGGGCAAAGCCCCTCTCGATCCCACGGCGGAAGCAGCCGGCTAATCATGAGGCGCCTTGCTTCGGCGACTCCGTCACGGCCGCCGGCAGAGCCTTGTCTCCGCGGCCTCGAGCGACGCTGTGACGTCCCCCGCGCCAAGCACGATGTCGCGTGGCCCGTCCTCTCGCAGCCGCTCCGCCGCGCAGAGGCACAGCGCAGCCAGCCGCTGCATCGGCCAGTCGGGGCGTTCCCCGATCGCCTCCTTGAGCCCGATCGTGCAGCGCCAGCGGAACACGGCGTCCCCGAAGGGTGTCGCCAGTGCCGCGGCGCTGGTGTTCGGCGGCGTCTGCCGAGGCGCGGCGGTGGCGGTGCCCGCGGGCATGACGGCATTCCGCGCGGGCGGGTTTCGGCCGAGCCAGGCAATGCCGGCCCCGAAACCGGCCAACAGAATCAGCAGGATGACGATGGAGCGCATTACGCCCCGCACCATGGCGCGGTGCCGGCGCGCAGGGAATGGTTCCCTTGCGTGTCCGGGCGATCTAGCCTTGGTCCATGCGGAACATCCTCCCGCCCGCGCTGGCCTTCGTCGTCGGATGCCTGGCGATGATGCCGCCTGAGGCCGCGGCCCAGGTGCCGCGGCATCTGCCGCAGCAGATCCAGGCGCCACCGACGGCGCCGGACTCTCCCGCCCCGCCGCCACGATCCTGCAGGCCGCCGCCGCCCGCGCCGACATCGTGACGCGGCCTGGCCTGGCGGGGCTGGCGGCGGCCTTGCTGCTCGCCATGCCTGGCGCGGCGGAGGTTCCCGGCCTCGGGCCGGTGGATACGCGACAGCCCGTCTCGCCCCGCGAAGCCCCCTTCGACGCGATCGCCCTGATCGAGACGACGGCCGGCGGCCGCTGCACCGGCGCCCTGGTTGCGCCGCGCGTCGTGCTGACCGCCGCGCATTGCCTGGTGGCGAGCGACGGCACCCGCCTGGTGGCCCCGGGCGAGGTGACCGTCCGCCTGGGCGGGCGTTCCGTGCGCGGCAGCCGGCTGCGCAGCGGGCCGGGCTTCGTCCCCGCCCGCGAAGAACCCTGGCGGGCCGATTGGGCGCTGATCACCCTCGTAGCGCCGCTGGGCAACGGGCATGTCCTGCCGCTGCTGCGCGAACCGCCCGGTCAGAGGGACCCGGCCATCCTCGCCGCCTGGCAGCACGACCGGCCGGATGTGCTGCTCGCCGACCGTGCCTGCCGCGTCGTCACGGTCGGCAACTTCGGCGCCCAGGGCATCCTGGTGGGCCATAACTGCGCCGGCACGATGGGCAGCAGCGGCGCGCCCATCCTGGTGCCGGTCCGCGGCGGTTATGCCGTCGCGGCCGTGCAGGTGAAGGCCGCGCTGGGGCAGCCGCTCGGGGTGGGCGTGCCCGCCTTCACGATACCGGCGCCGTAGGCGGCGGCGCCTCGGCCAGCGGCACGGCGGTCGTTTCCTCCATGGCGGCGGGCTCGACCGGTGTCTCCGGCATCGGGGGCGCCTCGACCATCGGCGGGACACGCGGCGGCAGGGGGTCGAAGGGGGGCAGGGGATCGTCGCCGTTGCCGACCATCACCGCCACATCCACATGCAGCCGGGCGAAATCCTCGGCCTTGCCGAAGTAGCCGCCGCCGACCGGTATGGCCTGCTCCGGCGTGCGGGTGGCGCCGACGCGGACCAGGTTCTCGCCCGCCACCAGGCCGTTGGTCGGGTCGTATTCCACCCAGCCGGCGCCGGGAACATAGACGGAGCACCAGGCATGCGTCGCCCCGCCCCCCACCACCCCGGTGCCGGCGGCGTCGTAGAGGTAGCCGCTGACGAAGCGCGCGGCGAGGCCGAGGCTGCGCGCCGCCTCCATCATCAGCAGGGTGAAGTCGCGGCAGGCGCCCTTGCCGGTTTCGAGCGTCTCGACCGGGCTGTTCGTGCCTTCCGCGTCGCGGGCCTCGTAGGTGAATTCGTCGCGGATCGCGCGCGTCATCGCCTCCAGCATCGGCAGGGTGCGGGTCTGCCCACCCTGGGCGAGGAAGCGCCGTGCCCAGGCATCGACGCGGCGCTGCGGGTCCGGCAGGTGGCGTTCGCGCAACCGGGCGAGGTCGGGTGCTTCCTCGGCCGCATAGGAGAAGGGGAACACCTCGACGGTCGGGTCGACGGTCGCGCGCGGCAGTTCCGGCCCGGCGGGGTAATGTGTCAGGTCGAGTTCCGAGATGATCTCGAGGTGATCGGTCCGCGAATCCTGTTCCCAGTCGATCAGGCAGACCGAATTGCCGAAGACGTCATGCGCCCAGCGGATGACGCGCGGCACGGGGGAGACGGCGAGGGTGGCTTCGTGCAGCCGCAGGTCGTGGCTGTCCCGCGGGCGCACCATCAGCCGGTGCTGCGTCAGCCCGACGGCATTCTTGTAGTCGTAGCGTGTGACGTGACGGATTCGGATGCGGGCCATGCGGGGTTCCTCCGGTTCGCGGCATTACAGCGAACCGCGGCCCCGGGCGAGAGTTGCCCGCGGCGCGGCCGGCGCCATCGCACCGGCCGCCCGGCAGGGAAGGTCATGCCGCCGAGCCTCGCCGATGACCTCAATCAGAGGCGGGGCGACTGGCATGGCGCGCGGGGGTCGGCAGGGTGGCCACGCGCGAAACGACAGGCGGATGCCAAGCCAGCCGAAAGGCTGGCCGGTATCAGACGCCCCCGTAGATGAACACCGGCATGGGCTGGGTGTCGTCCACCACGGACTTCACGCCGGGGATGTTCTCCGCGAGCACGCGCAGCGCCTTCTGCACCGCTTCGGACCGGCGGAAACCGTGGAAAGTGACGACGCCGTTCTCGACCTCGACCATGGTGTAGAAGGTGTCGGTCCAGGGTTCCTTCTTCATCGCGGCCATCACCGCGCGGCGCACGCGCTCGTCGGAGAGCTCCGCCTCCTCATGCGCGGGGGCGACGAGGGCGCGCAGCAGGTCGGCGCGGCTGACGATGCCGCGCAGCTTGCCTTCCTCGACGACCACGACGCGGCGGATGTGCTTCTCCTCCATCATGTGGGCGATGTGGGCGGCGGCGGTGTCGGGGGCGACGCTGACCACCTTCTCGGTCATCAGGTCCTTCGCGGTCACGCCATGGGTGCGGGCGAAACGTTCCGCCTGGCTGGCCGGGTCGCTGAACAGGGAGGAGAACCAGGAGGCCGGCTTGTCCTCCTCACCCGCCAGGCGGCGGATCAGGTCGGCTTCCGTGACGATGCCGAGCACCTTGCCCGCCGCATCCACCACCGGCACCGCCGAGATGCCGCGATCGGGAAGCAGCCGCGCCATCGCCATCACGGGGGTTTCCGGCGGCACGGTCACGACGTCGGGGGTCATCAGGTCGCGGGCGGTCACACCAGGCATTGGCTTGTTCCTCCAGGGAGCAGTGTCGATGAAGCTACTGCCGTGAGGAGCGTCGCGTATTGCGCCAGATCAACGGCGCGGCCTCAACGGCATGGCGAAGCGAGATTATCCGGTCCTGCGCGCGCGGCAATGCGCTGGCCGGGCAGCCGCGATCTAGGTGTTTAGTCCCGGCATTTGGTGGTGCGGATTCTGGGTGAAGCGTTCGGG
>JAYSDS010000288.1:0-3533 GCA_041914265.1 Roseomonas sp.
CAAAGGCCTTTCGGCCTTTGCTGGGGAGAGCTCGAGAGGGGCAAAGCCCCTCTCGCTTCCGCAGCGAAAGCAAGCCCGTCATCAGCAAGGCCTTTCGCCCTTTGCTGAAGTGGTTGGGAACGGCAAAGCCGCCTTCAGCCTAACGCAGAGAAGATCCCGTCGGGAGGACAGCGCCGCGCCTGGTTCGACGTCTCATTCGACCCGATCCCGGCGCAAGGCCGCGCGCCCTCAGGCCGGTAGCCGCAGCGCTGAGTCGAACCGGATCGTCGTGCCGTTCAGCAGCGGGTTCGCGCAGATCGCCAGCACCATCCGCGCGAATTCCTCGGGCTGGCCGAGCCGTGCGGGAAATGGCGGCAGGGCGCGGATCGCCGCCTGCGCGGCCTCGGGCAAGCCGGCCAGCATTGGTGTTTCGAACAGTCCCGGGGCGATGGTGACGACGCGGATGCCGCTCTTGGCCAGTTCGCGCGCGGCCGGCAGGGTCAGCCCCATCACCCCGGCCTTGGAGGCGGCATAGGCGCATTGCCCGATCTGCCCGTCCTCGGCGGCGATGGAGGCGGTGTTGACGATGACGCCGCGCTCGCCATCCGGCGCCACTGCTTCCTGCCCCTGCATGCGCTGCGCGGCGAGACGCAGCACGTTGAAGGTGCCGAGCAGGTTCACCCGCAGCGTGCGTTCGAACAGCGCCAGGTCATGCGCGCCGTTGCGGCCGACGACACGGGCGGCGGGCGCGATGCCGGCGCAGTTGACGGCAAGGCGCAGTGGGCCGAGCCCCGCCGCCGCTTCCAGCGCGGCCGCCACATCGGCCTCGTTGGCAACGTCGCCGGCGACCGGCGTCGCGTCGCAACGCGCGGCGAGGGCGGCGAGCCCTTCGGCGTTGAGATCCATCGCCACCACGCGCATGCCGGCAACTGCCAGCGCCTCCGCCGTCGCGGCGCCGAGGCCGGAGCCGGCGCCCGTGACAAGTGCGGCATTCCCGCCCAGTTCCATGCGACCCATCTCCCCCTCGACTGCGCGTCGCCGAGCAGGCTATCGCGCCCGCGGCGGCGCGTGCAAAGCGGCGGCGCTCAGTTCCGCTCGAAGGTCCAGTAGTGCGGTACGCGGCCCTCGCGGATCGCCTTCGCCTCGTAGCGCGTCGGGTGCCAGCCCTCGGGGCGTTCGCCGATCGACAGGTCGCGCCGGGTGAAGTGCGGTTGGTCGGCGAAGACTTCCTCGACGCAGGCCTGGTAGACCGGGTGGTCGCTCGCGATCCGCCATTGCGCGCCGGGACGCAGCACGCGCGCGACGAGCGGCAGCATCGCCGCATGGACGAAGCGCCGCTTGGCGTGGCGCGCCTTCGGCCACGGGTCGGGGAACATCAGGTAGAGCCGATCGAGCGAGGCATCGGGCAGCAGCGCGATCAGGTGCCGCGCATCCTCGGGCCACAGACGCAGGCGGTCGGGCACGGGCGCGCTCGCTTCCTCGCCTTCCGGCACGATACGCGTCAGCAGGGAACACAGCCCGTTCTCGAACACCTCGGAGGCGATGAGGCCAACCGATGGGTTCGCCGCGGTCAGCGCCAGCGCATGTTCCCCGCCGCCGAAGCCGACCTCGAGCCACAGCGCCTCGGCGCCGGGGAAGATCACGCGCGGGCAGGCGGCCTCGGCCGCGGTCAGCCGGAAGCGCGGCAAGGCAAGGTCGAGCAGCCGTTCCTGGCGCGGCCGCAGCGGATGCCCGCGGCGACGGCCATAAAGGCGGTCGGGGATGCCGTCAGGCAGGAGCTGGTGATTCATCGGTGATACGGGCTCGCCCATGCTGCCATTGCGTCCCGGTCCTGGAATGGGGCGGGCATCGCGGCCCGCCCCGGTTCCGTCAGCGCGCGAAGGCGCGCTTCAGCTCATCGACCAGATCGGTCTTTTCCCAGGTGAAGGTGCCCTTCTCCGCATCCGGCGTACGGCCGAAATGGCCATAGGCGGAGGTCGGCACGTAGATCGGGCGGTTGAGGTGCAGATGCTCGCGGATGCCACGCGGCGAGAGGTTCACCAGCCCGTCGACCACCTTGGCCAGCTTCACCTCATCCACGTCGCGACCGGTGCCGTGCAGGTCGAAATAGACCGAGAGCGGCTTGGACACGCCGATCGCGTAGGACACCTGGATGGTGCACTTGTCCGCGAGGCCCGCGGCGACGACGTTCTTCGCGACGTAGCGCGCGGCATAGGCGGCCGAACGGTCCACCTTGGTCGGGTCCTTGCCCGAGAAGGCGCCGCCGCCATGCGGCGCCGCGCCGCCATAGGTGTCCACGATGATCTTGCGGCCCGTGAGGCCGCAATCGCCGTCAGGGCCGCCGATGACGAACTGGCCGGTCGGGTTCACGTAGAACTCGTTGTCCGGGCACATCCAGCCCTTGGGCAGGGTGGATTCCACGATCGGGCGCAGCAGCGCCTTGATCTGCGACTGTTCCAGGCCCTCGACATGCTGGGTCGAGACGACGACGGAGGTCGCGCCGACCGGCTTGCCGTCCACATACTTCAGCGTGACCTGGGACTTGGCGTCGGGCAGCAGGCCTTCGACCGACTTGTCCTTGATGCGGCGCAGCTCGCTGACGCGGCGCAGGATGCCGTGCGCGTAATACAGCGGCGCGGGCATGAGGTCCGGCGTCTCGGTGCAGGCATACCCGAACATGATGCCCTGGTCGCCAGCGCCTTCATCCTTGTTGCCGGCGGCGTCCACGCCCTGCGCGATATGGGCGGACTGGGCATGCAGGTGGCAGGCGATGTCGGCGGTCTGCCAGTGGAAGCCGTCCTGCTCATAGCCGATGTCGTGAATGGCCAGCCGCGCCAGGTGCATCAGGTATTCCGACGTCACCGTGCCCGGGCCGCGAACCTCGCCGGCGAGCACCACGCGGTTCGTCGTCACCAGCGTCTCACAGGCCACGCGGGAATAAGGGTCGGCGGTCAGGAACGCGTCCAGCACCGTGTCGGAGATGCGGTCCGCCACCTTGTCCGGATGACCTTCCGAGACGGATTCAGACGTGAAAAGGTATTCGCCGGTATCGCGCATGGCTTGGTTCGGCCTCTTGTCGCGGGGGATTTCGCCGGCTGGGAGCCCCGGCGGGCTGGGCCCGGGACATCCGGGACGTCGCGGCGTATGGCAAGGGGGTGTGGCGGGGTCAAGGCAGGTGGGCAACGTCGCATGCCGCATCAGCATCGATCGGCAGGGCGGTCGCCGCACGACGCATGGGTGCCGATGTTCCCGATGCGTCCATGCGGGCGCCATGGGCATGCCGCCCCTGGGGCAAGCGGGCGGTACATCTCCACAATCCATCGGCGGGGCGTTCACGCATGCTCCGCGCGACGCGAGGGAGGAGCTTTGCACCGCCAGAGGCCAGGGCCTTCCCGATGACTGGCCTCGCTCCGCTGGTGAAGATCGAAGGAGGGCTCTGCCCTCCTCCGAGCCTCCACCCGCCAGGATGCTGGGCATCCTGGACCGCAATCTTCTGGTACTGGGCGCTACGGCCGCTCTTCCTCCCCGCTCAACACACTTCGGGCGCAAGAGCG
>JAYSDS010000289.1:0-3411 GCA_041914265.1 Roseomonas sp.
CGGCGGTCCAGGCCACACAGTGGCCTGGTGGGGTGGTCCGGAGGGGCGACGCCCCTCCGGTTCCCGTCAGCGGAACCACCGGGCTCACCGAAGCCGGAGACCGCGCCACGAGCCCCGGCGAACGGGGACCAGTAGGGCGTGATCCCCCTACCCGAACCGCGTCAGCCAGTGCTCCGCGATGTCCCGGCGCCGCGCGACCCACACCTTGTCCCCGGCGGCGGCAACGTGGTCCAGGATCTGCTCCAGCGCCCCGATCCGGGCGGGGCGGCCGATGGTGCGCAGATGCAGCCCGATCGACATCATCCGCCCGCCCTCCTTCATCAGCCGGTCGAAGGCGGCGATGCAGTAGCGGGAGAAATCCTCGGCGAAGACGAAGCCCTGGCCGGGGCGGAAGCGCATGTCGTTGGTGTCGAAGGCGTAGGGCAGGATGACATGCGGCCGCTGCGGCCCGGGCACCAGCCGCGGCAGGTCGTCGTCATAGCAATCGGAATCGTAGAGGAAGCCGCCTTCCTCCAGCAGCAGCCGCCGCGTGTTGACCGAGGAGGCCGATTTGGTGTGCCAGCCGACCGGCCGCGTCCCGGCATGTTCCGAGAGTGTCGCGACCACCTGCGCGATCACCGCGCGTTCGGTCGCTTCCTCCATCCCGGCATGCATCTGCCACCGCCATCCATGGGCGCTCACCTCATGCCCGCGCGCCGCGGGGGCGGCGGCGAGCGCCGGCGTCACCGCGACCGCGCGCGCGCAGGAATTGAAGGTCGCCTTCACGCCATAGGCGTCGAGCACATCGAGCACGCGCCACAGCCCGACGCGCGAGCCATAAGCGAAGTGGCTCTCCATGCAGAGATCGGGCGCGCCCTCGACAAGCTGACCCGTCTCCGGGCCCGACTCGTTCCGTTCATCGCCCGAAGCGATGGAGAGTTCCGCCCCTTCCTCCACATTGACCACGATGGACAGGGCGACACGCGCCCCGCCGGGCCATTGCGGGTCGGGCGGGCTCGGCCCGTAGCCGGCCAGATCGCGTCCGGCAGGCGGCATGCCGCCAGGCAGGCGGCCCTCAGGCATAGGCCTTGAGGATCGCCTTCATCGCGGGCGCCAGGTCCGGCCGCTTCAGTGCGAAGGCAACCTGCGCTTCCAGGAAGCCGGCCTTATCGCCGCAATCATAGCGGCGACCTTCATAGCGCAGCCCATGGAAGGGCTGCTCGCCGATCAGCTTCGCCATAGAATCGGTGAGCTGCACCTCGCCGCCCGCGCCCTTCTCCAGTTTGGCGAGATGCTTCATCACCTCGGGCATCAGCACGTAGCGGCCGATGATGGTCAGGTTGGACGGCGCCTGCTCGATCGGCGGCTTCTCGACCAACCCCTTCACCGAGACGAGCTTGCCCTTGTCCTGATCGACATCGAGCACGCCGTAGCGGTTCACCCGCTCCATCGGCACTTCCTCGATCGCGACGACATTGCCGCCGGTCTCGCGATAGGCCTCGGCGAGCTGCGCCGTGCAGGGCGTGTCGCACATCATCAGGTCATCGGGCAGCAGGATCGCGAAGGGATCGTCGCCAACGAAGGACCGCGCGCACCAGATCGCGTGGCCGAGACCCATCGGCACCTGCTGTCGCACCGTCACGATCGAGCCCGGCGTCATGGCCTGGGCGCGCAGCGCGTTCAGCTCGGCGGTCTTCTCACGCGCTTCGAGCGTGCGTTCCAGCTCATAGGCCACGTCGAAATGCTCGACGATCGCGGTCTTGCCACGGCCCGTCACGAAGCAGAACTGCTCGATGCCCGCCGCCCGTGCCTCATCCACCGCGTATTGAATCAGCGGACGGTCCACGACCGGCAGCATCTCCTTCGCGAGCGCCTTGGTGGCAGGGAGGAAGCGGGTGCCGAGACCTGCCACGGGCAGGACGGCCTTCTTGAGCGGCTTCAGGGTCACAGACTGCGAATCCTCGATCCAGACGTCGTTATGAGACTTAAGCATGCCCTGGCGCCGGGAATAAGGCACAAAGCCTTCAACATATGGTTGCAGCACCCCGGCAGGGGCGAAACCGGCCCGCGTGCCGGCGCAACGGCCGGAAGGCGCGGTTCCCACCGACATGGCACGCAGGCGGGACACAACGGAGCCCGAAACGATGTCGGCCGCAACCCCCCTCGCCCGCCTCTCCCTGGCCGCCTTTGGCCTGCACGCGGCAGACCAGCTCGCCATGGCGGCACTGCCGCTGGTGGCGATGCTCCTCCTCTCGGCGGGGCCTGGCCTGGTTGGCGCGCTGTTGGCGGCACAGGCGGCGGCCTGGCTCGCCTTCTCCCTGCCCGCCGGGTTGCTGGTGGATCGGGTCGGGCGGACGCGACTGCTCGCCGCCGCGACACTGGCGGCGGCGTTCGGATCGCTGCTGGCCGTGACGGCCAGCGGGCCGGCGCTGCTGGGGCTGGCGGCGTTCTTCGCCGCCTGCGGGACGGTGCTCTTCGTGTTGTCGGCCAGCAGCCTGGTGCCGGCGCTGGCGCGACCCGAGGACCTCGCCCCCGCCAATGCCCGGCTGGAGCTGGCCCGCGCCCTGGCGAGCATCGGCGCGCCACCGCTGGTCGGGTTGCTCGCAGGGCATGGCATGCCGGCCGCGGCCTTCGGCCTGGCGGTCGCCGCGGCTCTGCTGGCCTTCGTCGCGACGCGTGGCCTGCCGCGCCTGGCGGCCCCCGCCGCGCCGACCCGCCCGCCGATCTGCGCCCAACTGGCCGAGGGCGCCCGCTTCGTCCTGGGCCACCCCCTGCTGCGCGGGATCTTCGGCTGCGCGCTGGCCTGGAACTTCGCCTTCTTCGCGCTGCTGGCGGCGATCGTGCCCTTCGCGCTGGGGCCGCTCGGGCTGGAACCCGCGCGGCTCGGCCTCGCGCAGGCGGGCTATGGTGCGGGGATGATCGCCGGCGCGGCCTCAGCCGCCGCGGTGCAGCGCCGCTTCGGGCCGAATGCGATCCTGCTCGCCGGCCCTGGACTCTCCGTGCTGGCGCCCGTGCTGCTGTTGGCCGCGCCGGCCGGCGGGGTGGCCCTGCCCTTCGCGGCCCTGTTCCTGGTCGGCTTCGGGCCGATGATGTGGCTGATCTGCCAGACAGGCATCCGTCAGATCGTCACGCCGCCCGCGATGCTGGGGCGTGCGGGGGCGGTGTTGCAGGTGGCGATCTACGGGGTGCGGCCGCTGGGGGCGCTGGCCGGCGGCGCGCTCGGACCGGAAGGGGGCGTGATGCTGGCGGTGGGCGGCTTCGCGGTGTCGCTGCTGGTGGTGAGCCTGTCGGAGCTGGCGGGGCTACGGCGGTTGCCGGCGGTGTGAGGGGCGCTGCGGCTCTCCAAACCTCCCGAAAGGCCTGCCTGGTTGCCCGGCTGCTTGCGCTGTGGATGTCAGAGGGGCTTTGCCCCTCCGACACCTCCCCAGCAAA
>JAYSDS010000290.1:0-3359 GCA_041914265.1 Roseomonas sp.
TGGCCTGCCTTGCCGCCTCCGGCCTCGCTGTGGCAGGGCTGGCAGATTTCGACCTCGCAACCGGCACGCTCGATATTCGCCCCTTCAATCTCTATGCCCTGACCGGCGCGACCGGAGGTGTCGTGTCTTCGCTCCTGGCCTCCGTGGCCCTGCTGCGCGGCTGGGGGCGGAAGTGAAATCCCTTCCGCCCGCGGTGCAAGCCCATCTCGACGAAGGCGCCACGACCCTCGCCTGGTGCTGGCGCATCACCCGCGCCGATGGCATGACCTTCGGCTTCACCGACCATGACCGGACCCTCACCTTTGACGGCACCGAGTTCGAACCGGAAAGCGGGCTGACCGCGTCAGAGGTGCGATCCGGCTCCGACCTTTCCGTCGATGCGCAGGATGCGCAAGGTGTGCTGTCGTCGGACCGGATCACCGAGACCGACATCCTCGACGGCCGGTGGGACAATGCGTCGGTCGAGGTCTGGCGGGTGAATTGGTCGGCACCGGCGCAGCGCGTGCTGCTGCGCCGCGGTGCCATCGGCCAGATCCGGCGCGGGCGGCTCGCCTTCGTGGCGGAGGTGCGGTCGTTGGCCCATGTCCTTGGCCAGACCGTGGGACGGACGTTTCAGGCCAATTGCGATGCCGCGCTGGGCGATGTGCGTTGCGGCATGAATCTCGAGGCATCGGCCTTCAAAGGGACCGGCGCGGTCATCGATGTGCTGCGCGACCGCGCCTTCACCGCCTCCGGCCTCGGCAGCTTCGCGGCGGGCTGGTTCGCCTTCGGGCTGGTCGAATGGACCAGTGGCGCGAACGTCGAGCGGCGGGTCGAGGTGCTGTCGCATGACCTCGTCGACGGCGTCGCGATCCTGACCCTGCTGGAAGCCCCGGTGCGCCCGATCGTGACGACGGACACCTTCGTGGTCCGGGCGGGCTGCGACAAGCGGATCGCGACCTGCAGCGGGAAGTTCGCCAACATAGCCAACTTCCGTGGGTTCCCGCACATCCCGGGGCAAGACGCAGTCCTGCGCTATGCGACGAAGGACGGCGGCCACGAGGGGGCGGTCCTGTGACCGCGACAGCCCTGACGGCCGATCCCGCTCTTGTCATCGCCGCTGCCCGATCCTGGCTCGGCACGCCCTATCACGACCAGGCCAGCCTGCGCGGGGTCGGTTGCGATTGCCTCGGCCTCGCGCGTGGCGTCTGGCGCGAAGTCATCGGCCCGGAGCCGTTCCCGATCCCGCCCTACAGCCGGGATTGGGGCGAGACCGGGCCGCGCGAGGTGCTGGCCGATGGGGCGCGCGCGATGATGCCCGAGATCGCACCGGCCGATGCGCCACCCAGCGCGCTGATCCTGTTCCGCATGATGCCCCGCGCCATCGCCAAGCATGTGGGCATCCTCACCGGCCCCGACACCTTTTTGCACGCTTACGAGCGGCTCGGCGTCATCGAGGAACTGCTGACCCCCGCGTGGCGCCGCCGCATCGCCTTCGCCTTCCTGTTTCCCGCACGTTGACCCCTACAATCTCGAGATTTGCAGATGGCCACGCTTGTCCTCGGCGCTGTCGGTTCCGCCATCGGCGGGGCCTTTGGCGGTGCGATCCTCGGTTTTTCCGGGGCCGCCATCGGCGGTTTCATCGGCTCGACCATCGGCTCGGTCGTCGACAGCTGGATCGTGTCCTCACTGGCCCCGGCGCAGAAGATCGAAGGGCAACGCCTCGATAGCCTGCGGATCACCTCGGCCACCGAGGGCGCCATCATCCCGCGTCTTTACGGCCGCATGCGCATTGGCGGCAACATCGTCTGGGCCACGGACTTCCGCGAGGAGACGAAGACCACCACGCAGGGCGGCGGCAAGGGCGGCGGCGGCGGCAAGGTCCGGACGACCGAGTACCTTTACTATGCGTCCTTCGCCGTCGCGTTGTGCGAAGGGCCGATCACCGGCATCGGGCGCATTTGGGCCGACGGCAAGCCGCTCGACATGACGGGCATTACCTGGCGCTGGTATCCGGGCGACGAGGTGCAATCGGCCGACCCGTTCATCGCCGCCAAGATGGGGGCGGCCAACACCCCCGCCTATCGCGGCACAGCCTATGTCGTCTTCGAGGAACTGCCGCTTGCGACCTACGGCAATCGCCTGCCGCAGCTCAGCTTCGAGGTGTTCCGGCCGCTCGCGGATCCGGACACCGCCGAGGGGCTGGTCAAAGCCGTGACGATGATCCCCGCCTCGGGCGAGTTCAGCTATGCCACCGCGCCCGTCAAGAAGACCACCGGCGCGGGCGGCGCGACTGTGGCCGAGAACCTGAACGCGATCACCGACACCGCTGACATCGTCGTGGCCCTCGATCGGCTGCAGGCCATGGCCCCGGCTGTCGAAAGCGTCAGCCTCGTCGTGGCCTGGTTCGGCGATGATCTGCGCGCCGGAAACTGCAAGGTGCGGCCGGGCGTCGAGGTGGACACCAAGATCACGACCCCGTCGGCATGGGTCGTGAATGGCGTCAGTCGTGCTGACGCGTTTCTGGTCAGCCGGGATGCCGAGGACCGTCCGGTTTATGGCGGCACGCCTGCGGATTTCGCGGTGGTGCAGGCCATTCAGGAGATGAAGGCGCGAGGCCTGCGCGTGACGTTCTATCCCTTCCTGCTCATGGACGTGCCACCCGGCAACACGCTGCCGAACCCCTATTCGAACAACGAAGCCACTCCCGGCCAGCCCAGCTTCCCTTGGCGTGGCCGCATCACCTGTTCCCCGGCAGCGGGTTTTGAAGGATCGGTGGACAAGACCGCCGCAGCCGCCACGCAGGTATCAGCGCTGTTCGGCACGGCGACACCCGCGAACTTCAGCGTGTCCGGCACCAATGTCAGCTGGACCGGCCCGGTGGGCGAATGGTCGCTGCGCAGGATGATCCTGCACTACGCGCATCTGTGCAAAGCGGCCGGGGGCGTCGATGCCTTCCTGATCGGTTCAGAGATGCCCGGCCTCACCACAATCCGGTCGGGCGCCAGCAGCTATCCCGCCGTCACCGCCTTCAAATCCCTCGCGGCAGATGTGCGCGCCATCCTCGGCGCTGGGCCGAAGATCGGCTATGCGGCCGACTGGTCGGAATACTTCGGTCACCACCCTTTGGATGGATCGGGCGACGTGTATTTCCACCTCGACCCGCTCTGGTCGGATGCCAACATCGATTTCATCGGTATCGACAACTACATGCCGCTCTCGGACTGGCGCGACGGTTTCGACCATGCCGATGCGCTGGAGGGCTGGTCCGCCATCCATGACCGGGCCTACCTGCAGGCCAACATTGCCGGGGGCGAGGGCTTCGACTGGTTCTATGCCAGCGCGGCTGACCGATCGGCCCAGATCCGGACGCCGATCAC
>JAYSDS010000291.1:0-3268 GCA_041914265.1 Roseomonas sp.
CCTCGCCGCTACCGTCATGTTCTGGTTATGAGGATCAATGAGTCTGGAGCCTAGCAAGCAAGGGTGCGTGCTCGCACGCACCATCTCCCCAATCCCGCGCATCGGTGCGTTACATCACGCACCCTACCCACTCCACTCACCCAGAGACCCGAGAAGCCAACGCGCCGGTGGCGCGTTGGCCGGGCCGATTGGCGCTACCGCAAGGAAGCGCCAAGGGGCTCTCCGATCTCACCGGACATCGGGGCACGGGCGGCGTCCGCCCCGGCGGGTGCGCATGCGCCCGCCGCCCCCCGGGGCGGGCGCCCGGCCGGCGGCAGGCGCACGGCCGGGATGGCGGACCCCGCTCGCGGCGCCCGAGGCACCGGCCTCGGACTTGCCCGGCCGGGAGCAACCCGCAGGGCGGGCTTCCGACCCGCCACGATGCGGTCTGAAAGATTCCGACCCTACCAGCAAGCGTAGGGTGGGCAATCTGCCCACCATCCTTCCGCACGCGGACCGATCCCTGCCGCCCCGTCCCACGCACCTGCCCGCCGCTCGTTGCAACGGCCGGCGCAACGGTGGGCAAACTGCCCACCCTACGACTCCCCGCTTGGTGGTGGGCGATCTGCCCACCATTCATCTTGCCGCTGCTGTCTGACATCAATCCTCGGAGGCCGGTCCCGCACATGGTGGGCGAATCGCCCACCCTACAGTCCGAACCCGCAGTGCCCCGACGAACCTCAATCGCGCGCACGGTGGGCAACTTGCCCGCCCTACTTCCCGACATCGCCGGTCGCCGTCGCCTCCGCCCATTCCGGCGGCACCCTTCCCGCGCGGATGTCTCGATGGATCGACGAAAACGGCCAATCCGCGCCGCGCGATACAAGGCCATGCTTCACCGGATTGCGCCAGCAATATTCCACATGCGCCCGATAGTCCCGCTCATCGCGGATCGTATGTTCCCAGAACCGTCGCCGCCACACACCGCATTCGCGCTTGCGCGCCTTGCTGGGCGAAGGTGACGCCCGCAGCCCGGACCAGCGCGTGAAGCGCGCCTTCACCTTGCGCCACCGGATCGAGAAATCGGCGTCCCCCGGCGGCAGGGTCCAGACCGCGTGAAGGTGATCCGGCAAGACCACCATCGCATCGCAGTGCAGCGGATGCTCCGATGCTGTGACGCAAAAGGCCTGGCGCAGGACATCGACATGCCGGACCAGCGCGTCGTCCCCGCGCTGCGAAAGCGCAACCGTGAAAAAGTAGCTGGCACCCGGCAGGCGAAGGCGGCGATAGTACGACATGGTCCCAAGATGAACGGCCAGGGTTAAGCAAGGATGAATCGTAGGGTGGGCAATCTGCCCGCGCTCGAGCGTCCGCGTGGGCAGATTGCCCACCCTACGCCCGGCGGTCTGGCGCTGCCTTTGTCCATGCTTGTCATATCCGCAACCCACCCGCCCGGACTCCGTTACACTTGCGGCACAACAAAGGTAGGATCCCATGCCCCACCCCATCCGCATCGGCGTCGGCGGCTGGACCTATGAACCCTGGCGCGACACTTTCTACCCCTCCGGCCTGCGCCAGGCCGACGAACTGGCCTTCGCCGCCCGCGCTCTGACTGCGATCGAGGTGAACGGCACCTACTACGGCACCCAGAAGCCGGCGACCTTCGCAAAATGGGCGAAGGAAACCCCCGACGGCTTCGTCTTCGCCCTGAAGGCGCCGCGCTTCGCCACCTCCCGCCGCGTGCTGGCCGAAGCCGGCGACTCCATCGCCCGCTTCCTCGCCTCGGGCCTGACCGAGCTGGGCCCGAAGCTCGGCCCGATCAACTGGCAACTGCCGCCGACCAAGAAATTCGATCCCGACGATATGGCGGCCTTCCTCGACCTGCTGCCCGACCGGCTGAAGGGCCTGCCGCTCACCCATGCCATCGAGGCGCGGCACGACAGCTTCGCCTGCGACGAGTTCACCACCCTCCTGCGCGACCGGGGCATCGCCGCCATCCAGGCCGAAGACAGCGACTACCCCCGGATCGACGCCGCCACCGCGCCCTTCGCCTATCTGCGCCTCATGGGCACGCGCGAGGGTGAGCCGGCCGGCTATCCCGAGGCCGGGCTCGACCGCTGGGCCGACCGCCTGCGTGACATGGCGAGGGCGCGGGACGTGTTCCTGTTCGTCATCTCCGGCCACAAGGCGGTCAACCCCGCCGCGGCACAGGCGCTGATCCGGCGGCTGGAATAGGGTTGGCCCTCTGCCGGCTCCCTGCGCAATCCCTGCCACCGCCTTTCGACGCCGCGCGGCCTGTCGGGACGGAAAACCGACGCAAACCCGACGCGGACCCGACCGCGATCCGACGCGATGGCCGCGCCTCGGGGATCCGACCCGCAGTCCTGCGGCAACCTCTTGAAAACCTGCCGGCCTTTCCCATCTGATGGTCATTCCGGCACGGGTGACGTCACCCGCGCCATCCGGCCCTGCCTCGGCGGGCCACCGTCGATGCAGACCGTTCACAGGAGGGTGTGCAATGACAGACTTCTGGAAGAAAGCGACCGACAACTGGCAGGACAGCGTCAACCTGATCCTCGGGCTCTGGCTGATTGTCTCGCCCTGGGTGCTGGGGTTCGCCGGCCTCGAGACGGCGATGTGGAACGCCGTCGTCTTCGGCCTGGTGATCGCCGCGATGGCGCTCGCGGCCCTGACCACGTTCCGTGACTGGGAGGAGTGGATCGACATGGCGATCGGCGCCTGGCTGACGATCTCGCCCTGGGTCCTGGGCTTCGCCACCGGCGCCGAGGGCTCGGCGCTGACCGGCAACTTCGTGGTCGCCGGGCTTCTGGTGCTGGCGCTGTCGGCCTGGTCGCTGGTCGGCCACCACCGCGGCGCCCAGGCCTGAGCGTCGCCTGACGACATGTGACCGGGGCGGCGCCCGCCCCGGTCAGGTCCGGGCTCGGGTCGGGGCAGAATCAGTCGAAGTCGAAGATTTCGCTCAGGAAGCTCTTGCGCCGGCGAGAGGGATGGCCCTGGCCATAGCGGCCGTCGTCATCCCGGTAACGATCCTCGCGCCGGTCATGGCGCGGTTCGCCGCGGGCCGGGTAGGGCTGGGCCTGGACGGGCTGTGCCTGGACGGGTGTCGGGGCAGCGACCGGCTGGCCGGGTTCGGTCAGGGCCGCGGGCGTTGCCCGCTCGATGATCTTGTCCAGCTCGCCCCGGTCGAGCCAGACGCCGCGGCATTTCGGGCAATAGTCGATCTCCACCCCCTGCCGTTCCATCATCTGAAGCTGGGTTCCGTCCACCG
>JAYSDS010000292.1:0-3243 GCA_041914265.1 Roseomonas sp.
CACTATTATACGCCGGAAGGAACAGAAATCCTGGACGGCACGGCGGGGCTCTGGTGCTGCAACGCCGGCCATGGGCGGGTGCAGATCAAGGAGGCGATCCAGAAGCAGGCCGCGATCCTCGACTACGCGCCGACCTTCCAGCTCGGCCACCCCATCGCCTTCGAGGCCGCGTCCCGCGTCGCCGAGATGACCCCGGACGGCATGGATCGCGTCTTCTTCACCAATTCCGGGTCCGAGAGCGCCGACACCGCGCTGAAGATCGCGCTCGCCTACCACCGGGCGCGCGGCGATGCCGGCCGGGTGCGCATGATCGGGCGTGAGCGCGGCTATCACGGCGTCGGCTTCGGCGGCATGTCGGTGGGCGGCATCGGCGGCAACCGCAAGCAGTTCGGCGCGCTGCTGCCTTACGTCGACCATCTGCCGTCCACGCATCTGCCGGCGAAGAACGCCTTTGCCCGCGGCCTGCCGCAGCATGGCGTGGAACTGGCCGACACGCTGGAAAACCTGGTCGCCCTGCATGGCGCCGAGACCATCGCCGCGGTGATGGTGGAACCCGTGGCCGGGTCCACCGGCGTGCTGGTGCCGCCCGTGGGCTACCTGCAGCGCCTGCGCGAGATCTGCGACAAGTACGGCATCCTGCTGATCTTCGACGAGGTCATCACCGGCTTCGGCCGCCTCGGCACCAATTTCGGCGCCGAGCGGCTGGGCGTGACGCCCGACATCATGACCATGGCCAAGGGGCTGACCAACGCGGCGGTGCCGATGGGCGCGGTGGCGGTGAAGAACGGCGTCTACGACACGGTGGTGAACGGCGTTGCCGGCGGGATCGAGTTCTTCCACGGCTACACCTATTCGGGCCATCCGCTGGCGGCCGCCGCGGCCATCGCGACGATGCAGCTTCACCAGTCCGAGGACCTGCCGGGCCGCGCGCTCGCCATCGAGCCTTACTGGCAGGATGCGATGCATTCGATGAAGGATGCGCCGAACGTCATCGACATCCGCGACTACGGCCTGATCGGCGGCATCGAGCTGTCCTCCCGCCCCGGCAAGCCCGGCGCCCGCGCGATGGACGTGTTCCGCCGTTGCTTCGACCAGGGCGTGCTGGTGCGCGTGACGGGTGACATCGTGGCACTCTCCCCGCCGCTGATCATCGAGAAGCCGCATGTGGACCGCATCGTGAATACGCTCACCGACGCGATCCGCGCCGAAGCGGCCTGAGGCCCGCCCATGTCGGACACCGCGGAGGAACAGCCCGAAGCCCTGCCCGCGCTGCGCGTGCTGCTGGTCGATCCCACGGCCAGCCAGCGCGTGGTGACGCTCGGCATGCTGGAAGAGGCAGGGCATGAGATCCTCCCGGTCTCCGACTGGGACACCGCCGAGGATATCCTCATGCGTGAGGAGATCGAGGCGGTGGTGATGGCCTTCGTCGCCGACGGCTTCGATGGCCGGGACGCGGCGGGCCGGTTGCGCGACCGCCTGCCGCCCCAGGCCGACCTGCCCCTGGTCGGCACCACCGACGGGTTGCGCCGCGGGGAGGAGGACGAGGCGATGGAGGCGGGATTCGACATCCTGCTCGTCCGTCCCTTCACGCCCGAGGAGCTGCAGGCGGCGCTGGCCCAGGCCCGGAAGATGCGGACCCCGCCGCCGGTACTGGATGCCGATGCCCGCGCCGCCCTGCGCCAGGATCACGGACCGATCGCCCTCGAGGCGCTGGAGGATGCGGCGATGGAGGTCCCTTCCTCCCGCCTGGTTCCGCTGTTCCGCGATGGCGGCAAGCCGGAGGAGTACGCTGCGGCCGGCGCCGCCGTGGCCGAGGCGATGGATCGCATCGGCGCCATCGCCGCCGCCGCCGCCGCGCGCCGCATGGCCGAAAATGCCGAGGACGGGCGCCGCTTCCTCTTCCCCCTGCTGTCCGCCGTGGTCGCCGCGCGGGTCGCGTTGCGCAAGGACAGGTTCTCGGCGGCCGCCGCCGACCCCATATGGGCGGCAAGCGATTCCATTTCTTCGGGAGAATCCCCGTGAGCGACACCAAGGAACCGGTGCCCGTCACCGTCCTGACCGGCTATCTCGGCGCCGGCAAGACCACCCTGTTGAACCGCATCCTCACCGAGAACCACGGCAAGAAGTTCGCCGTGGTGATCAACGAATTCGGGGAGCTGGGGGTGGACAACGACCTCGTCGTCGATGCCGACGAGGAAGTGTTCGAGATGAACAATGGCTGCATCTGCTGCACCGTGCGCGGGGATCTGATCCGCATCCTCGGTGGGCTGATGAAGCGGCGCGACAAGTTCGACGGCATCATCCTCGAGACCACGGGCCTCGCCGATCCTGCCCCCGTCGCGCAGACCTTCTTCGTCGATGACGACGTGAAGCGCGCGACGAAGCTCGATGCCATCGTGACGGTGGTGGATGCGAAGCACCTGCCCGCGCGCCTGTCGGATTCCTCCGAAGCGCAGGAACAGATCGCCTTCGCCGACATCATCGTGCTGAACAAGATGGATCTGGTCAGCCCGGAAGAGGCCGCCGAGGTCGAGAAGCGCATCCGCGCCATCAACCCCTATGCCGAGATCCGCCGCGCGACCAAGTCCGACGTGCCGATCGACAGCGTGGTGGGGCGCGACGCGTTCAACCTGGAACGCATCCTGGAACGCGAGCCGGAGTTCCTGTCCGGCGAGGACCACCATGAACACGACAGCGAAGTGAACAGCGTGTCCTTCGAGGTCGAGAAGCCGATCGACCCCGAGCGCTTCAACGCCTGGATCACCCAGGTGCTGGCGTCGAAGGGCCAGGACCTCCTGCGGACGAAAGGCATCCTCTACTACGAGGGCGACAGCCGCCGCTTCGCCTTCCAGGCGGTGCACATGATCGCCGATGGCGACTTCATCGGCGAGGTGAAGGACGGCGATCCGCGCAAGTCGAAGATCGTCTTCATCGGCCGCGACCTGAACCGGCCCTGGCTGCGTCGCGGCTTCGAGGCGTGCCAGGCGGGCGAGGACGAGTCCAAGATCCAGGCGGAAATCGCACGCTGGAGCCCGCCGCCGACGTAAGAGTGGTGCGGGAGAGGGGCCTCCCTCCCTCGATACCGCGCACCTGCGAGAGGGCGGCCTGATGACGGGCTTGCCCGCGCTGCCGCAGTTGGAAGGGCTCTGCCCCTCCAAACCACCCCGCCACCGGGGTCCCATCGACGTTGCTGCGCAACGCCGATGGGTGCCCCTCGTGCTTGGAGCACTTGGAACGCAATCT
>JAYSDS010000293.1:0-3119 GCA_041914265.1 Roseomonas sp.
TGCTTCGGGCTCGTCCTGTTGTACAGGCCCTCGATGCGCACGCTGCAAATGCGCCACCCCCCGACTTTGGCCGTCCCGATGAAGGGCTGAACCGTTCACCCCGTTCGCGCGGATGAGGGGTCACCCGACCAATTTGGGACGAGGGCCGGAGGCGCTCCCGACCGGCCGCAGGACCGGTCGGGCTTCACCCATGATATGACTTGATTTCAATGATTTGCCGAAAGGGGTCACCCCTTTCCGCGGACGCGTCGCGTGGCCGGGCGGACCGGTTCCGACGTCGCGAGGTCTGCCCGAAGGGCGGCAGAACCGGGGGCAACAACGCCCTCAGCCCCGGTTCCAGACACCCGTGCCTTCCTGCGTCCGCCACCCCCTGTGCATCGCTGCCGCGGCCTTCCTGCCGACCGGCGCGCGCGGGCGCGTCCTGCGGGTACGGCGATGAGCGCGCGGGATTGGCAGGCCTTCGATGCCGAGCTGAGCGCCCGGGTTCCGGAACTCGTGGTCGAGTTGCTGGGCAAGCCGACCCTCCGCACGGGCCATGAATGGCGCTGGGGCCGCAAGGGCAGCCTTTCGGTCGTGATCGGCGGCGCCAAGGCGGGCATGTGGTTCGACCATGAGGCGGGCGGCGGCGGCGGCTTCATCGATCTGGTTGGCCGGAACCTCGGTCTCTCCCGCGGCGACGCGCTGGACTGGACGGCCGATCGTATCGGCATGGGACGACGCCATCGGCCGGCCCGGACGCGCCCGGCACCACCGATCTTGTCGACGAACACGCCGACTTTATCGCAGGCCCAGCCCGGCACGGAAACGTCGCCTCAGCCACACCTCGACGATCTGGACCCGGCCGTCGCCCGTGCAGAGGAAGCCGCAGCCCGCGCCGCGCGGATCTGGGCCAATGCCTGTCCAGCCCCGGACGGCCATTCCTATCTCGCCGCCAAGCAGGTTGCGGCGCTCGGCTTGCGCATGGATGCGCGGGGCCAGCTCGTCGTGCCGTTGCAGGACATCGACGGCCGGATCCACAGCCTCGAGACCATCGCGCCGGACGGGGCCAAACGATACCTCGCTGGCGGCGCGAAGCGGGGGCATTTCACGGTGGTGGGTGCGGAGCCGGGGCCGCTCCCTGAGCCCACGGGCCCCGTCCTGATCTGCGAGGGCTGGGCGACCGGCGCCAGTCTGCACATCGCCACAGGCCATGCCGTGATCGCGGCGATGGACGCGGGCAACCTGATGCCCGTCGCCGAGGCGCTGCGGGCACGCTTCCCGGCGGCCGACCTCGTCCTGGTCGCCGATAACGACGCGAAGCCCGACCGCGACGGCAATCCCGGCGTCGAGGCGGCGCGCAAGGTTGCGCTTGCCGTCGATGGCCGTCTGGCCGTGCCAGGGGTTCCCGGCGACGCCAACGACCTCTTCTGCGCCAAGGGGCCGGAGTCCGTCGCGGCACTTGTCGCCGTCGCGGCCCGGATCCCGCCGCCACCGCCGACCTATCCGGCACCCGTGCTCACGCCCGACGAGGCCCGCGCCAGCCTCGCAGAGGCCATCGCCAGCTTCATGGCCGCCATCCCGGACTACTGGGCCGCTGTCGAAGCCGCCCGTGAGGCGGCGAAGGACAGCGACGCGACCCGCGATCCACTCGATTTCAACATCGTCGCGCGCGCGGCGCTGCCGCCGCTCCTCGGCCTGCCGGTCGATGTGGGCCTCGGCAAGACCTCGAGCGCGCGCACCGCTATCGCCGAGCTGATCGCTGCGGGCGCCCTCGGCAAACGCAAGGTCGTCTATGCCGTCCCCCGCCACGATCTCGGAGCCGAGCATGTCGCGGCCTTCGAGGCATTGGGTGTCAGCGCCATGCTCTGGAAGGGCCGCACGGCGCCCGATCCCACCGACGACAAGCCCGACCGGCTCATGTGCCTCGACACCGAGGCCACCTTCGACGCGCTCGAGATTGAGCACCCCGTCGAGCAGAGCTGCTGCAAGGTCAAGAACGGGGCGGAGCTGCTCCTCTGTCCACTGTTCCACGACTGCGGTTACCAGCGCCAGAAGCCGCTGGCGCAGGCCGCGCAGGTCATCGTCTGCGCCCATGACAGCCTCTTCCACATGAAGCCCGAGGCCATCGGCGAGGTCGGGCTCCTCGTCATCGACGAGGCCTTCTGGCAGTCGGGCCTGCGCGGTCTCGACGGCAAGGCCACGCTGACGCAGGACGGGTTGGAGCCCGGCCGCACCTCACTCAGCTGCTACACCGGCAAGGGCAAGATGGATGTTGGCGCGACGGCCGACCTGATCGCCGCGCGCGAGCGGCTCTGCAAGGCGCTGCGGGTCATGAAGCCGGGTCCGCTCCGCCTCGGCCTGCTGGAAGCTGTCGGTCTCACCCCGGAGGATTGCCGCCATGCCGCGACGCTGGAACGCCGCCGGATGCGCGATGCGGGCCTTCGCCCCGGCATGTCGCCGGTCGAGCGGCGCAAGCGCATCGAGGCTGTCCTGCCGCCCGCAGGCGAGCCATGGGCCCCACCGGGGCGCTGCGCTATGCTCTGGCTTATCCTCGCCGAGGCGCTGGAGAACGGCCACGACGCCGCCGGTGCAGAACTCGTGCACGAGAGGACCGAGGCCGGTTCGGTCCGCGCGCTCCGCCTGCGCTGGCGCAGCCGCATGCGGGCAGGCTGGGCCGCCGAGGCGCCGATCCTACATCTCGACGCCACGCTCCGGCCGGAACTTGTCCAGACCTACCTGCCGCGGATCGATATCAGCACGCCCGTCGCCGCGCGCCAGCCCCATGTCCGCGTCCGCCAGGTCACCGGCAGCCCGACCTCGGCCCGTGCCCTGACGCCTGCCTCCGACGCACCAGAGCGGGACCGGAAGGCCGCCGCGACCCGTCTGCGCGACCTCCGGGCCTGGATCGACCTCCGCGCCCGGCAGTGCAATCGCCCCGGCCAGGCAATCGATCTCCTGGTGGTGGGCCAGAAGGCCGCCATCGATGCCCTTCGCTCGGCCGGACTGCCACCACGGGTGGAGGCGGTGCATTTCAACGCGCTGAGCGGTCTCGACCGCTGGGGTGGGATCGGCGGCATGGTGGTCCTCGGCCGCACGCTGCCCGCGCCGCGCACGGTCGAGTTGATCGCGATGGCCCTGAC
>JAYSDS010000294.1:0-3061 GCA_041914265.1 Roseomonas sp.
CGCCGGGACCGATCGTGATCGACTCGAAGTTCCCGCTCGAGGCCTACGAGGCGCTGCGGCGGGCCGAGAACCAGTCGCAACTGATCGAGGCGCAGCGGATGCTGCGGATCGCCGTTAGGGGCCATGTCAAGGCGATTGCCGAGCGCTACATCCTTGACGGAGAGACGGCGGACGGGGCGCTGATGTTCCTGCCGTCGGAAGCGGTCTATGCCGAACTGCACGCCAACTTCCCGGAACTTGTGCGCGAAGGCTTCGACGCGCGGGTCTGGATCGTCTCGCCGACCACCTGCATGGCGACGCTGAACACGATGCGGGCGGTCCTGAAGGACGCCCGGATGCGCGAACAGGCCGGCGCGATCCGCGCGACGCTGCGCCAGTTGCACCGCGACGTGGAACTGGTGGTCGAGCGGGTTGAGAAGCTTGCCACCCATTTCCACCAGGCGCGCGGCGATCTCGACGGGATCAGCACCGCCGCCGAGCGCGCCGGCAAGCGCGCCGCCAAGCTCGACAACTTCGACTTCGAGGAGATCGCGCCCGAAGGCGACGGGCCACGGATGGTGCCTTCCGCCTGACTCCGCTCCCTGCCCCGAACCTGCCTCATTGCCGGCCGATTCGCCTGTTACCCGTCCGGAAACAATCGGACGGAATCGGCCATGCACCACACTGATACGGAACCGGCGGCGACGGCGGGATGGGTCGTTCCCGCGCTGTTCACGCTGACGATCTTTGTCAGCGCCTCGCTCCTGTTCTTCGTGCAGCCGCTCTTCGCCAGGATCGTCCTGCCGCAGATCGGCGGTGCGCCGGCGGTCTGGACGACGGCGATGCTCTTCTTCCAGAGCGTCCTCATCGCCGGCTATCTCTATGCCCATCTCGTCAGCCGTCACCTGCCGGTCGCGGCGCAACTGGCGCTGCACCTGGCGCTCTGGGTCGCGGCGCTTTCCTTCCTGCCGCTGGCAATTCCCGCCGGCTGGCGCTATGACCCGGCGGTCCCGGCGGCCTGGCAGACGCTCACGCTCTTCGCGCTGGGGGTTGGATTGCCTTTCGGCGTGCTGTCGGCCAATGCGCCGCTGATCCAGTCCTGGTATGCGCGCAGCGACGGGCCCTCCGCCGGCGACCCGTATTTCCTCTACGGTGCCTCCAACTTCGGCTCGCTCGTGGCGCTCCTCGCCTTCCCGCTCATCGCCGAGCCGCTTCTCGGCGCACGGCGGATCGGCGAGCTCTGGGCGTTCGGCTTCCAGGCGTTCGGCGCGCTCCTGCTCCTCTGCGGGCTTTTCGCCCTGCGCGGCAGGGGGGTGCAGGCGGTGCGGGCAAGGTGCCTGCCGGAAGAACGGCTGGGCGCGGGACGGATCGCCCGCTGGATGCTTCTGGCCTTCGTGCCCTCGTCGCTGATGCTGGCGGTCACGACCAAGATCAGCACCGACGTGGGGGCGATCCCGCTCGTCTGGGTGGTGCCGCTCTCGCTCTATCTCCTCAGCTTCGTCGTGACCTTCGCGCGCCGCCCGTTGGGGGTGACGCCGATGCTGCGGCTGTGCTATCTCCTTTCCCTTGCCGTGCTCGGCGCGGTCTTCGCCGGCATCACCGGGGCGCATGTCGGGCTCTGGGGCGTCGCCGCGCTGATCGCCGCCTTCTTCGTCGTGGCACTTTTCGCCCATGCGAGGCTTTATGCGGCGCGGCCCGACGGACGGCACCTCACGCTCTTCTACCTGGTGATGTCGGTCGGCGGCGCGCTCGGCGGGTTTTTCAACTCGATCCTCGCGCCGCTGCTGTTCGACAGCCTCGCCGAAGGCGGCGTGACCACGCTCCTCGCCGCGACGCTGGTGCTCAGCCCGGCGATGCGGCCCTCGCGGGCGCAGGCGCTTCTCGGGGTGGCCGCGGGGATCGCGGCGGCGCTGCCGCTGGTCCTCGCCATCGTGGTGTTCCGCTCGGTCGACTGGCTCATGCTCAAGATGGCGATGTTCGGGCTGGCGGCGTTCCTCGCCGTCGCGCTCCGCCGCCAGTTGCCCGCCGCGGCCATCGCCATGATCACGGTGGCGGCGACCGGCGCCTGGCTGATCCCGAACGGCGACCTTTTCCGCGACCGGAGCTTCTTCGGCACCCACCGGGTTATGGAGGAGAAGGGGCTCAGGCACTACACCAACGGCACCACGATCCACGGGACCGAGCGGCTGGCCGATCTCGCCAGCGCCCGGCCCGAGCCGCAACTCTACTACCATCGCAACGGCCCGATGGCACAGGTCCTGACCTCGGCGACGGGGAAACGGGCAGGGCGGGTGGGCATTGTCGGCCTCGGCGCCGGGGCGCTCGCCTGCTACAAGCGCCCGGGTCAGGACTGGACCTTCTACGAAATCGATGCCGCGGTGGACCGGATCGCCCGGGATCCGCGGCTGTTCACCTTCCTTTCCGCCTGCGCGCCGGACGCGCCGACCCGGCTCGGCGACGCGCGGATGGTCCTGGCGGCAGAGGCAGGCGCGCCACGCTACGATCTCCTGGTGATCGACGCCTACGGGTCGGACGCGGTGCCGGTGCACCTGACCACGCACGAGGCGATGCGGCTCTACCTCGACCGGCTCGCACCCGGGGGCGTGCTGCTCTACCACATCTCGAACCGCTACTATGCGATCGAGCGCCCGCTCGCCCGCAGCGCCACCGCGCTCGGCCTCGTCGCGCGGATCCAGGACTATCCGGGCAACGAGGCGGCCGACCCGGGCGACGCGCCGTCGCGGGTGGTGATGCTGGCGCGCTCGGCTGAGGCGCTTGGCCCGCTGGCCGGCGACCCGCGCTGGCACGATCTTGCCGCCGACGGCGGGCCGGTCTGGACCGACGATTTCGCCGATCTCCTTTCGATCCTGAAATGACTAGGCCTGCCTGTCGCCCTTCACCCGGAAGACGGCAAGGTAGAGTGCTGGCACGAAGACCAGCGTGATCACCGTGCCGGCGATGATGCCGCCCATCATCGCGTAGGCCATCGGCCCCCAGAAGATCTGCCGCGAGATCGGGATCAGCGCGAGGCTTGCCGCCGCCGCGGTCAGCAGGATCGGCCGGGCGCGGGCGTCGGAAGCCT
>JAYSDS010000295.1:0-3026 GCA_041914265.1 Roseomonas sp.
TACCGGGCAACAGGCACCGCTCGCGAGACTTACAAGGGGCAGCGCCCCTCCAATTTCAACAGCGGAAGCAAACCAGTAAGCAGGAAGGCCTTTCGGCTCTTGCCGGGGAGGGGCAAAGCCCATCCCTGGCCAACCTCCGCGCCTAGGGGCCAGCACCCCTCAGCACGCTGTCCCTGCCGGAACGATTCCGTCACCGCCCGCAGCTCATCGTCCTCCACCCGCGAACAGCATGCTGACCCTGATCTCGACGGACCCGTCATCGCCCGTGACGTCGCGCCGCACCTCCTCGCGCACCGCGCCGCGCAGTGCGGGCGGCAACGCGGCGAATTCCGCGCCGGTTGCCCCGAAGCCGCGTTCGATAGGCTGGAAATAGGCATCAAAGGAGGAGAACGGGTAGCGGCGTGTCTCGATGGCGGTCTCCACGCCCTGGAAGCCCGCCGCTTCCAGCAGGGCGCGCAGCGTCGCCGGCTCGCCGAGCGCGAAGTACCGCGCCGCCGCCGGCGCGCGTTCCGGCACATGCCGCCCGATGGCGGTCAGGACGCGGGTGACGAAGGACGCTTCCGGGCTGGTGTTCACCGACACGGCCAGGCGCCCGTGCACGCGCAGCACGCGTCGGAATTCCGCCAGCGCCCGCGGGGGATCGTCGAACACCATCAGGCCGAGCCCGCACAGAACCGCGTCGAAGCTGGCATCGGGGAAGGTCATGGCGTGGCAGTCCTGCCTGGCCACGGAGATGGTCGCAGCACTGCGCAGCCGTTCCCGCGCCTGGTCGAGCATGGGACGCGACACATCCGTCGCGACCACCGTTCCGGAAGGCCCGACGACCCTGGCCGCGGCCTCGGCGACGATGCCGGTGCCGGTTGCGGCATCCAGCACATGTTGCCCCGGCCGCAGCCGTGCCGCAGCGAGCAGGCCGGGGACGAAATCCCGGGCGACCCGGCCGAAGATCTGCTCGTAGCCGCCGGCACCAGCATCGTAGAAACGCTCGAACATGGCATCTCCCTTCCAGGCCGGCGTCCCGGCGCGATCGCGGGTCAGCCGTTGAGTGCATGCTCCGCGAAGCGCGCGAGCAGCCCAGCGCCGAGCGGCAGCAAGGCATCGTTGAAATCGAAGCGGGGATGGTGCAGCGGCGCGACGTCAGGCCCCGCGCCGAGCATCAGGTAGCAGCCCGGCACCTCGGCCAGCAGCGCGCCGATGTCGTCCCCGGCCATCAGCGGGGCGGGCAGGGGGGCGAGCCCCCCAGGGCCGAGGACGTCCCGCGCCACCTCCCCGGCCTGGCGCGTGGCTTCTTCATGATTCACGACAGGCGGCGTGAGCCGCGTGAAGGCGAGGCTGACCTTGGCCCTCCAGGCGCCGGCGACGGCCCGCGAGACCTCGCCGAGCCGCTCCTCCATCAGCGCTCCGGCGGCAGGGTTGAACCAGCGCGCCGTGCCGCGCAGCAGCAGTTCGGAGGGCATGACGTTCCACGCGCCGCTATCCTCGACATGCCCGATGCTGATGACGCCGGCCTCGGAGGCCGGGAGGCTGCGGGCCACGATGCCCTGCACCGCCGTGACGAGCTGCGCGCCGGCCAGCACCAGGTCGCTCGCCAGATGCGGCATGCCGCCATGCCCGCCCTGGCCGGAAAGCCGGATGCTGATATCCGCGACGGCCGCCATCACCGGCCCCGTGCGGGCGAAGGCGATGCCCTCCGCGAAGCCCGGCCAATTGTGCAGGCCGAACAGGCGCCGCAGCGGAAAGCGTTCGAGCAGCGAATCCGCGAGCATCGCCGCGGCACCGCGGCCGATCTCCTCGGCCGGCTGGAAGATCAGCACGACGCTGCCGTGGAAGCGTCGCGTGGCGCAGAGATAGCGTGCGGCGCCGAGCAGCATCGCCGTATGCCCGTCATGTCCGCAGGCATGCATCTGGCCAGGCCGGGTGGAGGCATGGGCGAGGCCTGTCTCCTCATGGATCGGCAAGGCGTCCATGTCGGCCCGCAGCCCGACGGCCGGGCCTACCGCCGCGCCATGGATGATGCCGACCACGCCGGTGCCGCCGATACCCGTCTCGACCCGGTCGCAGCCGAGATCGTGCAGCGTTCCGGCGACGAAGCGCGCCGTGTCGTGCAGCTCGAAGCCGAGTTCGGGCATGGCGTGCAGGTGGTGGCGCCAGGCTGCCATGGCGGCGTGCGTGGCCGCGATTTCAGGGGGGATGGGCATGCGCCTGTCTCCCGGATTCCGGCACGGCGCCGGGAGGCGCCGCCAGAAGGGATAATGTTACGAAGTCGTCATCGATCGGGGCAATGGTCGCCGCCACCGTGCGGCCACGACGATCTTCGCATCGGGAACAAGGACTTGCCCGCCGGTCACGAGGTCCATGCCCAACCGCGATGCCGCGCCGCCGGGGCAGGGCGTGCTTCAGTCCCGTCATCCTGCTGCGGGGCATCGTGACGCCGCATGCAGTCGCGGACCGGGGCAGGAAACCCGCGGGGCCACGGCTGCGTTTCCCCGCCGCATGCCCTCGGGCTGCTGACTGCAAGGAAGGAACCCATCATGCGTTACCCCCGCGCTGCCCTGGCTGCGATGCTCGGCCTGGGCCTGATCGCCGCTGCGCCCGCCCTGGCGCAGCAGCAGACCGGCCATGTCCGCGTCGGCACGCTGCGCTGCGACGTGCAGGCCGGCACCAGCTTCGTCTTCGGTTCGACGCGCGAGGTGAACTGCGTCTTCACCCCCTCGCGCAGCGGTGCCGCCGGGGAGCGCTATACCGGTGAGATCAAGCGCTACGGCGTCGATGTCGGCTTCACCAGCTCCGCGGTCATGCTGTGGGGCGTGATGGCGACGACCGGCGACCTTCAGCCCGGCGCGCTGGCCGGCACCTTCGCCGGCGTCTCGGCGGGCGCCACGGCAGGGGTGGGGCTCGGCGCGAATGTCCTGCTCGGCGGCGGCAATCGCGGCATCGCGCTGCAGCCGATCAGCATCGAGGGGAATACGGGGCTCAACATCGCCCTCGGCGTGGGCGAACTGACGCTCGCCGCGGCGCGGTGACAG
>JAYSDS010000296.1:0-2984 GCA_041914265.1 Roseomonas sp.
GGGGGGCGCCCTCGCCGCGGCCGCCCCCCCCCCCCCCGGCGGCGCGGGGCCGCCGCCCCCGCCGCGGGGGGGGGGGCGGGGGCCGGCCCGCCCCCCCCCCCCCCCCCCCCCCGTCACCAGCGCAACCAAGCCAGTCGTTGGGAAAGGCCTTTCGCTGAGTGGCTCGGAGGGCCAGAGCCCCGCCAATTCGACAGCGGAAGTCACTCGGCCCGAAAACTCCACCTGGTCCGGCCAGCAAAACCCAACGCCGCGCACGATGCACCGCGCCGGAAATCGACGGCGTACCCCCAACCCGGCATGAAGGCTTGCGAGGCCTGTCCCGGCGCCGCGTCAGCGCAGCGAGGCGATGATCTGGCGTGCCGCTTCTTCGGGATACGCCTTCACGGTCTTGGTCCGGACATTCCCCATCCGGCCGAGCATCAGGGCGAAGCGGGCGGCGACCGCGTCGTCCGGCGCCTCATAGATCGCGACCATGTCGAATTCGCCCATGGTCATGAAGTAGTGGAGCATCCGCCCGCCCATCTCGGAGAGCATGCCCTTTGCCGCATCAAGGCGGCGCGGGGATTCCGCGATGGCGGAGATGCCCTGGTCGGTCCAGGACCCGAACATGATGAAGGTGGTCATCGGCACTGCTCCTTTCCGGCCACGGTCGGGGGATGGAGAAATGTTGCCGATACGGAACCTAGCACTGCCGCCGCCGGGATGCCCTGCTTTTCGCGATCGCCGGAACCCGGTGGGAGGCCGTCCGAAACGTCGCCGGGCCTAGATCAACCGGGCCTCGAAGGGCGGAACGAGGTCCGGGGCTTCGAACTCCAGGACCCAGAGATCGGGGTCGCGCTTCACCTGGCGATCCACATAGGCCGTCGCCACCTGCTCCTCCACCGGCGCCGCGCCGCTGCCACGGATCCAGGCCTGGCGGCCCTCGGCGTCGCGCGCCTGGGCGAGGACGATGCAGCCCTCCCTTCCCCGCAGCACGCACAGGATGCCGCCCGAGTCCGGGTCGCCCTTGCGCAGCACCATCGCCGGGCGGCCCGCCATGTCGGACAGGCGGATGGCCATCGACACCCAGATGCCGGCCTTCACTTTCGCTTCCATGGTCCGGAACCTGCCACGCGCAGCCCCTTGCCGGAAGGCGCGGCTCGCGCCATTCACCCGGCGTAGCGACTGGGATCCCCCTTGATGAGCGACCGTAAGATGACCGAGGCGCAGCGCGCCTATGAGGCGAAGCGCGCCGCCAAGGCGGGCATGAGCCTCGATAAGTGGCTGGCCGACAAGGAAAAGCGCGCGGCCGCCGAGGCGCGCGAACAGGCCGTGACCGCACAGCCGCCGCAGGCGCCGAAGAAGCCGGGCTTCTTCGGGCGGCTGCTCGAAAAGGCGCAGAAGCCGCTCTGACACCGGCCGGCCCGTCGGCTGGCCCGATATCGGGGTGGTGGCTTCGCGCACGGCGCCGGGTTCGCCGGCGCCCGGGGGGGCTCAGGCCGGCAGCGCCGGTCCCGCCAGGGGGCGCCGCAGCGGAAGCACATGGCCATGCCGGCGCAACGCCGCGAGCCTTTCGCTCCGCGCGATATCCTGCGCGATGCCGCCGGAGAAGGCCGCCAGCCCGCGCGTCAGCGCGAAACGGTCCGCGGCGGCCGCGAGCCGCGTGGCCTCCGCCGTCCCCTCACCGGCCACGATGCGCGCGGCATGGACGATGACGATCGCCGCCTGCGCCGGGGAAAGCCCGCGCCAGGTGACGCCGAAGGCGATCGCCGCGCGCTCCATCGTCAGGGCCCGAGCGGCCGTCTCGCCCGCGGGCGGCCGCAATCCCGCCGGTTGGGCGGATGCAATGATCCCGCGCAGCGCGCGCCGCATCCTGGTCTTGAAGAACACGATCTCGCTCTTGGTTCCGGAACGATCTGAAAGGGGGAGCGGAGCCATAACGGCTGTGTGCGGCGAACCCGAACGAAAGCGCTGCATGATCCTCTTCGGAATCATGCATGCTGCCGCGCTGCATTGACCTGGTCGGGGGACGGCATGGCGTCGCTTCACGGCATGGACCTCAACCTGCTGCTCGTCTTCGAAGCGCTGTTCGAAACGCGCTCGGTGTCGCGCGCCGGGACGCGACTGGGGCTGAGCCAGTCGGCGACGAGCCATGCGCTCGGCCGGCTGCGCGAGACATGCCGGGACGAGCTTTTCCTGCGCACGCCGACCGGCATGGCGCCGACCCCGGTCGCCAACCGCATCTTCCCCGAAATCCATGCCGCGCTCGACGTCCTGCGGCATTCGGTGGAGGAGGCCCGTGGCTTCGACCCCGACACAAGCACCAGGCGGTTCGAGATCGCCATTCCCCACCCCCTGGGGCCGGAATACGCCCTGCGCATCCGCGATGCCGCCGCCCGGGCGGCACCGGCGGTGAAGCTGCGCTTCGACACGCGGACCCTGGCCGACGACGCGCCGCAGCTCATGCGGGAAGGGCAGCTCGACCTCGCCGTCGACTGGATCGCGGCGGAGGATGATCGCTTCGTGAACCGCCGCCTGTTCGACGACAGCCTGGTCCTCGTCGCCCGCATGGGGCACCCGCGCGCCACCTCACGGATGGGATGGCCCGACCTGGCGAAGGAGGAATTCGTGCGCTGCCGGCGCCGCGCCGCCGAACGCCGGCCCAAGGCACTGAGCGGCAAGCTGTGGGACCTGATGGCCGAGAGCCGGCTGACGGTCAGCGAATACCTCGAAGTGCCCTTCGTCGTCGCGCGGACGGACTATCTGGGCGTGCTGCCGCGCTCCATGGCCAGGATCGCGGCACAGGACTTCCGCATGGTCGTCGCGGACGTGCCCGGCCCACCGATCCGCATCCCGATCTGGCTGGTCTGGCACGAGGGGCGGCGCCGCGACGCGGGGCACGCCTGGCTGCGCGCGCTGGTCCAACGGGAGATGCAGGCGAGCGCGGTCGAGGGGGGGCTTCTGGCGGAAGAAACCTCGACGGCGAAGTAGGCGCGGGAGTTGGA
>JAYSDS010000297.1:0-2923 GCA_041914265.1 Roseomonas sp.
GCCCAACGGGGTGGTTCCCAACGCCCCTCGGCCTTTGGGGGGGGTGCGCTCGCGGGGGGCTTCCCCCCGCCCGCTTCCACAGCGGAAGTAGCCGGGTCATCAGGTTGGCCTTTGCCTGGCCGGGTTGGGGGCGCAAAGCCCCGTTCCGCTCACCCGATGCGCGTGCGGACGAGGTCCAGCGCGGCGACAAACGCGGCTTCGGCGTCCAGTGTCGTGGTGTCCAGCACCACGGCGTCTTCCGCGGGCCGCAACGGAGCCACGGGCCGGTTGGCGTCCTGTGCGTCGCGGTCGCGGATTTCAGCTTCCACCTGCGCGGGATCGGCTTCGACGCCGCGCCCGCGCAGTTCGAGGAAGCGACGGCGGGCGCGTTCCTCCACGCTCGCCGTGACGAAGAGCTTCACCGCCGCATCGGGAAACACCACGGTGCCGATGTCCCGCCCGTCCAGCACGGCGCCGCGCTCGCGGCCAAAGCTGCGTTGGAAGTCCAGCAACGCGGCGCGCACGGCCGGGATGGCTGCCACCGCGCTCGCGGCCATGTCCGCCATGGGACCACGCAGGTCGCCGCGTTCGAGATCAGCGGGCGTCAGGTGGCGAGCTGCTTCCTCGGCCTGGCGGGCGTCGCGCGGGTCGGCGTCGGCATCGAGCACGCGCCGGCCCACAGCCCGGTACAGCAGGCCGGTGTCGAGATAGGGCAGCCCCAGCGCCGAGGCGAGGCGCCGTGCCAGCGTGCCCTTGCCGGCCGCAGCGGGGCCATCCACGGCGATGACGGTGCCGGGTGTCACGGCGCGACCAGGGCCTCGACGCCTGCGAGGCCGTTCATCAGCGTTGCGAAGCCGGGGAAGGAGGTGTCGATGAAGGCCGCGTCGTCCACCGCCACCGGTGCCTGGGAGGCGAGACCCATCACCAGCGCCGACATGGCGAGGCGATGGTCCATGTGCGTTTCCACCGTCCCACCACCGGGGATGGCGCGGGCCGTACCATGGACGATCAGGTCGTCGCCCTCGATCTCCGCCTTCACCCCATTGGCGGCAAGCAACGCAGCCGTGGCGGAAAGGCGGTCGCTCTCCTTCACGCGCAGCTCGGCGAGGCCCTTCATGCGCGTGACCCCGCGCGCGGCGGCCGCGGCGACCGCCAGGACGGGATATTCGTCGATCATCGACGGTGCACGGCCCGGGGGGACGGTTACGCCGGAAAGTTCGGTGTACTCCGCGACGACGTCGCCCACGGGCTCGCCGCCGGCGATGCGTTCATTTTCGATGCGCAGGGCGGCACCCATCTCACGCAGGGTCGTGAGCAGACCGGTGCGCAACGGGTTCAGCCCGACATTCTCGACCACGACGCGGGAACCAGGCACCAGCAGTGCCGCGACGATCGGAAAAGCCGCCGAGGAGGGATCGCCGGGGACCAGCACCGGCGCGGCGACCAGTTCCGGCTGGCCTTCCAGCAGCACGATGCGGCCCTCGGTTGTGTCCTCCACCGACACGGTCGCACCGAAGTGACGCAGCATGTTCTCGGTATGGTCGCGGGTGGGTTCCTTCTCGACGACACGGGTCGTCCCCGGCGCGCAAAGGCCGGCGAGCAGGCAGGCACTTTTCACCTGCGCCGAGGGCACCGGAACCACGTAGTCGAGCGGCAGCGGATCGGCCGCGCCACGCACGGCCAGGGGCAACCGCCCGCCCTCGCGCGTCCAGAAGCTCGCGCCGGTCGCCGAAAGCGGGTCCGTCACCCGCTTCATCGGCCGCCGCCGCAGGGAAGCGTCGCCTGTCATCACCGCGAAGAGCGGATGCCCGGCGAGCAGCCCGAGCAATAGCCGCGCTGCCGTACCGGAATTGCCCATGTCGAGCACATCGGCGGGTTCCACCAGCCCACCCACGCCACGGCCGGAAACGCGCCAGGCGCCGGGCCCGGTCTTCTCGACCTCGGCACCCAGGGCGCGCATCGCCGCGGCGGTGCGCAGCACGTCCTCGCCTTCCAGCAGGCCCGTGATCTCGGTGGTGCCCACCGCGAGGGCACCGAACATCAGGGCACGGTGGCTGATGGACTTGTCCCCCGGCACGGCCAGGCGGCCGGCAAGCGGGGTACCCGGCGCGCGGGCCTTGAGGGGGCGGGGATCGAGATGCGACATGGCATCGGGCGTTTGACATGGCCGGGCAGGGCGTGGCAATGCGCCCGACCCTTTGCGATTGGCGCATGCCCCCTGCGCGCAAGACGGATTGACCCATGGCAAAGCCTGAACTCGGCCTGAAGCGGACCTGCGTCGCCTGCGGCACCCGCTTCTACGATCTTACCCGCAGCCCGGCCGTCTGCCCAAAATGCGGCACGGAACAGCCGGCTGAACAGCCGCGCCTGCGCCGCGCCGCCCCAGCCCCGCTGCCGGACGACAAGCTGAAGAAGCGCGCCGCCTCGCCCGAGGCCGAAACCGACGATATCGAGGTGGAGGACGTCGACGGCGACGAGGCGATCGAGGACGCGGAAGAGCTGGAAGACGACGCGGAAGGCCTCGGCGAGGATATCGAGGTCGAAGCGGATCGCGACGAGGAAAGCTGAGAGCGCCGAAGGGGGTTTACCCCCTCGGGCTACAGCGCGAACCGGGTCGAAACATCGCGGTCCGACGGCGGCTGTCGCCGGGCCGTGAACGTGAAGGCCTGTCCTGAAAGCTGATGGAGAGGGGCTCTGCCCCTCCCCAAACCTCACTCCGCCATCGGGGGTGCCATCGACGTTGCAACGCAACGCCGATAGGTACCGCTGATGCTTGGAGCACCCTGACCGCCGACAATTGGCACAGGGCAGACGGGACATACTGCGCCCCTCGAAGCATCCTGTGGGCACAGAAGCGGGTTTCAGCACCCTGTCTGCCAATGGTGCCCAGCGCCAAGTCGAGGTTTCCAAAGGCCTTTCGGCCTTTGGCGGGGTGGTTTGGAGG
>JAYSDS010000298.1:0-2887 GCA_041914265.1 Roseomonas sp.
GGGCGGCGCGGGCGGGGGGGGGGGGGGGTGTGGTCGGTGGCCGCGGCGGCGCTCGCCGGCCGCGGCGCCCGCCGCCCCCCCCCCCCCCCCCCCCCCCCGCTTCCATAGCGGCAGCAACCATGTAGCCAGGTTGGCCCTTGCCGAGGTGCGGTCCGAAGACCGGTAAAGCCCTTCCCTGACCTCATCTTCGCGTGGCGCTACGCCCGTTCCAGCAACCCCACCTGGGCCAGGCGCTTGCAGAGCCCCATCGCCTCCTCGCCGAGTTCCGCGGGGGTGGCGCCTTCCTCCAGCACCATCAGCCAGCGCAGTTCCTCCGCGGTGAGCTTCTCGACCCCGCCATACCAGCGCAGTGCCGCGCCGCCCTGGGGAAAGGGCACCAGTGTATGGTGCATGCCCGCCGACAGCCGCAGCCGATCCGTCGGCCGTGGCGGTGGCGTGTGCAGGGAACGGCCGGGCAGGGCCATGCGGTCCCGCGTCACGCGGTCCAGCGCGGCGATGGTCAGGCGTTCCGCCACCGCGGCGGTATCGAGCGCCGCCAGCGCGGCCGAGAGCCTTTCCCGCACCTGGGCAATGCCGCCCGGCTCGGCCAGGCGCCAGGTTGGCATGGCGGCGCGCAGGGTGGGTTCCCCGACCTCCAGGTCGAGCAGCAGGCTGCGCAGCATCTCCCCCATGCCGGGCTCGAGCAGGCCGATGGTGATGTGCAGCGAGGGATCCTCGCCCTGCTGGACCATCGCCTCATGCATCACGCCGCGCGGCAGGTAGAGCACGTCGCCCGGCGCCATCACCAGCTCATGCGGGTCGCCTTCCAGGTTGATGTCGTTGGTCCAAGGGGTGTGGCGCGTGGGCATCGCATAAGGGATGGCGTCCCACACCCGCCACGCCTTGCGGCCCGACACCTGCAGCACCAGCACGTCATGCGTGTCGAAATGGACGCGAAAGCCCTGCGCGCCCGGCGGCGTCAGGTAGATATTGGCCTGGACGCCATGCAGGAAGGCCTTCTCCAGCCCGCGGCAGAAGCGCGCGAGGGGCGGGTGCAGTTCGTGGAACTGCGCGATGACGAGGCTTGCCCCGGCGTCGTGCAGGGCGAAGAGGCGCGGCAGGTCCGCCCGGTCGCCGCCTTCCTCGATGTAGTCGTCGATGGGGACCGCGGCGCTGCCCCGGCGTGACCCGTCGGCCATCGAGACGCGCGGCGTGCGCGCCGCGTCGGTGCGCAGGAAGGCGTCGAGATCGGCGATCGAGAGCAGGCCGGCGAAGCGATCCGGGTCATTGCCCGGCAGCAGCCGCCAGGCCGTGTCCTCGCGCATCGCAAGGCCGTCTTCCAGCGAGAGGGTCCCGAAGGCCAGGGTCCAGGCGTCTTCGGCAAGAGTGGTGGTCATGGTCATCCTCATCCGCGGCCGGCGGCATCGCGCGGGCGGTTCCCGTGAGGGCAGGTTCCGGCCAGGCGCGTGAAGGCCAGGGCATGCAGGCCGGCGCCACGCCGCGCAAGGCCATGGCAGCGGCGCCGGCCGAAGGCGGGGGCGCCATCATGCACGAACCCCGGCCATCGCGGTCCAGCCGCCGGTCAGCGCCAGCCGCGACCGCGGCCCGGGGCGTCGTAGGGGTCGTTGTCCGTCACGTTGCGTGGGCCACGGTAGCCGCCGCGGCCATTGCCGGGCGAGTCGTTCGGATCGTTGTCGGTGATGCCGGTGCCGCGCCGCTGGCGTGCCCCCGTGCCGTAGCCCGAGGGATCGTTCGGGTCGCCGTCATTGATCCCGGTATAGGGCCGGCCCTGCGGCCTGGCACGATAGCCGCGGCCATAGCCGGGACCGTCGTTCGGGTCATTGTCGGTGATGCCCGTGCGTGGGCGGCCACCACCACGGCCATAGCCGGGCCCGTCACTCGGATCGTTGTCGGTGATGCCGGTGCGATACTGCACCGGGGTCGGCTCCAGCGCCTCGGCCGCGGGCGCCATGGCCGTAGCGGCAGCGCCAAGGGCAGCGACCCGAAGCACGAGAAGCCGGCGACCAAGGCCTCCGCGCGCGGATTCCGGGGATGCTCCCGCATCCTCGACCGGCGACGCGCCCGCCGTCGAATCCCTCTCAGTCATGACAGCCAAGACTCCTTCCCCCGGGCCGCATCATCGGACCAGCCAGGGAGTCTCGGCAAGAACCGTAACGGAACGGTTCGTGCGCAACCGCACGTACCGCGCCCGGTGTCGGCTTTCGGAACGGCACTGCCGTCATCCAGGGAAGGCGCCGATCGGAAACGCTGTCGCAGACCATGGCCCGCCCGTTCCGGTCGCTGCGCGTCGTCACCCCACGCGGTCGGCGGCGCACGGCGGCGTCGGGTTCGTCAGGGGCGATGGGCGCTCAGCAGGGAATCCGTGTCGCCGGCATCCGGGTGCCGGACGGGGCGGCTGGCCGAAGCCGCCCCGTCCGCGCCGGTGCTGGCACTCCGTTGTTTCGGCCCATAGCCGGCGCAGGCATGGGACGCCGCGCCAGCCGAGGGCAGGTTGAGCATCAGGAGCCGACGCTGCAGGCGGGAAGATGCGGAGGAAGGGTGCATCGCCGGTCCATTTGCGAATGCGTCGCAATATCGACAAAGCGCGAGAGGATTGCAAGCCCTTCTTGGTGACGTGGATGGTTCCATTGGGAAGAAGCCGGAAGGCGCTGCCCCTCCGGACGCCGATCGGCGTTGCTGCGCCACGTCGATGGGGTCCCCTGACCACGGTGTGGCCTGGACCGCCGGCATTTGGTTCCGAGCGCGACGTCCCATGCCGAACCCCCCGTAGCGTGCTTCGTGCGCAAGAGCGGGTTTCGGCACCATTCTGCCCGTGGTGCGCAACGCCAAGTGGAGGTTTGCAAAGGCCTTTCGGCCTTTGCTGGGGTGGTTTGGAGGGGCAAAGCCC
>JAYSDS010000299.1:0-2852 GCA_041914265.1 Roseomonas sp.
TTTGCAAAGGCCCTTCGGCCTTTGCTGGGGTGGCTTGGAGGGGCAACGCCCCTCCGACTTCCACAGCGAAAGCAGGGCGCCCACCGCGGCCCCGGCAGGCCCGACGGAACCGGCCATGACACGCGGCATGCCGTCGTGCCGGTCAGATCGGCAGGGCTGTCGTGCTCTTCACGCGCTCCATCGCGAAGCGGGATGTCACCTTGCGCAGCGCCGGAACCTGCGCCGTCAACCGGCGATAGAAGGTGTCGAAGGCCTGCATGTCCGGCACCACGACGCGCAGCAGGTAGTCCACGTCCCCCCCGAGCCGCCAGCACTCCACGATCTCGGGCATCTTGGCCACGGTCGTGGCGAAGGTCTCGATCCAGGTCGCGGAGTGGTCGCCGGTCTCGATCGCGACGAAGACCGAGACGCCGAGCCCGACCTTCTCGGGGTCCAGCAGCACGACGCGACCGGTGATGACCCCTTCCTGCTCCATCTTGCGGATGCGCTTCCAGCAGGGGGTCGGCGTCAGCCCGACCTCCTTCGCGATGTCGGCGAGGGAAAGTGCGGCGTCCTTCTGGATCAGACGGAGGATGGCACGGTCGGTGGCATCCGGCTCGAAACTGCGGCTCACGGGCAAGTCCTTGGCTATCTGGTGAAATCGCGTAGTAGGAAAATCTTTTAGTTGCAAGATTTCGCAGCGCTGGGAGAAACAAATTCTATCACCCTGCCGGATATGCCATGATGACGCGCCGCGACCTCCTTCTGCGAACCCTTCTCCTCACCGGTGCGGCCACCCTGCCCCGCTTCGCCATCGCGCAACCGGCGGCCTGGGCACCCGACCGGCCCGTGCGCATCGTCGTGCCGGTGGCTCCGGGTGGCAGCCAGGACATCCTGGGCCGGTTGCTCGGGCGGCATCTCTCCCCCCGCATCGGCCAGCCCGTGGTGGTCGAGAACCATCCCGGCGCCGGCAGCAACCTCGCCTTCGAACTGGTTGCCCGCAGCCGGCCCGATGGGCTCACGCTCATGGTCGGTTCCGACCCGCTCACCATCAATCCGGCCGTCTATCCCCGCGTGGGCTTCGACCCGGTGCGGGACTTCGCCCCGGTGGTCGAAGCGGTGCGCGCGCCCCAGGTGCTGGTGGTCAACCCCGGCTCGCCTCCCCGCGACGTGGCGGGCTTCATCGCCTGGGCGAAGCAGGCGGACGGCAAGCTCACCGTGGCCTCGCAGGGGAATGGGTCGATCGGCCACCTGGCCGGCGCGCTCTTCGCCCACGAGATCGGCATCAGCTACGTCCATGTCCCGTATCGGGGCGGCGGCCCGGCCGTGGTCGATCTGGTCGGCGGGCATGTCGAGGCCCTTTTCGTCACCCTGCCGGCCGCGATCGAGCACATCCGCGCCGGCCGCCTGCGCGCCCTGGCGGTGACCGGCGCCGAGCGATCGCCCGCCCTGCCCGACATCCCGACCGTCGCCGAGACCGTCCTTCCCGGCTTCGACGTGATTACCTGGCAGGGCATCCTGGCCCCGGCCGCCACCCCGCCCGAGGCGGTGGCGCGCTACGCCCGCGAACTCGCCGCCGTGCTTGCCGAGCCGGAGGTCGCGGAGGAACTCGCCCGACAGGGCTTCACCGTCACCGGCCACGGTCCCGACCGCTTCGCCGCCCTGATCCGGGCCGAGGCCGAACGCTGGCCCGGCCTGGTGCATCGCGCCGCCGCCCGGTCGGAATAGCGGCGCGTCTGGACAGCGGAGCCACGGCGCGATGACCATGGCACGTGCCGCCACGCCGTTCCTTCCTCGCCGCCGGGCTGCTGGGAGCCTGCGCGACGCCCGATCCGCCGTCGCCACCGCTCTCGGCCGAAACGGTCATCGTCTCCGCGGAGGCCTGGCACACGGATCTCTGCCTGCCGGCCGGGGCGCTGATGGGCGGGCCGCTCGCCGTCCTCGGCGCGCAGGCTCCGGGGGCTGCGGCCTTCGCCCTGGGATTCGGTCTGGAATCCTGGATGCGTGCGGAACGGCCCGGTTCAGGGGAGGCGCTTTCGGCCATATCGGGTGGGCCGGCCGTGGTCTCGATCCGCGCCCTGTCCGGCCCGGTGCCGCCAGGCAGCGAGGACGCCGTCGCGCTGCGCCTGCCGGCGGGCGGCCGTTCGGCCATCGTCCATTTCGTCGCGGACCAGATCACGCAGCCGCCGGAAGTCCGTCCGGACGGCGGCTGGACGCTGCTGCCTTCCCGGTTGCGCTACAGCCTCGGCTTCACGTGCAACACCTGGGTCATGGAGGCGCTGTCCCGGGCGGGCCTGCCGGTGCCGGTATCCGGCATGCGTTTTCGCAACGAAACCATGGCCGCCTTGTGGCGGGAAGCCGGCCGTCAGACCTGAGCCGGCGCAGGGGTGGGATGCAGGCTTTGCGGTGCCTTTCGGCCGTCAGCCCGTGTAGTGAAGCGCCCCCGCAACGATCGCTGGTGAGCAATGTCACGGAATCACCGCGATGAAGACCTTCATTTGCAACCGCTCGCCTGTTGAAGACGTTCGCGACCGGGAATCGCCCTTGGAATCTCACTTGATGTCTATTCGCCGCGACCTTCTGATGCGCACCGCGCTGCTTCGCATGCCGGACGTGCTGGTGGCAGCACGCGCCGCCGCGACGAACACCCCATCCCCGCCACCCATTCCCGCACCCGCCGGGCTGCCCGCCGCGGCGCCGAAACGGCGGCGGCGGACGAAGCCGCGTGTGACGCCGATGCAGGGCGCGTAGCGGCCAGAAAGCTTTGCGCCGAAGGCCGAAAGGCCTTGCTGATGACCTCCGTTCTTCCGCTGTCGTCGTTGGAGGGGCTCTGCCCCTCCAAACCACCCCGCCACCGGGGTCCCATCGACGTT
>JAYSDS010000300.1:0-2832 GCA_041914265.1 Roseomonas sp.
TCGCCACCACGTCTTCGGCCTTGTCGTCGTCGAGGGAGGAAAGCACCCGCGCGAGCAGATCGTCGCTGGTGACGTCGATGGGCGTGGCCGTCATCGGCACCGGCCCCGCGGCCTGGGAAGCGGCCGCCGCTTGGGTAGGTAACAGGACATCGTCCTCCTGAGCTGCGCGCCATCACGGCCCTGGCGCCGGGCATGATCGAAACCTAACATCTGGGCGGTCAAATCTCAATGTGCCCTGACGGTTCCGTGATCGCACGGAACTGTGGCGGGCGTGAGGCGTCGCGCGCCCCGATGAGCCCCGGCCTGCGCAGGCCGTCCCGCGGCACCCGGGCTTGCGAGACTCGGGGCGAACGTGTATCCCGCTTGCGATGAAACGCATCTTCGACATGGACGACCGCGCGCGCCTGCCCTGGCGGTTCTTCGGCGCGACGCTGACGGTGCTGGCGGCGCTTTGACCGCCGGCCGCCTTCTGTCGCCCTTTCGGTTTCTGACCCCCGTTTTCTGACCTGCGGAGAGGACTCATGTCCGGCAAGACGCTTTACGACAAGATCTGGGACGCCCATGTGGTCGACACCCAGGACGACGGCACCTGCCTGCTCTACATCGACCGCCATCTCGTCCACGAGGTGACCAGCCCCCAAGCCTTCGAGGGGCTCAGGATGGCCGGGCGCAGGGTGCGCGCGCCGGAAAAGACCATCGCCGTGCCCGACCACAACGTTCCGACCACGCCCGACCGGGTGAAGGGGATCGAGAACGAGGAAAGCCGCATCCAGGTCGAGGCGCTGGACCGCAACGCCCGCGACTTCGGCATCAACTACTATCCGGTCGACGACATCCGCCAGGGCATCGTCCATATCGTCGGGCCGGAACAGGGCTGGACGCTGCCGGGCATGACCGTGGTCTGCGGTGACTCGCATACGGCAACCCACGGCGCCTTCGGCTCGCTCGCCCACGGGATCGGCACCTCCGAGGTCGAGCATGTGCTGGCCACCCAGACGCTGATCCAGAAGAAGTCGAAGAACATGAAGGTGGAGATCACCGGCCACCTCCGCCCCGGCGTCACCGCCAAGGACATCACGCTCAGCGTCATCGGCGCCACCGGCACGGCGGGCGGCACCGGCCATGTCATCGAATACTGCGGCCAGGCGATCCGCGACCTGTCGATGGAAGGCCGCATGACCGTCTGCAACATGGCGATCGAGGGCGGCGCCCGCGCCGGCCTGATCGCGCCGGACGAGAAGACCTTCGCCTATGTGATGGGCCGGCCCCATGCGCCGAAGGGCGCCCAGTGGGAGGCGGCGCTGACCTGGTGGAAGACGCTCAGGTCCGACGACGACGCGCACTGGGACAAGGTCGTGACGCTGAAGGGCGAGGACATCGCCCCGGTCGTCACCTGGGGCACCAGCCCCGAGGACGTGCTGCCGATCACCGGCGCGGTGCCCGACCCCGAAAGCTTCACCGGCGGCAAGGTCGAGGCCGCGCGCCGCTCGCTTGACTACATGGGCCTGACGCCGGGCACCAAGCTCACCGACATCCGGATCGACACCGTCTTCATCGGCTCCTGCACCAACGGAAGGATCGAGGACCTGCGCGCCGCCGCCGCCATCCTCAAGGGCAAGCATATCGCGCCCGGGCTGCGCGCGATGGTCGTGCCGGGTTCCGGCCTCGTCCGCGCCCAGGCCGAGGAGGAGGGGCTGGCGCAGATCTTCATCGACGCCGGCTTCGAGTGGCGGCTGGCGGGCTGCTCGATGTGCCTCGCGATGAACCCCGACCAGCTTTCGCCCGGCGAGCGCTGCGCGGCGACATCGAACCGCAACTTCGAGGGCCGCCAGGGCTACAAGGGCCGGACGCACCTGATGAGTCCGGCAATGGCGGCGGCAGCGGCGGTGACGGGGCGCCTCACCGACGTGCGCGAGATGATGTAGGGCAGAGCGCGGCGATGAGCCACGATCACCGCAAGGGGGCCGGGGCGGCGGGCGAAGACCTCAACCGTCTCGCGCTTGCCGCGACGCTGCATTGCCTCACCGGCTGCGGCATCGGCGAGGTGCTGGGCATGGTGATCGGCACGGCACTGCACTGGAGCAACGCGGCAACCATCGCGATCGCGGTCGCCCTCGCCTTCGTCTTCGGCTATGCGCTGACGATGCGGCCGCTTCTGGGGGCCGGCATGGGCGCCGCACAGGCGGCGCGGCTTGCCCTTGCGGCGGATACGGCGTCGATCACGGTCATGGAGATCGTCGACAACCTTATCATGCTGGTCATCCCGGGCGCGATGGAGGCCCATTTCGATGCGCCGCTTTTCTGGGGCAGTCTCGCGGTCAGCCTGGTCATCGCGGGCATCGCTGCCTTCCCCGTCAATCGCTGGCTGATCCGGCGCGGTCGCGGTCACGCGGTCGTCCATTCCCACCACGGCAATCACCATTGACCCCAGGGGCCAGCGGCCCGGACAGGTCAGATCGGAGCAAATCATGGACAAGTTCACCACCCTGACCGGGATCGCGGCGCCGATGCCCCTGGTCAACATCGACACCGACATGATCATCCCCAAGCAGTTCCTGAAGACGATCAAGCGTTCGGGCCTGGGCAAGAACCTTTTCGACGAGATGCGCTTTGACCGGGACGGCAACGAGATCGCCGACTTCGTGCTCAACCGGCCGGCCTACCGCAACGCGCAGATCCTCGTCGCCGGCGACAACTTCGGCTGCGGATCATCGCGCGAGCACGCGCCCTGGGCGCTGCTCGACTTCGGCATCCGCTGCGTGATCTCCACCAGCTTTGCCGACATCTTCTACAACAACTGCTTCAAGAACGGCATCCTGCCGATCGTGCTGC
>JAYSDS010000301.1:0-2762 GCA_041914265.1 Roseomonas sp.
GACCATGGCTAACAACCACGGCTTGACCCTTAAGACAGTCGCTCCAAACCTCCCCGCCAAGTGCTTGGAGCACTTGGAACGCAAACTTCTGGTGCCGGGCGCGGCGCCTTTGCCACCCCCCCAACGCCCTTCGTGCGCAAGAGCGTCTTTCGGCGCCATATCTGCCAGCGGTGTGCGACGCCAGGTTGAGGTTTGCAAAGGCCCTTCGGCCTTTGCTGGGGAGAGTTCGAGAGGGGCAAAGCCCCTCTCGATCCCACAGCGGAAGTAGCGATCATCAGAAAGGCCTTTGAAAGCCTCAACCTGGTGCTGAGCAGAGCGGACGTAAGGGCGCGCCCCTCCGACGCCACCGTCACACAGCCCGCAGCCGCAGCATGATCCCGGCGCGGGTGGCGTCGATGTGGTCCGCCATCGCCTTGCGCGCCGCCGCGGCGTCGTCGGCTTCGAGCGCATCGAGGATGGTGAGGTGTTCGGCGCAGATCGGTTCCAGCCGTTCCGGTGTGCGGCGCGTCGCGAAAAGCTGCGTGCGCCGCCGCAGATCCGCGATCATGCGCGCGAGGCAGCGATTGCCGCAGGCCTCCCCGATCGCGCGATGCAGATCGAGGTCCAGCAGCAGCCGTTCCGGGCTCGATGGATCGCCGCTGGCCGCCAGGGCCTGGACGCGGTGGCGCAGCCTTTCGATCACCTCGGCCGGAACCTTGCCGGCGGCTGCGCCGGCGGCCTCCACCTCCAGCAGGCGCCGGACGCTCAGCACCTCCAGCGTCTCCTCGGCATCGAGGCGCGGGACCACCAGCGCGCCGTCCGACCGCCGGGCCAGCATCCCCTCCCCCTCCAGTCGGTGCATCGCCTCCCGCAGCGGCGTGCGGGAGACGCCGAGTTCGGCCGCCAGCCGCCGTTCCTGCACAACGTCATCGGGTTCGAGACGGCGGGAGAGGAGCATCTCGATAAGCTGGTCATAGGCGTGGCCTGCCGCGCTGCGGCCCTGCGGCGGAAGCTCCTCCACCGATCGCCCATCATCATCCTGCATGATCATCAGTCTTCGCTGTCTGAAACGGCGTTGCCGGTCGGGTGTTCTGTTGGTATACCACCCGCAGACCGCACGCGCGAAAAATCGCGTTGGCGGCCGCCTGGCCCGAAGGCCGGACGGCCGATCCAGCGGCTCGGGAGACTGCGACGGTACGCGGCGTTCAACACGGTCTGAGGAGCCCTCATGCTGCGGAGATCGCCGATTCTAGGGAGCATGGGCGCGCTGTCCAATGTTCCTGCGGGGCTGCCTCGGACCCAAATCCCTGGACCCGCTGAGACCATGACGCTGACCATCTCGCGCCGGGCGACGCTCGGCCTTCTCGCGGGCGGCGCGCTTGCGGCGCCTTCCATCGCGCGCGCCGCCTGGCCCGACAAGCCGATCCAGATGATCGTGCCCTTCGCCGCCGGCGGCGGCACGGACATCTCGGCGCGCACCATCGCGCGCTATCTCGAAACCGAGCTCGGCCAGTCCGTCGTCGCGGTGAATCGCGGCGGCGCGGGTGGGGAGATCGGCCTGTCGGCGATCGCCGATGCGCGGCCGGACGGCTACACGGTCGGCATCATCAACACGCCAGGCATCGTCACCATCCCGATCGAGCGCCGTCCGCGCTGGTCGATGGACAGCTTCACCTTCATCGCCGGCGTGGTCGAGGATCCCGCGACCTTCGCCGTGCATCCCGACAGCCCGATCAAGTCGATCGCCGACCTGGTCGCCGCCGCCAAGGCGGCACCCGGCACCATCACCGTCGGCACGCAGGGCGTGGGATCGGCCGGGCACATCTCCATGCTGCTGCTGGAAGAAGCCGCCGGCGTGCGCTTCGAGCCGGTCGCCTATGCCGGTGCCGCCCCGGCGGCGCTCGCGCTGCTGCAGAAGCAGATCCAGGTGACCACCGCCAATCTCGGCGAGAGCCTGACCTTCGCGCAGCAGCAGCCCTATCACACGTTGGGCGTGATGGCGGCCGATCGCTCCGCGATGGCGCGCGACATCCCAACCTTCAAGGAAGCGGGATACGACCTGCGCGGCGGCTCGCTGCGCGGGCTCGGCGCGCCGAAGGGCCTGCCGCCCGAGGTCACGCAGCGCCTGTCGGATGCGCTCGGCAAGGTGCTGCAGAATCCCGAATTCATCGCCACCAGCGAGCGCACCTTCCAGCCGCTGAAGTTCCTGCCCTCCACGGACTACGTCGCCTATCTCCAGCAGGTCGATGCCGCGCATCGGACGCTGTGGCGCACGCGGCCGTGGAATACGTGAGAGAGGATCGTTCTTCGTATGCGTCCCAATCAGATCAAGGCGCTCTGGGCCGAAGGCAAGCCTGCCTTCGGCACCTGGTGCACGCTGGTGAACCACCCGCGCTTCATGAAGCTGCTGGCCGCCACCGGCCTCGACTTCGTGATCCTCGAGATGGAGCACACCGACTTCACGGTGCGCGATGTCTCGACCATGGCGCTCATGGCGCGCGAGGCCGGCATCGCGCCGATCGTGCGCCCGCCCGGGCTGCTCTCCCCGCATGAGCTGACGCGCGCGCTCGATTCCGGCGCGCAGGGCCTGCTGCTGCCCAACGTCACCAGCGCCGAGGTGCTGGAACGCGTGGTGAAGGCGACGAAGTACTATCCGATCGGCGAGCGCATCCTGAACTTCCGCGGCCCGCACACGGATTACGAGCGCCTCGCGGACCCGGCGGAACAGATCGCCCGCATCAATGCTGGCACGCTGACCGTCGCGATGATCGAGACGCAGATGG
>JAYSDS010000302.1:0-2713 GCA_041914265.1 Roseomonas sp.
CCCCCCCCCCCCCCCCCCCCCCCCCCCCCCCCCCCCCCCCCCCCCCCCCCCTTCCACAGCGGAAGCAGCGATGTCGTCAGGAAGGCCTTGCTGCCCTCGCCGGCGTGGTTTGGACTGGCAATGCCCCATACCATCACCCCTGACGATCAATCCACCCGTGCCCCCGACGCCCGGATCAGCGGCGCGAAGGCTGCCTCGTTCGCGGCGCGGAAATCCGCCAGGCCTTCCGGCGTCGTGTACCAGGGCGTTGCCCCGTATTCGCGGAACCGTTCGATCAGATCGGGGCTTTCCAGCGCCTGCTTCGTCAGGGCGTTGATGCGGTCGACGGTTGCGGGCCGCATGCCGGCCGGCCCCATGGCCCCGCCCCAGGAGGTGATCTCGAAGCCCGGCAGGAATTCGGCCATGGTCGGGATCTCGGGTGCCATGGGGCTGCGTTGCGCGCCGGTGACCGCGAGTGCGCGGACCTTGCCGTCCCGCGCCTCGGCAAGCCCCTGCGGGATGTTGTCGAAGATCATGTGCACGCGGCCCGCGATCAGGTCGATATGCGCCGGCGCGCCGCCGCGATAGGGGACGTGCAGCACGTCCAGGCCGGCGAGCATCTTGAACATCTCGCCCGAGAGATGGACCGTCGTGCCCGAACCGGATGACGCATAGGCGTAGCGCCCGGGATTCGCGCGCAGCAGGGCGATGAGTTCGGGCACGCTGCGCGCCGGCAGGTCATTGTTCACCACCAGCAGGTTCGGCAACTGCCACAGGCCCGAGATGAAGGTGAAGTCCCGCCGCACGTCGAAGGGCAGCCGCGCGAAGAGCGTCGGCGCGATGGACAGCGACGCGACGGAGGCGAGGCCGATGGTGTTTCCATCGGCTGGCGAGCGGGCGATGGCTTCGGTGCCGACATTGCCGCCATTGCCCGAGCGATTCTCGACGATGAATTGCTGGCCGGTGATCTCGCCCATCTTCTGGGACCAGATGCGCGAGAGGATGTCGGTGCCGCCGCCGGGCGGGAAGATGCCGATGAAGCGGATAGGGCCGGTCGGCCAAAGGGCCTGGGCGAGGGCAGGCGAGGCAAGCGTGGCGGCTGCGGCCGCGAGAACGGCGCGGCGCGGGGTGGACGTCATGGGCTTCTCCCTGTCGGCTCTGATGGCCGTGCCGGCATCGGACGATGCCGGTGGAGCGAGCGTCAAGCAGCGCGGAAGGCGTTCAGCCGCGCCCCGATGCGGCGACGTCATGCACGCGGTCGAATGGCCGCTTCGCCGCCGGACGGCAGCGCTGAATCGGGGTCATGGCGGTGAGGGTCGGGGCGCCGGCGATGCATGGCAGATGGATTGCCCGGCATGGATGGCGGTCTGGAACATGTCGGGAACGAAGCGGCAGGACAGGGCAGCGCGCTGGCCGGCCAGCCGCTTCCTGTCGGTTGTGCAGGCGGCGCTGCACCACACGCCAGGCTCGCTTCCCGCGGCGCATCCACACCGGCGAATTCGTGAGGCGGTATGAAAAGAAAGGCCCGGAACCCCTTGGGGGACCGGGCCTAGTCAACAGGGAGGCTTCACGTCTGGGAGACGAGGGATCCAGTAGGACCCCTTCCGACCTAGTCGCCGGATGACCAAAACCTAATCCCAGAACGGACATGCGTGTTTCTCGATATGCACCACCCCGATATGCGGGCGATGCATGCCTTCCGTTCACCCTTGTGTGATGCGCGTGACGGCGGGCGCCCAGCGCCCGGCCGGTCAGCTCGTCGTGTTCACCAATTCGGCCATCAGGAAGTCGCGGAAGACCGAGACTCGCTTCGAATGCCGCATTTCCTCGGGGTAGACGAAGAAGGCCTCGAAGCGCGGCGCCTTCACCTCGGTCAGCACCTGCACGAGGTCCTCGACCTGGTCGGAGACGTAGTCGGGCAGGGCGGCGATGCCGAGCCCGCTGCGTATCGCCGCGATGATGCCTGGCAGGGAGTTGATCTCGATCGCCGCGCGGCGCGGGGTGCCGGGGCGCCGGCCTGCCTCGGCCAGCCAGTTCACATTGTCGATCGGGGGGCGATAGTCGCCGTAGACGATCAGGCGATGGGCATCGAGGTCCTCGACCCGCTGGGGAATGCCCTGGGCCTTGAGATAGGCGGCCGAGCCATAGACCTTCCAGCCGAAGGTCGCGATGTGGCGTTGGATCAGGTCCGGCTGCCGTGGCGGGTGCATGCGGATGGCGACATCCGCCTCCCGCATGGCGAGGTCGAGATCGGCATCGTCGAGCAGCAGCGTCACGCTGATCTCGGGATGCGTGTCGAGCAGGCGGTTCAACCGCGGCGCCAGCCAGGCACTGCCGAAGCCCGTGGTGGTGGTGACCTTCAGCCGCCCGGCCGGGCGCTCCCGGCTTTCGGTCAGCAGCGCCTCGGTCATGGCGAGCTTGGCGAAGACTTCCCGCACCGTTCGGTTCAGCGTCTCGCCCTGCTCGGTCAGGATCAGGCCGCGCGCATGGCGATGGAACAGCGGGACCGTCAGCGCCTCCTCAAGCGCCTGGATCTGGCGCGAGACGGCGGATTGGCTGAGGTTCAGGGTCTCGCCGGCATGGGTGAAGGACCCCGCCTCGGCGACCGCGTGGAAGACGCGTAGCTTGTCCCAGTCGATCGGCATCAGGCGGCTGCTTGCTCCGTCTCGGCATCCATGGCGGCGAGGAACTTCTCGGCTTCCAGCGCCGCCATGCAGCCGGTGCCCGCGGCGGT
>JAYSDS010000303.1:0-2687 GCA_041914265.1 Roseomonas sp.
CCTCCCCAGCAAAGGCCGAAAGGCCTTTGCAAACCTCCACTTGGCGTCGGGCGCCACTGCCAGAATGGCGCCGAAACCCGCTTTTGCGCCCCACGCGTGTTCAGCGGGGAAGAAGGGCGGCTATAGCGCCCGGCACCAAACGATTGCGGTCCAGGATGCCCAGCATCCTGGCGGGTGGAGGCTCGGAGGAGGGCAGAGCCCTCCTTCGATCTTCATCGACGTAACCAGGTCCGTCATCAGGAAGGCCCTGCGGCCTTTGCCGGAGTGGTCCGGAGGGGCGCCGGAAGTCGCCGTCTAATCCCCTTGTTTCCGCAGTTTGCCGGCCTGCGCCCTTCGCCGGCATCCAGTGAGCTTCGCGGGCAGGGCGTCAGGCGAGGCGCCGCGTCAGAAAGCGGTTCTCGGCGCTGGCTGCATAGTCGCCGAAGGGCTCGCAGGGTTCGAAGCCATTCGCCAGGTACATGGCCACCGCGGGTTGGAAATAGGCGCTGGTGCCGGTCTCCAGGCTCAGCCGCGTCATGCCGGTCGCGCGCGCTTCGTCCATGATATGGCGCAGCATTGCCGCACCCACGCCGCGCCGGCGTGCCGCCCCGGCGGTGTGCATCGACTTCACCTCGCCATGATCGGGCGTCATGCGCTTCAGTGCGCCGACGCCGAGCAGCGTCTCGCCCTCCCAGGCGCTGAAGAAGCGAATCGCCGGCACGCGCAACCCGGACAGGTCGAGCGCGAAGGCGAAGCCCTCCGCCGTCGCTTCCCGCGCCTTCGCGAGATGCACGGTCAGCAGCGCCTGCACGCGGGCATCGTCCAGGTCGCCGTCGGTGATGGTCATGCTCACAGGTACTGTCCCCGCTCCATGATCTCGAGCGTGTATTCGCGATAGGTCATGCCGAGTTCCTCGGCCCGGGCGAGGCGGCGCAGCGCGATCTCGCGCGGGGGTGTCTTCCAGGCGCGCTTGTGTGCGCGGCGCCAGATCCAGGATCGCCACGACGCTCCCTTCTCCTCATCGTCATCGAGTGGCGGGCCACCGTTGTGGCCTGGCGAGGGCGGCATGGTCATGCAGCGCAGTATCCACTATCATGGATACATGTCCACCATCATGGATGACGCTGCAGGCCCTGCCCTCGACGAACTGATCGCCGCCCGCATCCGGCGCGAGCGGGAAGCCCGCGCCTGGTCCATCGCCGACCTCGCCGCCGCTTCGGGTGTCTCGCGGGCCATGATCAGCAAGATCGAGCGCGCCGAATCCAGCCCCACGGCGTCGCTGCTCGGCCGCCTGTCCGGGGCGTTCCACCTCACCGTCTCGACCCTGCTCGCGCGCGCCGAGGCCGATGCCGGTCCCGCCCGCATCGCCCGCGCCGCGGCCCAACCCCTCTGGACGGATCCCGCGACCGGCTATCGCCGACGCGCCGTCTCGCCACCCGGCGCGGAGCCCGAGCTGGTCGAGGTGGAACTGCCGCCCGGCGCGCGCGTCGCCTACACCGCTTCCTCCTTCGCCTTCCTGCGCGGCCAGGTGGTCTGGCTGCTGGCCGGCCGGCTGGCCATCGAGGAAGGCGCGGAGGAAACGCAACTCGCCCCCGGGGACAGCCTGGCCTTCGACCTGGTCGCGCCGAAGGGGCATGCTTTCCGCAACCCCTCGGCCAGCCGGACGTGCCGCTACCTCGTGGCGTTGCACCGGCGCTGATCAGCCGGCGTCGCGTTCCAGCGCATCGACCCAGCCCTCCAGCACGCGGCGCAGCGTCGCCGCGTCGCGCGCGCCAAGGCGTTCGGCCACCCGCGCCTCCGCCTCCGCGCTGAGGGCGAGCAGCGTATCGAGCGCCGCCCGTCCCCGCTTCGTCAGCCGCACGATGCGCGCGCGGCCGTCGAGCGGGTCGGGCAGGCTGCGCAGCAGCCCGGCCTGCTGCAAGCCTTCCACCAGATACGCCATGGACTGCTTCGTCATCCCCGCCCGTTCGGCGAGCACGGTCAGCCGCGACCCGCCAGGGGCGATATGGCGGAAGACCGCGGAATGGGCCGGACGGACATCGGGAAAGCCGCGCGCGGCGAGCGCGCCATAGACCTCCTTCTGCAGGGCCTCGTAGGGCAGGCGCAGCAGTGCGCCGAGTGTGCGCTGGCGTACAGTGGCGGGCGGGGCGTCCATGCCGCAGCTTGACCAATAGTCAGATACTCTGTCTATATATCGTCAGTTGCTCTGACGAAAAGGTCGATCCGATGGATCCCATCGCCCGCAACCTCGCCGTGGTCGAGGCCCATATCCGCGACGAGGCGCGCGACCCCGCCGCCGTCATGGATCTCTACACCGACGACATCGTGCTCGAGATGCCCACGCGTGGCCTGACCCTCGTTGGCCGCACCGCGATCGAGGCGAATTACCGCGCCATGTTCGGATCCATGGCGGATGTCGAGATCACCCCCGGCACCCGCTTTGCCACGCCCGATCATGTGGTGGACGATTGCGTCGCCCGCTTCCGCCTGACCGGCGAGGGCGTCGCGAACGCGCCGCTGCCGGTCGGCAGCCTGGTCGAGATGCGGCTGATGCACCTTTTCGCGATGCGCGACGGGCGCATCGCGCGGGAGACGGTCTATGAGGGCTGGCGCCGCATCGGCTAGGGTGTTTCCTGATTGCTGGCTGGCTTTGGCTGTTGGAGTTGGAGGGGCGCTGCCCCTTGTAAGTCTCGCGAGCGGTGCCTGTT
>JAYSDS010000304.1:0-2674 GCA_041914265.1 Roseomonas sp.
TCGCGGCGAGGATCGAGGGGATGTAGCGCCCCTGCATCCAGGCGCCGCCGCGCGGATCGAAGACCGCCTTCAGTTCCTCCACCACGAAGGAGACATCGCCCCCCCTGCGGAACACCGCCGAGATCATCCGCGTCAGCGCCACCGTCCAGGCATAGTGCTCCATGTTCTTGGAGTTGATGAAGACCTCGAAGGGCCGCCGGTGGCCGGCCTGGACGATGTCGTTGATGGTGATGTAGATCGCGTGCTCGCTGTCGGGCCACTTCAGCTTGTAGGTCGCCCCCTCCAGCGCCTGCGGCCGGTCGAGCGGTTCGGAGAGGTAGATCACGTCGCCATGCGGGGTGAGGGGTTCGGAACCGTCCTTGGAGAGGACTTCGGGGACTCTCGCTTCGGAACCAAACAACAACCAACCAGCCTTGACGTGAAGGACTTCAGCCAGCTTTTCAGCCGCGCCTTTTGACAATTGGCGGTACTCAGTAAGGACGTTACTGAGTTGCGCCTCGGTCAATCCGGCCTTTTGCGCAAGTTCTCTTTGGGTTTCAAAGCCGGCTTGCCCCATAGCCCAAAGCACCCGCTCACGCGACGTGGCCAACTCCGGCAAGGGACTGTTTACAGGAGTGTCCACACTCAGCACGCTCCCCGTCACCGCGTTCGGCCGGTAGGTGGTGCAGCCCTTGCAGCCCATGTCCCAGGCCGCCATGTAGACGTCCTTGAACGCCTCGAAGCCGATTTCCTCGGGGCAGTTGATGGTCTTGGAGATCGACGAATCCACCCATTCCTGCGCCGCCGCCTGCATCCGCACGTGGTCGAGCGGCGGCAGCGTCTGGGCGTTGACGAAATGGTCCGGCAGCGGCCTGTCGCCGAAGCGCTCGCGCCAGAGCCGGACGGCATAGTCCACCACCTCCTCCTCGGTGCGGCTGCCGTCCTTCTGGAGCACCTTGCGCTTGTAGGCATAGGCGAAGACCGGCTCGATCCCCGACGACACGTTGCCGGCATAGAGGCTGATCGTGCCCGTGGGCGCGATCGAGGTCAGGAGCGCGTTGCGGATGCCGTGCGCGCGGACCGCTTGGCGCACGTCCTCGTCCATCCGCAGCATGGTGCCGGAGGCAAGGAACTTCTCTGCATCGAAAAGCGGGAAGGCGCCCTTCTCCTTCGCCAGATCGACCGAGGCGAGGTAGGCCGCCCGCGCGATCCGGTGCATCCATTCCCCGGTCACCTTCGCCGCCTTCTCCGACCCGTAGCGCAGCCCGACCATCAGAAGCGCGTCGGCCAGCCCGGTGACGCCCAGCCCGATGCGGCGCTTGGCCTGTGCCTCTGCCGCCTGCTGCGGCAGCGGGAAGCGCGAGGCGTCCACCGTGTTGTCCATCATCCGCACCGCCACCCGGGTGAGGTCGTCGAGCGCATCCTCGTCAAGCGCGGCGCCCCTGCCGAACGGGTCGGTGACCAGCCGGGCGAGGTTGATCGAGCCCAGAAGGCAGGCGCCGTAGGGCGGCAGCGGCTGTTCGCCGCAGGGGTTGGTCGCCGCGATCGTCTCGGCATAGGCAAGGTTGTTCATCGCGTTGATCCGGTCGATGAAGATCACGCCGGGCTCGGCATAGTCGTAGGTCGCCCGCATGATCCGGTTCCACAGGTCGCGCGCCTCCACCGTCCGGTAGACCTTGCCGTCGAACACCAGCTCCCACGGCCCGCCGGCCTTGACCGCCGCCATGAAGGCATCGGTGACGAGGACGGAGAGGTTGAACATCCGCAGCCGCGCGGCGTCCTGCTTGGCCTCGATGAAGGCCTCGATGTCGGGATGGTCGCAGCGCATCGTCGCCATCATCGCGCCGCGGCGGGAGCCGGCCGACATGATCGTGCGGCACATCGCGTCCCAGACGTCCATGAACGACAGCGGCCCCGAGGCGTCGGCCGCCACGCCGTGCACGGCGGCGCCGCGCGGCCGGATGGTGGAGAAGTCATAGCCGATGCCGCCGCCCTGCTGCATCGTCAGCGCCGCCTCCTTCAGCGCGTCGAAGATGCCGGCCATGCTGTCGGGGATGGTGCCCATGACGAAGCAGTTGAAGAGCGTGACCGCCCGGCCGGTGCCGGCGCCGGCGGTGATCCTTCCGGCGGGAAGGTAGCGGAAATCCTCCAGCGCGGCGTAGAAGCGGTCCTCCCAGGCGGCGGGATCCTTCTCCACCGCGGCGAGCGCGCGGGCGATGCGACGCCAGCTATCCTCGACCGTGCCGTCGATCGGGCTGCCGTCCTCGGCCTTGAGGCGATACTTCATGTCCCAGATCTGCTCGGCGATGGGGGCGGCGAAACGGGTCATCGGCGCAATCCTTGGGCGTTTCACGGGGCGAAGTCCCAAGATACGCCCCGCCGGCGGCCGGGTCAACCTGAGGCCCCCGCCGCGCCGACGACACCGCTTGCGGCACCGCTTGCACCCGGCGCGGCACGACCTATGTTCACCGGCAGGGGGTCGCATGACAAAGCCGGTCCATCTTCTGAAGCTCTGCGTCGGCGCGGATTCCGTCGAGGATCTGGTCGAGTGGTACCGTGCCCACCCCTCCGCGGCCGAGCGGCGCCACGTGACGCGGATGTGGCCCCGGCGCGAGGCCGAGGTGCTGGCCGGCGGGTCGCTCTACTGGGTGGTCAAGGGCGTCATCCTCTGCCGCCAGCGCATCCTTCGGCTCGA
>JAYSDS010000305.1:0-2599 GCA_041914265.1 Roseomonas sp.
CACCCGCCAGGATGCTGGGCATCCTGGACCGCAATCTGTTGGTGTTGGGCGCTGCTGCCGTTCCTTCCTCCCGCTGAACACGCTTCGGGCGAAAAGGCGGGTTTCGGCGCCATTCCTGGCCGTGGTGCCCGATGCCAAGTGGAGGTTTGCAAAGGCCTTTCGGCCTTTGCTGGGGAGGTGTCGGAGGGGCAAAGCCCCTCTGACATCCACAGCGGAGCCAGACGGGCGATCAGGGAGCGCTCTCCGCTCGCCCCCGGCTCACGGAAATCCTCGCTCTTGCGGTCATCTTTGCCCGATCGGGATCTGCCCCGATCCTGCCCGCATTGCAGCCATTGGTTGCTGGAAGGTTAACGGGAGTGCGGCGCAGGGTGCCGCCATGCGCATCGCCCCCATCCGGCCCGTTCGGCGGCTTCGGTTAAGTCATTCTTCACGGCTCGGCTGGACAATGCTGTCCATGCTGAGCCTGAACTCCCTTTCCGCCTTCACGCAGGAGGTCACGCGTAGCGCCGGGATCACCCCGGTGCGGAGCGGGACCGACCGGACGGATGCGGCGCGCAGCACGGCCGCGACCACCCAGCGCGTGCTGCAATCCGCCCCGACCGGCAGCCCGCCGGCCAATGGCGCGACCGTGCCGCGCGGATCGCTGCTCGACCTGCGGGTCTGACCGATCAGCCCAGCCGGGCGAGAAGCGCCGCGACCGCCGCCTCGAACATCTCTGTCGTCAGGCGGCGGGTCGAGGTGTTGTAACGGCTGACATGGTAGGAATCCGCCAGCAGCAGCCCATCCGGCAGGGTGTTGATCGCACCATGGCCGAAGGCGATGCGCGCGGCCGGGATGCCCTTCGCCCGCAGCAGCGCATTATGCGCCACCGTGCCGAGGGCCAGCACCGCCCGCAGCTTCGGCATGCCGGCCAGCTCGGCCTTCACATAGTCGTTGCAGGTGCGGATCTCGGCCGGGGTGGGCAGGTTCTCGGGCGGGACGCAGCGCACCGCGTTGGCGATACGGCAGCCGGTCAGCACCATCCCGTCATTCGGGTCCTCGCGATATTCGCCGCGGGCCAGGCCGAATTTCAGCAGCGTCCCATAGAGCAGCTTGCCCGCGTAATCCCCCGTGAAGGGCCGCCCCGTGCGGTTCGCCCCGCGCACGCCGGGGGCCAGGCCGAGCACCAGCAGCGGTGCGTCCACCGGCCCCCAGGACGGGACGGGCGCATTGTGCCAGGCCGGGTTAGCCGTGCGATTGGCGTTGCGATAGGCGACCAGGCGTGGGCAGCGGGGGCAGTCGCGGTCGGGTGCCGCGATCACGCCTCGGGCTCCGGCGCCTCGGCATCGCCATAGGGGTCGGCGGGGGTGGCGCGGCTCGGCCGGGCGGGCGGCGCGGCGGGGCCGGGGGGCGGCGCGGCGGTGCGCTGGCGGCGCGCGATCTCGGGTCCCAGATCGGCGAGGTCGAGGAAGCCATCCCCCTGGCGGCGCAGCTCGTCCGCGATCATCGGCGGCTGGGTGCGGGTGGAGGAGATCACCGTCACCCGCACGCCCATGCGCTGCACCGCCTCGACCAGCCGGCGGAAATCCCCGTCGCCGGAGAACAGCACCACGTGGTCGAGCTGCGGGGCGAGTTCGAGCATGTCCACGCAAAGCTCGACATCCATGTTGCCCTTGAGGCGCGGGCGGCCGGAGGGGTCGGTCTGCTGCTTGGCCGGCTTGGTCACCACCTGCCAGCCATTATAGGCGAGCCAGTCGGTCAGCGGGCGGAGGGGGGAGTAGTCCTCGGTCTCGACCAGGGCGGTGTAGTAGAAGGCGCGGACCAGGTAGGTGCCGCCCCGGAAGTAGTCCAGCAGCCGGGCGAAATCGATCTCGAAGCCCAGGGCGCGGCTGGTGTGGTAGAGATTCGCACCATCCACGAAGAGCCCGACCCGCTCCGCCCCGCCCGATCGCCGCATGCTGCCCGCCATCCTGATACGCCCCGCCATCGCGACCCGTCGCGCCCTGTGGCCCCGCTACACCGATCCGCGGCCGCTGTCATGAGAGAGACCACTTCCATCGTGGCCATCGGCGCCAACCTGCCGCGGGCGGACGGCACGCCGGCGATCGAGACCTGCCGCTGGGCCGCTGAGCAGCTCGGGCACATTCCTGGCATGAGGGTGGTCGCCGTGTCCTCCTGGTGGGAGTCGGCGCCGATCCCGCCGGATCCGCGTTCGCCCCCCTACATCAACGGGGTGGCGCTGCTGGCGGGCACGCTGGGGCCGGAGGCGCTGCTGGCGGCGCTGCATGGGATCGAGGAACGGGCAGGGCGGGTGCGCCCCTATGTGAACGCACCGCGCGTGCTGGACCTCGACCTGATCGACCTGGATGGCCTCGTGCGGGATGGGCCAGCGCCGATCCTGCCGCATCCGCGCGCCGCCGAGCGCGCCTTCGTGCTGAAGCCGCTGGCGGAGGTCGCGCCGGGCTGGGTGCATCCGGTGTCGGGCGGCGGCGTCGCGGCGCTGATCGCCGCGCTGCCGCCGCAGGAGATCCGGCGCCGGCCAGCCTGAACGGGGCAGGCGGAAGTTGGAGGGGCGCCGCCCCTTGTAAGTCTCGCGAGCGGTGCCTGTTGCCCGGTAGGG
>JAYSDS010000306.1:0-2569 GCA_041914265.1 Roseomonas sp.
CGGGAACCGCCGGGGCGTCATAGAGGAAGATGATCAGGCAGGTCAGCGAGGCCAGCTCTCGCATCAGCCCCGCCGCCAGGGAACTGCCCGAGAGTTCGGCGAGCAGCACGTGGTATTCGCCCGACAGGCGGATGATGGCGCGCCGGTCGCGCGCCTCCCGCGCCGCCTCCTCCGCCGCGACATGGGCACGCAGGCGGGCGATCAGGCCCGGATCGCGGCGCGCGATGATGCGGCGAACGACGAGGGCCTCCAGCGGCTGCCGCACCTCGAACACTTCGCGCGCCTGCTCGACGGTCGGCTCGGCGACGAAGGCGCCGCGATTGGGCTGCAGCACGACGATGCGCTCGAGCGCCAGGCGCGCCAGCACCTGGCGCACGCGCGCCCGGCTGACGCCGAAGATCCTGGCCAGCTTGTCCTCTCCGAGCTTGGTGCCGGGCGGGAGACGATGCTCCATGATCGAAGTGATGATCCGATCGTAGATCTCCTGATCGGAGACCGTGCCGGCGGCCTCCTCGGGCTGCCGGGCTGGCGGTTCGCCACGACCACGCCGGCTGGCGACCTTGCTCTGCATGCGCTTCATCCTGAAGTGAACTGCCCCGCGATGGGAGCGGAGTACGAAATTCTACGGTTGCCGCCGAAGGGGCGGCAACTGCCCGGCCCGCACGCCACGCGCCGGCGATCCGTCGCAGACGGCGGCGCGCGGCCCGGAACCGAACCGGAACCATCCCGCAGCAACGGGGGAAAAGCGGCAGGTTGAATTCGGGGCCTTGTTTGTCGAACTTTTAATCATTATATTGTCGACAATTTTTATTGTCTTGGAAGACAATAAAACCGGCAAGATTCATCCGACCTTATGCCGGACGAACGGAACCAACAGACGAAAGGAGACGAGCATGAACAATTTCGACCTTGTGGTGCGCAACGCCCACGTGGTGACGGCCGCCGACGAATTCGATTGCGACATCGGCGTGCGCGACGGCGTGATCGCCGCGCTCGGCCACGACCTGCCCCCCGGCCGGCAGGAGATCGACGCTGCGGGGCGCTACGTGATGCCGGGCGGCATCGACGGCCATTGTCACCTCGACCAGCCGATGAGCGATGGCACGAAGATGGCCGACGACTTCTATACCGGCACGCTGTCGGCCGCGTGCGGCGGAACGACCACGGTGCTGCCTTTCGCCTGCCAGTTCAAGGGCCAGTCGCTGCGCGCGGCGGTGGATGACTATCATGCCCGCGCGGCGGGCAAGGCGGTGATCGACTACGCGTTCCACATGATCGTCAGCGACCCCACGCCCGATGTGCTGCAGCGCGAGTTGCCGGCGCTCATCGCCGAAGGCTACACGTCGTTCAAGATCTACATGACTTACGACGACCTCAAGCTCAACGACCGCCAGATCCTCGAGACGCTTGCAGTCGCCCGCCGCGAAGGCGCGATGGTGATGATCCACGCCGAGAACACCGACTGCATCGCCTGGCTGACCGAGCAGTTGCTCGCCGCCGGCCACACCGCGCCGCGCTTCCACGCCGAGTCGCGGCCGATGCTGGTCGAGCGCGAAGCGACGCACCGCGCCATTGCGCTGTCCGAGCTGGTCGATGTGCCCGTCCTGATCGTGCACGTGTCCGGCCGCGAAGCGGTGGAGCAGATCCGCTGGGCGCAGGGCCGGGGCCTGCAGGTGTATGGCGAGACCTGCCCGCAATACCTGTTCCTGAGCGGAGAGAACCTCGAGGGCGAACATGGCGCGAAATGCGTGTGCAGCCCGCCGCCACGCGACAAGGCGAACCAGAAGGTGATCTGGGACGGCCTCGAGAACGGGGTGTTCCAGGTATTTTCCTCCGACCATGCGCCGTTCCGTTTCGATGACCCGCAGGGCAAGAAGGCCGCGGGCGACGATCCGTCCTTCGACCAGATCCCGAACGGCATTCCCGGCCTCGAGACGCGCCTGGCGCTGCTGTTCTCCGAGGGCGTGCTGAGCGGGCGCATCGATCCCCAGACTTTCGTCGCGCTGACGTCGACCAACGTGGCGCGGCTGTACGGCCTGTACCCGCGCAAGGGCAGCATCGCGGTGGGCGCCGACGCCGACATCGTGATCTGGGACAGCAACCTCGATGTGACCGTGCGCAACGACCGCCTGCATCACAACGTCGATTACACCCCCTACGAAGGCATGAAGCTGCGTGCCTGGCCACGGGTGACGATCTCGCGCGGCGAGGTGGTGTGGAGCAGCCCGCATCCGACGTCGGCAGCGACCGCCGGCCGCGGGCGTTTCCTCGAATGCGCCAAACCCCTGCCGGCACGCCCGCGGAGCGAGCGCAGCGGGCCCGGCCAGGCTCGTTGACCGCTGCGGCCGTCACGCAGGACGGCCGCAGCGCCGCAGACGCTTCCGCGCGCGGCAGCGCGCAGTGATGCGGGCAATCGTGCGACGCCCGGCCTCCGCACAAGGACTGCCGAGGCGCGGCATTGCTGCGATAATCGGCGGATCGTCCCGACCGCACCCTGCCCCTCCCGCCCCATGGCCGTCCGCACCCTCCTCCGCATGGGCGATCCGCGCCTGCTGCAGCCCGCTGCCCC
>JAYSDS010000307.1:0-2425 GCA_041914265.1 Roseomonas sp.
GTCGCCCCCCCGCCCCGGGTCCGGGGGCCCGGGCCCCCGGGGGGGGGGGGGGGGGGGGCGGGGGGGGGGGCCCCCCCCCCGGTTCGGACTCGGCCGCATCACTAGGCCAAGCCTCCGGGAGCCCCCGCTTGACGTTCCGTGAGTCCATCGGGCGCTGAACGGCAATGGCCTCGCGCGCCGGTTCCGCTGCTTCGCGATGATCACACCACCTGCGGCGGCGCAAGGCTCCCTGGTTGCAGAGTCAGCAGTCGTTCCGGGCGGAACCTCTCCCCGAACACATCCGTCAGCGCGCCGTGCAGGGCGCTGCGCAGCCGGTCGAAATCCAGTTGCGCCTGGGCGTCGGCGGGGTTGCGCAGCACGGCCTGCTCGGCGTCGCGCAGCGCGCGCACCTCGTCGTTCAGGCGTTTCGCCGCTTCGCGCGGCAACGCCTTGCCGGCGACATAGACTGCCTGGCTAATGCCGATCAGTGTGTTGAGCTGATCGGGGATGGCGAAGTTCTCCAGGTCCGTCGCCCCGTTCACCACCAGCGCCACCGCGGCGAAGACGCTGAAGGCGAGGGCCTGCACGCGCGTCACATCCACCTCGCCTTCGGCGCCCAGCAGGTCCTGCCAGCAGGGCATGCGCGGGCGCGTATCGAGGATGCCGGTGGCCATCAGCCAGACCCGGTTCGCCGTGGATAGCGGCGGCCCTTCCGCGATCCCGGCGAGGGTCGAGCCGGCGAGGGTGATGCCGAGCAGCATCAGCACCGTGTTCGACAGCGCCGAGAGATAGCCCGTCCGCGCGAAGACATAGGCATAGACGCCGACCACGGTCAGGGTGAACAGCAGGACCTGGAAGCGGGACAGGCTCGCCGCGCCGAAGGCGTCCTGGCAGATCACCACCGGGTTCAGTGCGCGCCAGAAGATCGGGCTCGGCCGCCGGCCTTCCGCCGCCTGGCGCCCGGACTGGCGCTCAAGCTGCTGCCGATGCACCCGCATCGCCGTGAAGGCGATGACAAGGTAGAGCGACGCCGCCGCGCCGATCCCGATGACAACCGATAGGTAATAGCTCGACACCGTCACCTCGGTGATCCCGAAGGCGGAGGGCTCGGGGCTGGGCGGGTTCGGGATGCAGGCGATCACCGCGACCTGCCAGGTCGATCGCCACCAGGTCTCTGGGGGCGTGAACTCCAGGCGCAGCGGCGTGATGCCGGCTTCCGGGGAGGGTGGTTGAACCAGGGCGAGGATGGGCGTGGCATCCCGCGACGGCAGCAGGCCGGTGGCGGCGGGATAGGCAATGGCGGCGAAGAAGGTGGCGCGCCAGTCCTTGTCGTCCACGCCTTCCGGCTGGCGCAGGTTGATCTTCAGCGTGGCCCGCGCATTCGATGTCTGCTGCGTCAGGTCGCGTTCGATGCGCAGCGTGCCGAGGCCGCGGAAGCGGATCCATTCGGCCCAGAGCGCGGCGGTGCGGCTCGCACTGGCCTGGCCGGGCGCGGTCGCCGCGCCCTGGGGGCTCAGGCAGATGCCTTCCCAGGGCTGGGACCGCTGCGCCGCCGCGGGAAACGACAGCAGGGCCAGCAGGCAGATGACGATGATCCGCATCGGGGCGACCCTTCCTCCGGACTGAGGACATTGTCGCACGGATCGGCGCCGCCGGCGGTCTGCTGTGTCACAGGCCGGCGAAGCCCTGCACCAGCGATGCCGAGACCAGCCGCCAGCCATCCACCAGCACGAAGAAGATCAGCTTGAAGGGCAGGGCCACCACCGATGGCGGCAGCATCATCATGCCGAGCGACATGAGGACGGAGGCCACCACCATGTCGATGACGAGGAAGGGCAGGAAGAGCAGGAAGCCGATCTCGAAGCCGCGGCGCAGCTCGCTGACCATGAAGGCCGGGACGAGGGCGCGGTAGGGCGCGGCGTCGGCGGTTGCCGGCTCGGGCAGGTTGGCGAGCTCGATGAAGTGGGAGAGGTCGTCCTCGCGCACATTGGCCGCCATGAAGCGGCGGAAGGGCTCGGCCGCGGCTTCGAGGCCGGCGATCTCTCCGATGCGGCCCTCGGTCATGGGCACGATGCCCTGCGCCCAGGATGCCTCGAATACCGGCTGCATGACGAAGAACGTCAGGAAGAGCGCGAGGCCGATGATCACCGGATTGGGCGGGATGCCCTGCGCGCCGATCGCGCTGCGCAGCAGGGAAAGCACGATGACGATGCGCGCGAAGGCCGTGGCCATGACCAGCAGGGAGGGCGCGAGCGAAAGCATGCCGATCAGTGCGGTGAGCTGAACGAGACGCGCCGTCGCGCCTGGCTGCCCGGTCTGGCCCAGGTCGATCGCGACGGATTGGGCGGTGGCCGCGACGGGGAGGGTGAGAAGGATCGCGATGGTCAGCCATTGGAGGGGCGCCGCCCCTCCAAACCACCCCGCCAAAGGCCGAAGGGCCTTTGGA
>JAYSDS010000308.1:0-2393 GCA_041914265.1 Roseomonas sp.
GCACCGGCGCGAAGCGCGGCCGGATCATCCAGATGCCGAGCGCGAAGGCGGTGGCGAGCGTGGTGGCGACGACCGAGGCCACCACGCCGATGCGGATCGACAGCCATATCCCCTCGGCCCAGGCCGGCTTTTCGATCAGCGCACGGTAGTGGCGCAGCGACCATTCGCCCTCGGGGACGGAAAGGTAGCGGGTCGGCGTGAAGCTGACCGGGATCACCGCGACAAGCGGCATCAGCAGGAAGACCGCGATCAGCGCGGCCAGCACCGTCACGAGCAGGCCGGGGCGCAACTGGATCATCTCTCCGTCCCCCGCACCTGCCGCAGCATCAGCGCCAGCAGCGCGCCGACCGTCACCATCAGGATCACGCTGATCGCCGCGCCAAGACCCCAGTCCGGGCTCTGGAAGATGCGCAGGTAGATCAGCTCCGCCACCATCACCGAGCGGCCGCCGCCGAGGATCGCCGGGGTGATGAAGAAACCGAGCGCGAAGACGAAGACCAGAAGCACCGCGCCGAGGATGCCGCCCTTGGTCATCGGCACGAAGACCTGCCAGAAGATGCGCGCGCGCGAGGCGCCCATGCCGCGCGCGGCCATCAGCACGCGCTCGTCCACCGCCCGCATCGACGAGGCGAGCGGGAAGACCGCGAAGGGGATGAGGAAATGCACCATCCCGACGACGACGCCGAATTCGTTCCTGACCAGGGTCAGGGGCTCCGAGAGGATGCCGAGGTGTTGCAGCCAGGTGTTGAGAATGCCCTTGTTCGACAGAAGCGCGAGCCAGCCGAAGGCACGGGTCAGCACCGAAATCCAGAACGGGATCAGGATGCAAAGCTCGATCGCCACCCGCGCCACCGGCCCGCCGCGCACCCAGATCAGCGTCAGCACATAGGCCGCCGCGACCGCAAGCACGGTCACCACCGCACAGATGCGCAGCGTGCGCCAGATCACGCCGAGCACCAGCGGATCGGTCAGCGCCACGGCATACTGGCCGAGCCCCGGTTCGGGCAGCGTCACGCTCCACTGCATGACGCCGAGGAACGGCAGCAGGTAGGCCACCGCCAGCAGCAGCATCAGCGGCCCGAGAAGAAGGATGTGGCGCGCGGTCATCCGGTGTCCGATGTCACGGGGTCCGAAGGCCGCCCCCGGAAGGCCCGGGGGCGGCGGTTCCTCAGGCCGAGATGATCTTGAGGAACTCATCCAGCGCGGGGCCGTAGTTTTCTTCGTACCACGGCATGTCGAGCGGGATCTGCACGGCAAAGTTGGCCGGGTCCACCGGGTTGTAGCGCGCCTCCTCCGGCGGCAGCAGCGCGTCGGCCGCGGGGTTGGCCGGCCCCTGCCCCAGCATCCGGAACATCACGAGCTGCTTTTCGGGATCCTGCGCCGAGGCGATGAACTGCATCGCCGCCTCCTTGCCGCCGGGGTTGCCCTTCAGGACCCCCATCGCGCCCGGCGCGATCAGACCCTGGTCCCAGATGAAGGACACATCGCCGCCCGAATCCTCCTCGATCAGCTTGGCGCGGGTCGACCAGATCAGCGCCATCGACGCCTCGCCGTTCAGAAGGATCGACTGGCTTTCCGAGCCGCCGCCCCAGTAGGCCACGACATGCTCCTTGAAGGCCGCAAGCTTGGCATGGGCACGCTCGAGGTCGAGCGGATAGAGCGCATCCGGCGCCACGCCGTCGGCCAAAAGCGCCGCCTCCCACATGCCGGTGCCCCATTTGTAGAGCGACCGCTTGCCGGGGAATTTCTCGACGTCGAAGAAATCCGCCATCGTCTTCGGCGGGCTGTCTTTGAACTTCGCGGCGTCGTAGGCGATGATGTAGCTGTAGAAGTAGCTCGAGGCGGAATGGTCCCAGCCGAAGCCCTCGCGCATCTTGCCCTTGTCGACGACGGCATAGTCGATCGGTTCCATCATCCCCTTCTTGCCCAGCGCCTCGGCCGAGAAGGGATCGATGTCGACGATGTCCCAGGTGGGCTTGCCGCTTTCGGCCTGCGCCGCGACGGCGCCCTCGGTCGGGCCCGATCCGTCCTGCTTTACGGTGATGCCGGTCGCGGCGAGGAAGGGTTTGCCATAGGCCTCGTCATAGGCGGTGCCGGCATCGCCGCCCCAGTTGACGAAGACAAGCTCCTTGGCCTGGGCCAGCGCCGCGGTGCCGCGCAGGCCCAGCGCCGAGCTGCCCATGAGAAGCGCGAGGCCCGTGGTGAAGTCGCGCCGCGAGATCTGTCCCCGGGCGGCCCGGGTCCTCAGGATGTCGAGGCAATCGCGCTGGAAAGGTCCGTTCATTTTCTTCTCCCTGTTGTCGTTGGTCGGTCGTTGCGCCGGTCGCCCGGCAGGATGTCAGAGCAGGAAGCCGCGGTCCGGGGTCCAGGTGGCCCAGACGGCGGCGCCGGGG
>JAYSDS010000309.1:0-2390 GCA_041914265.1 Roseomonas sp.
CATGGGAGGCGTCCTTGGGCTGGACCGCGACCGTCGCGGCCTTCGTGGCGACGAAAGCCCACGGGCGGACCGGTCAGGCAGCCCGAGCCCCTTGCGAGGGCCTTGATGGCCAAGCCCGGCTGATTTGGATCGCGCTGTAAAGGCGGGCCTTCCGGGGTCCCCGCGCGACCTGTCGCGTGGGGTGGATGCCCGCCGACGGAAATCAGTCGGGCGCCGCCATTGCCGGGCCGGGCCGCTTGTGGGCCGATCGCCCTCTCGAAGGCCGAGGCGCGGTCCTCCTGCCCGACGACGCTGGACTCCCGCGCCCATGATCCTTTCGCCACAGGCCGATCCACTGCCCCGTCACGGCGCCTGCATCGGACCCATGAAGCGGCTCACGTCCTCCGGGGCGAGTTGTGGTCGGACCCATGCCCGAAGCGCATCCCGCCCGCGTCCAACGAGATCGTCGTTGAAATCCCCCAGCATCGGCGAGAGTGCCAGCGCCTCGACCCCGGCCTCGCTGGCCCGGGCGACCAGCGCCTCCCGCGCGATCCGTCCTGCCGGATCGTTGTCGCAGACGATATAGAGCCTGCGCAGCTGCGCCGGGAACAGGAGGGCTGCCAGGTGACCCGCAGACAGGGCGGCGACCATCGGCAGACCGGGCAAGACCTGGCGCAGCGACAGGATCGTCTCGATGCCCTCGCCCGCTGCCAGGATATCCTGCGCGCGGCCGAACCGGACGCCGTGCCCGAGAAGCGTGCCCATCGCTTTGCGCGGCGGTTCGAGCGGTGCCTTCTGCCTGCCATCCCGTGCAAGCCAGGTGCGATGCGCGCCGGTGACAGTCCCCTCGAGGTCGGTGACGGCGGCAATCAGCGCGGGCCAGGTCTCGGTCGGCCCCCCGCCATCGGGCCGCCAGTAGCAATCGGGAAGAAAGCGCAACGGATCGGCGTTCTGCAGATCCGCGATACCACGCCCGCGCAGATAGGTTTCGGCGAGGCTGCCAGCGACGGGCCGGGCCATGCGCCAGAGCCGTTGCGCCGCGCCGGTCGACCCGGATGGTCCCGCGGTGGGCCGCGAAGGGTAGCCCGGTGCGGTTGGGGCATCGTGCGGCAGGCTGAGAAACCGGCGGGCCTCCTCGGCGATCTCGGCGAACTCCACCAGCCCGAGGCTTTCGCGGATGACGTCGAGAAGGTCGCCATGTTCGGAACTGGCCGCATCGACCCATTTCCCGGCGGCCCCCTTGCCCGATGCGCGGCCGGTCAGCCGGACGAACATTGATCGGCCCGGCGTGTTGCGCACATCGCCAACCAGCCAGTAGTTGCCCTGCTTGCGCCCGTTCGACAGGTAATGACGACAGACCGCCTCGGCCTGTCGGCCAAGACGCTCCGCCAGATCGGTGGCGGTAAGCCGGGTCATCAGGCCGCCTCCCGCTCGCCGATCCGCTCGACCGGAAACCGCCCGAAGAGCTTGCCGAGGACCTCGATGCCGGTGGCGTCGACGGGCACGAAGAAGCGCAGCTTCCAGGCGATGATCTCGGTGAAGAGACCATAGGCCCGCAGCCGCTCGCGCATCGCCTCGGTGAGCCGCAGCCAGAGCCGCAAGGCCGAGCGGGATCGGTGTGCTGAACTGCTGAAAATTCTGGCTGTCCTCCGAGCGGCGGGTCTGGCTCGGCATCAGGGCCGCGATTTTCGTGAGCTGCGCCAGACGGGCGTCCATGCTGACGGCCTTGCGGAACAGCGCAGGGCCATACTTGCGCAGGAACAGGACCGTGGCGACCTCGCAGGCCTCATAGGCGGATTTCCAGTCCCAAACGCCGGCAGCGTCGGAGGCCCCGAAGGCGCTCTCCATGGCCGCGCGCAGGATCGCAGCGTCGATCCGCGCTCCACGCTCGAGATGGGGAAGCAGAAGCCGGGCCGCGGCCAGGATGGCCGTGGCAGGCGAAATCGATGCGGCCGGTCCGGCCGCGGGGGAAAGGCTGTTCATGTCGGATGACCTCGGGAGAGCGGGATGGGCAAGGTTCCGGACGGCGCTCTCTCCCCCGCCCGGACCCGCCCTGTCGCGGCCCCCCTCTCCCTCTCGCACGCGCCGCAAAAAGGAAGCGCCCCGACCTCGCGGTGGGGCGCTTCAGGTCACCCGAAGCGGCGACCGGCTTCGGTGAAGGTGTAATCGTTGGCGCGTAGGCTCTCGTCGACCGCCTCGTCCGAGGTGAGATACTCGTATTCCCGCTCGAGCTGCCGATAGAGCCAACGGGCGAGGGCGCGCAGCGCCTCGGTGACGATGTCCTCGGCATCGGCTGTCATGTCATGCCCGGTCGGGCTGTCGCGTTCGACACTGATGCGCATGCTGTATTCGTGCGAGTAATGCCCGTGATGGGTGATCTCGGCGCGCAGCTGGAAGAAGTTGCGCCGCTG
>JAYSDS010000310.1:0-2368 GCA_041914265.1 Roseomonas sp.
GGGGGTGCGGGCCGGTGCCGGACTTTCGAGGCAGGCTCTCAATTGCGATGGGGGCACCGATGCGTGTTGTGGTCATCGGCGGCGGCATCCTCGGTGCCGTCGCCGCCTATTCCCTTTTGCGGGCGAAGGCCGAGGTGGTGGTGATCGACGCCGCCCATGACGGCTACGCCACCCAGGCCGGCGCGGGCATCGTCTCCCCCTGGACCACCCGGCATGAGGGCGAAGCGCTCTACGCCATGCTGAACGGCGGCGCGACGGCCTATCCCGACCTCGTCGCCAGCCTCGCCGAGGATGGTGAGACCGACCTCGGCTATGCCCGCGTCGGCACGCTCTGCGCGCCCGAAGACCCGGCCGTGCTCGACGAGATCGAGCCCCTGGTGCGCCGTCGCGCCGCCGCCTCTCCGCTCGCCGGCACGGTATCGCGCCTGTCGCCCACCGAGGCGCAGGGCCTGTTTCCCGCCATGGCGCCGCGCGCGGCACTGCATGTCTCCGGCGGCGCGCGGGTGGATGGGCGGCGCCTGGCCGCGGCGCTGCATCGCGCGATCGCACGGCGCGGCGGCACGATCCAGAAGGGCAGCGCGGCGTTGCTCATGGAAGGCGACCGCCTGGCCGGTGCGCTGGTCGGGGGCGCCCCCGTGCCGGCCGATGCCGTCATCCTCGCCGGCGGAGCCTGGGCGCCGGCGGTGCTGGCGCCACTCGGCCTGCACCTCGCCGTGGAGCCCCAGCGCGGGCAGATCCTGCATCTGCGCCTCGAAGGGACGGATACCGGCGCCTGGCCCGTGCTCTACCCCATGACCTCCCACTACCTGCTGACCTTCGAGGACGGCCGCGTCGTGATCGGCGCGACGCGGGAGACCGGCTCGGGCTTCGACCGCCGCGTCACCGCCGCGGGCCTCGCCGAGGTGTTGGGCACGGCGCTCTCCGTCGCGCCGGGCCTCGCGCAGGCCACGCATGTCGAAACGCGCATCGGCTTCCGGCCAATGTCGCCCGATGGCTGCCCGCTGCTCGGCGCGGTGCCGGGCCTGCCCAACCTCGTCGTCGCGAACGGCCTCGGACCGAGCGGGCTGACCATCTCCCCCTTCGCGGGCGCCATCGCGGCGCGTCTCGCGCTGGGCGAAGCGGCCGGGATCGACCTCACGCCCTATGATCCGCTGCGTCGCTAGCCTGCTCGCGGCGGCGCTGATCGCCGCGCCGGCCGCCCGGGCCGATTGCTTCGACTGGTCCGCCGCGGGACGGGTCGACCAGGGCACGCTGCGGGGCCTGCCGCCGGGTCCGATCGGCTGGCGCGTCGGGTTGAGTCCGGCGGGCGGCATCCACCAGGCGACCTCGGTCGAGGTCACCTGGATCGCCCAGGACGGTCAAGCCTGGCGGCAAACGCTGTTCGAGGAAATCCAGGACGGCCGCCCCTCCCTACGCGTGCGCCGCGGCCGGCTGGAATTGCGCGTCACCTATTGCGAGCGCGGCGGCGGCTGCCGGGGCGTCACCCTGCCCTATGCCTGGCATCACGCGACGCGGCGCTTCGCGGGCGTCGGCCAGACCGCGCGGGAATCACTTGCCGCCGCCTGCGGGTCCGTGCCTGAACCTGCGGCATCCCCTGCCCAGCCGGCACGACCATGACCCTCCCGCTCACCATCCTCGACTGGCTCGCCCTCATCGTCTTCATCGTCTGCTGGGTGATCTACGCCCTGGTGGTCGACCGCGTGCCGTCGATCCGCCGGCGCAGCGTGATCGCCGCGATGGACGAACACCGCCGGCGCTGGATGCACGCGGCGCTGGGGCGGGAGAACCGCATCGCGGACATCTCGGCCATCGGCAACCTGATGTCCTCGACCTCCTTCCTCGCCACGACCTCGATCCTGGTCCTGGGCGGCCTGGTCGCGATGATGTCGGCCCCCGACCCGGCGCGGCGCATCGTCGCCATCCTGCCCTGGACCGCCGTGCCGGATGAGATGATGTGGGAGATCAAGATCGGCCTGCTGCTGGTGATCTTCGTGAACACCTTCTTCGAGTTCACCTGGGCGCTGCGACAGTTCAACTACACCTCGACCCTGGTGATGGGCATGCCGCTCGACCCCACCGCAACCCACCATGCGGAAATGGCGGCACGGGTGGCGAATCGCGGGGCGCGACACTTCAACACGGGGCTGCGATCCTACTATTTCGGGCTCGCGGCGCTGGCCTGGATCGTCCATCCGCTGGCGCTGATCCTCGCGAGCCTGCTGGTGCTGCGGGAGTTGCACCGGCGGGAATTCCGCTCGGCGGCACGTGACGCGCTGGCGACGCGAGAGGTGGGGTAGTCTCAGCGGCGCGGGTGGAAGTTGGAGGGGCGCCGCCCCTCCAAACCACCCCGCCAAATGATTGTATCATT
>JAYSDS010000311.1:0-2327 GCA_041914265.1 Roseomonas sp.
CCGTCATCGGCACCGTCCGCAGCCGCGCCGCACGGGTTCTCTGGATGCTCGAGGAGCTCGGCGCGACCTATGAACACGTCCCGGCCCCGCCCCGGTCGGAAGGCGTCACCGCCTTCAACCCGGCAGGCAAGGTTCCCGTTCTGGTCGAGGACGGCACGCCGATCACCGATTCGACCGCGATCATCCAGTATCTCGCCGACAAGCACGGCAAGCTCACCCACCCGGCCGGCACGCTCGACCGGGCCCGGCAGGACAGCCTGACGCAGTTCCTGCTCGATGAATTCGACGCCGCCCTCTGGATGGCGGCGCGGCACAGTTTCGTCCTGCCCGAGGCACTGCGCCACGCCGCGATCAAGAACACCCTCCGCTGGGAATTCGAGCGGTCGCAGAAGACGCTGGTGCACCGGATGGGCGAAGGTCCGTTCCTGATGGGCGAGACGATGACCGTTCCCGACATCATCCTGACCCACTGCGGCACCTGGGCGCTGGCGGCAAAGTTCCCGATCGTCGAGCACCGGCTGACCGACTACCTCGACCGGATGCGGCAGCGCCCGGCCTACCGGCGGGCGATGGCGCGCTGACGGGGGCGCGGTGCAGGCTGTGGGCGGAAAACGCAACGAGGCGTGCGGGCGGCGGCCCCCCGCCCTCGACAGGAGGACGACATGACCGCCAGCCCGCCCCTTCACGCCGCCGAATGGCTGAACACCGACGCCCCGCTCGCGCTTGCGGATTTCCGCGGCCGGGTCCTGGCCGTCGAGGTGTTCCAGATGCTCTGCCCCGGCTGCGTCAGCCACGGCCTGCCGCAGGCGGCCCGCATCGCCGCCACGTTCGATCCCGCCAAGGTGGCGGTGATCGGCCTCCATTCGGTCTTTGAACATCACGCCGCGATGACGCCGGTTTCGCTGCGCGCCTTCCTGCACGAATACCGCATCCGATTCCCGGTGGCCGTCGATGCCCCCGGCGATGGCCCTATGCCGCGCACGATGGAAGCCTGGGGCCTTGAGGGCACGCCGACGCTGGTGCTGTTCGATGTCGAGGGGCGGATGCGCGCCCGCCATTTCGGCACCGTCTCCGACCTTGCGCTCGGCGCCGAGATCATGGCTCTGGTAATCGTGGCGGGGGACTCCGGGCGGGGCTCTCAGGGCGCGGCGGCACCGTAGCCCGACGCCGCACGGCCGGCCCAGAGGCCGGTGGCAAGGCAGGCGGTCAGCAGGTAGCCACCCGTCGGCGCCTCCCAGTCGAGCATCTCGCCCGCGGCGAAGACACCGGGCAAGGCGCGAAGCTCCAGCGCCTCTGTCAGGGCCTCATGCGCGATGCCCCCGGCCGAGGAAATCGCCTCGGCGATCGGGCGCGGGCCGAGGTGGCGGACCGGCAGCGCCTTGACCAGCCGCGCCAGCCCTTCGCCCTTCGGCAGCGGCCTGCCCCATTCCTGCAGAAGCGCGATCTTCACCGGGTCGAGCCTCAGCGCCTTGCGCAGCCAGTTGGCCAGCGTCTCCTTGCCCGGCCCCCTCGCCAGCCGCCCGGTCACCTCGGCAAGGCTCCGGTCGGGTGCGAGATCGAGCGTCAGGGCCCCGCCCTCGCGCACCGCCCGCGACACCGCATAGACGCCGCCCCCCTCGATGCCCCGCGCCGAAAGGACGAACTCGCCCCGCTCGCGCTGCCCGCCCGCGACCAGCGCCGCGCCCTTCACCGGCGCCCCGAAATGCCGCGCCATCGGGTCCGACCAGACGACGGTCAGCCCCATGTTGGCGGGCCGGAAGGGCGCGATCGTCACGCCTCTTGCGGCAAGCCACGGCACCCAGGCCGCGTCCGATCCCAGTCGCGGCCAGCTTGCCCCGCCGAGGGCAAGGACCGTGACCGCCGGGTCGAGAACCACCCTGCCCTCCGGCGTGTCGAAGGCAAAGCCCGCACCCTCGAACCCCGCCCAGCGCCAGCGCGTCCTCAACTCCACCCCCGCGCCGGCGAGCCGCGCCAGCCAGCCGCGGAGGAGCGGCGAGGCCTTCATCGCCACCGGGAAGACCCGGCCCGATGATCCGGTGAAGACCTCCTGCCCCAGCCCTCGCGCCCAGTCCATGATCTCTTCGGGGCCGAAGGCCTCGATCATCGGGCGAAGCCAACCCGCATCGTATCGGTCGAGAAACGCCGCAAGCGGCTCGTCCTTGGTCAGGTTCAGCCCCGACTTTCCGGCCATCAGGAGCTTGCGTGCGGGGCTCGGTTTCGCCTCGCAGACCAACACCCGCCGCCTGGCCGCAGCCAGCGCCTCGGCGGCCATCAGACCGGCCGGCCCGGCGCCGATCACCAGCGCATCGGTCACGCCGGCAGCCCGC
>JAYSDS010000312.1:0-2283 GCA_041914265.1 Roseomonas sp.
TGTTGCGCCCGGCACCAAGTGCCGGCGGTCCAGGCCACACTGTGGCCTGGCGGGGTGGTCCGGAGGGGCGGCGCCCCTCCGGTAGCTTCAGGAGGACATTCCGGCCGTTGTCGCGGCGTCCCCTCCCGCATCACGCGGGCACGACGACCCGCCCCCTGGCACCTGCGCCCGCCGGCCTGGCACCCAGCAATTCCTTCCGGGCCTCGACGATGGCCAATCCCGCATGCCGTGCCGGCCAGACAGCCCGGCCCACCGCTTCCCAGGCCCCGGCCGTCCTCAGGAACGGCCGGAAGGGCGGTACATAGAGTGCCGAATCGCGCTGCTCCGCTCGGAAAAGGTGCCGCTCCAGCAGCCGCGACACCTGGCCAGGGGAGTAGGGCTGACCATGACCGAAGGGCGTATGCTCGGCGTGTGCCCAGAGACCCCGCCGGTTCGGGGCGACCACCAGCAGGCGGCCATCATCCTTCATCACCCGCCAGACCTCCCGCAGCAGGCGGCGCGTGTTCTCGCTGGTCTCCAGCCCATGCACCAACAGCACGCGGTCGAAGCTGAGGTCGGGGAAGGGCAGGCGATCCTCCTCGGCCACCAGCAGGGTGCCGGTGGCGGCGTCCCAAGCCATCTGGGCCGGGGTGAGGGGGATCGCCCGCACCGTCTCCGCGCGCCACAGCGGCAGATAGGGTGCGGCATGGCCGACACCGAGCAGCGCCTGGCCGCGCAGGGAAGGCCACAGCCGTTTCAGCCGCGCGCCGACCAGCCGCGCGGCGATGGCGCCGGCAGGGGTGAGGTAGAATGCGGCGAGCCCGTGGACCTCGGCAGTCATGCGCGGGATATAGGGGACAGCGGCGCGAGGTGGGATTCCCCTCCGCGCAATCTCGGGAGCCTGTTTGCCATGCCGATCACCGTGACCGCCCTGCCATGCCTGTCGGACAACTACGCCTGGCTGCTCCAGGCGCCCGATGGCCGCATCGCCGTCTGCGATCCGGGAGAGGCCGCGGCGGTGGTCAAGGCGCTGGAGGCGATGGGCAAGACGCTCGACCTCATCCTGCTGACGCATCATCACGGCGATCATATCGACGGCGTGCCGGCGCTCGTCGAACGCTATGGCGCGAAAGTGCTAGGGGCGAAGGCGGATGCGCACCGGCTGCCGAAGCTCGACATCGTGGTCGAGCCCGGCCAGACGGTCGAGGTGTTCGGCGAGCCGATGCAGGTGATCGCCAGCGATGGTCACACCCGCGGCCATGTCGCGCTGTATTTCCCGCAGGGTGGCTTCGTGCTGTGCGGCGACACGCTGTTCTCGCTGGGCTGCGGCCGGCTGCTGGAAGGCACGGCAGCCGAGATGTTCGACAGCCTGAAGGCGCTGGCGGCGCTGCCGCCGGCGACGCTGGTCTGCTGCGGGCATGAATACACCCAGTCCAACGCCCGCTTCGCGCTGACGGTGGAACCGGACAACGCCGCGCTGCAGGCCCGCGCCAAGGAGGTCGATGCCCTGCGCGCCGCCGGCAAGGCGACGGTGCCGAGCACGATCGGTGAGGAGCTGGCGACGAACCCCTTCCTGCGCGCACCGGATGTCGAGACCCTCGCGCGCATCCGCACCGCGAAGGATAATTTCCGATGAGGCGCGTGTGATGATCGACCTGCGCGACTCCTCGGTCACCGCGACGCAGGTGATCGAGGCGCTCGACCTCGCCCCCCATCCGGAAGGCGGGCACTACCGCGAGATCTGGCGCGACGCGCCGGCGGACGGGTCGCGCGGCGCGGGGACGGCGATCTACTTCCTGCTGGCGGCCGGGGAGACCAGCCATTGGCACCGCGTGGACGCCGCCGAGGCCTGGCATTGGTATGCCGGCGCACCACTGGCGCTGTCGCAGTCGCCGGATGGGCACCAGACGCAGTCCGAACATCTCGGGCCGAACCTCGCGCGGCATCAGCGGCCCTTCGGGCTGGTGCCGAAGGGGTGGTGGCAGTCCGCGGTGTCTCTGGGGCGCTGGACGCTGGTGGGGTGCACCGTGTCGCCGGCCTTCGATTTCGCGGGGTTCGAACTGGCGCGGCCAGGCTGGCGGCCAGCGCCGTAGCGCGCCGATGGGGCGTGCGCCGGCCCTTCGCAGAGCTCACCCTCGCCACGCTGCGGGGTAGCCCGGACCGCCGGTACTTGGCTCCAGGCGCGAGGCCGATGCCAGACCCTCGCAGCACGCTTCGGGGCAGGAGCGGCCTTCGCCGCCATTCTGTCGGTGGCGCACGGCGCCAAGTGGAGGTTTGCAAAGGCCTTTCGGCCTTTGCTGGGGA
>JAYSDS010000313.1:0-2276 GCA_041914265.1 Roseomonas sp.
CATCGGCAAGCCGGCCGGTGGCGGTGAACCGGAAGGTCGTGGACGCGGTCGATGTTCCCTCCAGCACCGTGTCAACGGAGCCCAGCCCGGCTTGGACTCGCAGCACGGCGTCGCCCGTCGAGAAGCCGCCGCTTGCATCCAGGTCGTGAAAGATGACCCAGCCTGTTGCCCAGCCTTTGCCTGTGCTGCCGGCATCAGCAGCGCAGCTTGGGGGGGTGGCTTCGGGTGAGTCCGTACGGCAAAGTGCTACGCGCCCCCCCCGTCTGACCGCCTCGCTGCGGGCGTACCGCATGTCAGCCAGGAACGTGTTCACCGCGGTAGACATGTCATTCGACCGCACGGTGCGCAGGAACGAAGGCGCCGCCAGCCCCATGAGGATCGCCAATATGGCCATGGTGACCAGCAGCTCGATGAGAGTCAGTCCGCGCATCTTGTCCATGGGGCGGAGTATTCGTGCGGTCGCGCGGGGCGCCAACGGGCGCCGGACCGGTGGCGGGCACTCACCGACCGGCGGTCGGGGGTGCCCGCGCGGGCGTGATCAGTTGCTCGCCGGCGTGGGTCGCGGGCCGCGGGCGCGCGCCAGCAGCCGCACGTCGGGGCCGACCCGGTCGACCTGGGTGAACTCGAAGGCGAGCCGGTCGTCCAGCCGCTCCAGGGCGCCGAGCTCGGCCAGGGGCCGGCCGGTGCCCAGCAGGCAGGGCGCGACGTAGGCCAGCAGCTCGTCCACCAGCCCGGCCCGCAGGAGGGAGCCGTTGAGCTTGTGGCCGGCCTCGACGTGCAGCTCGTTGATGTCCCGGGCAGCCAGGTCGCGCAGGAGGGCGGCGAGATCGACCTTGCCGCCCGGCCCCGGCAGCAGCACCACGGTGGCGCCGCGGGCGGACAGTTCCGCCTGGCGAGCGGCGTCCGGCACGGCGCCGTAGATGATCAGCGGTCGCTGCACGCCCCACAGGCGGGCTTCGGCCGGCAGCTGCAGCCGGCTGTCCACCACCACCAGGGCGGGCTGAGCCGGCGCGGGGACCAGCCGCACGTCGAGCAGCGGGTCGTCGTCGAGCACGGTGCCGATGCCGGTGAGCACGGCCCCGGCGCGCAGCCGCCAGGCATGGCCGTCCTGGCGCGCCTCGGGGGAGGTGATCCACTGGCTGGCGCCGTTGTCCAGCGCGGTGCGGCCGTCCAGCGAGGCCGCCACCTTCATCCGCACCCAGGGCAGGCCGTGCGTCATCCGGTGGAGGAAACCGATGTTGAGCTCGCGTGCCGCCTCGGCGCCCGGGCCCTCGACCACCTGGACGCCGGCCGCGCGCAGGCGGGCCAGGCCCTGGCCGGCCACCAGGGGGTTGGGGTCGCGCAGCGAGGCCACCACCCGGGCGATGCCGGCGGCGGCGAGGGCGTCGCAGCAGGGGCCGGTGCGTCCCTGGTGGGCGCACGGCTCCAGCGAGACGACGGCCGTGGCGCCGCGGACGTCGTGGCCGCGGGCGGCGGCGTCTGCCAGCGCCATGACCTCTGCGTGGGCCTGTCCGGCGGGCTGGGTGTGGCCGCGGCCGAGGACCCGGCCGTCGGCGGCGAGGATGACGCAACCGACGCGTGGATTGGGTTCGGTCAGGCCCACGGCCTGGCGCGCCAGGGTCTGGGCCTCGGTCAGGGCCGCGGCCTCCGCGGCTGTGATTTCGTCCGGCTTCATGCCGCCACTATCTCACTGTCACGGCGGTCACGGCGCACAGCCGGCCGAGGGGGGTGAAACCTAGAGTTTCCAGCCATGAACCACCCCGCCGCACCCGACCGCCGCGCGCTGCGCGCAGCACCCGCCCCGCGCCCCGTGCGCGGTTTCACCCTCATCGAGCTGGCCATCGTGCTGGCCATCATCGGCACCATGGTCTCGATGGCCGCGCCGTCGCTCACGCGGCTGGCCGATTCGGTGCGGCTCACCGGGGCCGCCAACAGCCTGCTCAGCTCGCTGCGCCTCGCGCGCAGCGAGGCGCGCAAGCGCGGTGACCGGGTCCTGATGTGCAAGTCCGCCGATGGGCTGGCCTGCACCACGGCCGGCGGCTGGGAGCAGGGCTGGATCATGTTCCAGGACCGCAACGCAAGCGGCCGCTTCGACGAGGGCGATACCGTCATCCAGGTGCAGCAGGCGCTGTCAGGCCCGCTGTCGATCACCGGCAACCGGCCGGTGGCCTCGGCCATCGCGTATTCACCCATCGGGGTCAGCCGCGGGGTCTCCGGTGCGATGCTCTCGGGCACGATCACGCTGTGCAGGCGCTCCACAGAGCCGGTGGCGGCAC
>JAYSDS010000314.1:0-2222 GCA_041914265.1 Roseomonas sp.
GGCCGCCGGAACCGGCCCAGCCCAGCCCGCCGCACGAACCGCAATCCGCCGTCGGGTCGGTGACGAACCTGCCCCTGCCGCGCTTCGCCGCGCTGCGTTCGGATGAGGTGAACCTGCGCACCGGCCCGGGCACGCGCTTCCCCATCGAATGGACCTATCAGCGGCGCGAATTGCCGGTCGAGATCACCCGCGAATTCGAGCTCTGGCGCCGCATCCGCGATCCCGACGGCACCGAGGGTTGGGTTCACCAATCCACTCTGATGGGCCGGCGCAGCGCCATCGTGCGCGGCGCCCCGGGCAGCGAGACGTCGTTGCGCCGGCGCCCCGAGGCCGACGCCGCACCGGTTGCCCGGCTGCGGCCCGGCGTCATCGTCCGGCTGCGCCACTGCGAGCCGGGCAACCCCTGGTGCGAGGCGCAGACCGGCGACTACCGCGGCTATATCCGGCGCGCCGAGCTTTGGGGCGTGATGCCGGACGAGGAGATCAAATAGCGCGCCGCTGGACGCGACCGCGCCGGCGAGCCTAGCTTTCGCGCATGTCGGAAGAAGCGCCCATCCCTGCCATCCACGACCTCGGCGGCGCGGCTCGGTTCCGCTGCACCCCGGTCGAACATGACGAAGCGCCGCCCGATGCCTTCGGCAAGAAGGTGGACGCGCTGCGTCAGATCCTCGCTCAGAAGGGGTTGATGACGGTGGACGAGCTCCGCCGCGGCATCGAATCCATTCCCGAGGCTGAGTACTTCGCGCTCGGCTATTACGAGCGTTGGCTGCGCTCCATCACGCTGCTGATGGTCGAGAAGGGCGTGGTCGCGAAGGAGGCGGTGGAATGACCGCCCGCTTCGCCCCCGGCGCGGCGGTGCGCGTGAAGGACGACTGGCCCGAGACGCGCGGCCCCTGCCACATCCGCACGCCGCATTACATCCGTGGCCGGACCGGGACGGTGGTCCGCCCGCTTGGCGCCTTCGCCAACCCCGAGGACCTCGCCTTTGCCCGGCCGGCACCGAAGCGCACGCTGTACCATGTGCTCTTCGCGCAGGAGCCGCTGTTCCATGAGGGTCGGTCCGGCGACACGGTGATGGTGGAAGTCTTCGAACACTGGCTGGAGGAAGCCTGACCATGGCCGCGCCCCCGCGCCCCGACAGCATCGCCCTGCTCGATCGGCTGATGGCCGCGCTCGAAACCCAGGGCATCGTCACCGAGGCGGAGATCGCCGAGCGCCAGGCCAGCACCGACCGCGCCAGTCCGGAGACCGGCGCGCGCATGGTCGCCAAGGCCTGGACCGACCCGGCCTATCGCGCCCTGCTGCTGTCCGACGGCAAGGCCGCGGCGGAGCAGATGGGCGTGTCCATGGCCGGCGCGCCGCCGCTGGGCGTGCTGGAGAATACGCCGACGCGGCATCACCTGGTCGTCTGCACCCTGTGCTCCTGCTACCCGCGCGCGGTGCTCGGCTATCCGCCGAACTGGTACAAATCCTTCGCCTATCGGTCCCGCGCCGTGCGCGAACCCCGGGCGGTGCTGGCGGAATGGGGACTGAACCTCGCGGACAATGTCGAACTGCGGGTCGTGGACAGCACGGCGGACTACCGCTGGATGGTGCTGCCGTTGCGCCCGGCCGGAACGGAAGGCTGGGACGAGGCGCGGCTGGCATCGCTGGTGACGCGGGACGCGTTGATCGGGGTGGCGGTGCCGGGCACGGCATGACCCGGACCTTGCCGTGTGGAGGCTTCCCGAGGCCTTCGTGACGGCATGACGTGGGCCACCGGGGGCTCGGCCCCGACGTTCGCCAGGTGGCAGTGCCGCCTGGACCGCCGATCGTCGCGTTTTGGGCGTGAGAGCGGATTTCGGCACCGGGCGCCAGGGCTTGGCTGGTTCGATGCCAAGCCCGCGCAACCGGCTTCGGGCGCAAGAGCAGCTCCCGGCATCATTCTGCCGATGGCGCCCGACATCAGGTTGAGGTTTGCAAAGGCTCTCCTGATTGCCCGTCTACCTCCGCTGTGAAAACGAGAGGGGCTTTGCCCCTCTCGAACTCTCCCCAGCAAAGGCCGAAGGGCCTTTGCAAACCTCCACTTGGCGCGGTGCGCCACGGCCGGAATGACGCCGAAAGACGCCCTTGCGCACGAAGGGCGTTTGATGGGGACGGCAAAGCCGTTGCGCCCGACACCAACAGATTGCGTTCCAAGTGCTCCAAGCACTTGGCGGGGAGGTTTGGAGCGACTGTCTTAA
>JAYSDS010000315.1:0-2217 GCA_041914265.1 Roseomonas sp.
CGATGCCGCGCAGCGCGTTCATCTCCATGTATTCCCGCGTCTGGGCATGCTTGCGCCGCATCAGCAGGAGCTTCCGGTTCATCACCTCCACAAGGGGATCGGCTGCATCGAAAGCGCCCAGCGCGGGGGCGCCTTGGATGTCGGCCGGCAGGACCACATCGTCATGCGGGATCCACGGCAGGGCGAAGGACCGCATGGACCGGCCTTCGCGGGTGCCGACTGTGGCTGGGCCGCCGAGGGGGACGGAGGGCAGAAGGCTCAGGACGCCTTCGTACTGCTCGATGATGACCGAGCGCTGGCTGACCCCTTCGAAGCGGAAGAGGCCGATCTGGGCGAGGCGGGTGTAGAGGTTGGGCAGGATGTTGATGGCCTGCGTCATCTCGGCCAGCGAATAGCCGCCAGCGTCGAAGGGATTGCGGACGAGGGTCATGGGGATGCTCCGGGGGATGAGGGGATGGGCGCGGTCGGGTGGGCGGCGTCAGACGCCGTCGCGGGCGATGATGCCGACAGAGCCCAGCTGGGTGATCTTGGCGGCGATCTTGGTGCCGTCATCGACCGTTGCGCCGTAGGCGAGGGCTGCGCGCGACACGATCGAGGGACCGCGGACCAGCACAATGCCCGTGGCATCGGCCAGCGTGGCGTCGACGGCGTAAAGCAGGACAGCCGTGGCGACCTGCGACCCGTCGGCCCCGGTCGCGGGCGACAGGGTATACTTGCCGCTGGCCGTGATTTTCCCGAGCACCGAGCCGACGGGATAGGGCATGCCGGCGAGCAGCGTCACCACCTCGCGGGTGTAGTTCGGGTTGACCTCATATTTGAGGACATCGCCCATGCTGGGCGGTTCCGTCAGGACGGGCATGGTTCAGTCTCCAGGATGTTGGGGGATGGGGGCGCCCAGCGCGGGCAGAATTGTCAGCGCGAGGCAGCGGCCGATTTCTTCGCGGCCGCGACGATGGGGCTTTCCTTCGCGCCAGCCGCCGGGGCCGTGGCGATGATGCCCGCGGCATCACTGCGCGCGGCGAGATCGGCCAGGACCTTGGCGCGCAGGGCTTCGGGCTTCACGCCCTTGGCGACGGCATCCGCAGCGTCGATCTGGATGCCGAGGCGCGCCGCCTGCGCGCAGACCTGCGCGACCTCGGCCGCCTCGGCCCGGATTGCTTCGGGCGACATGGCGGCCGCCGTGGTTTGCGGCGGCGCGCTTGCCGCGGGCGGGGCCGGTTCCGGCGGGGTGCTTGCGGCAGGCGCGACCGCAGGCTGCGCATGGTCTTCGGGGGCGGTGGTCATCATCGAGCCCTTTCCTCTGGGGGTGATTGTGCCGCGATGTGCGGCGGTGAACGCGCGGAAGGCGGTGACGGGATCGGCCACCTCGTCGGCAAGACCGGCGAAGACGGCCGCCTCGCCGCGGAAGACGGCGGCTTCGGTGCCCAGCGCGCGTTGGGTGTCGAGGCGCTGGCCGCGGCCCTCGGCGACGGTCTCGGCAAAGAGTTGGCGGAGGTCTTCCAACTCGCCCGCGATCCTGGCTCGGACGGCCTCGGGCAGGGGCTGGTAAGGGTTCGCATCGACCTTGCGAGCGCCAGCGTGGATCAGCGTGACGGCGATGCCCTTCTGGTCGAGCGCGCCGCTCATGTCGCTGTGCATGGCCACGACGCCGATGCTGCCGACGGCACCAGTGCGAGGCAGGATGATGCGGTCTGCTTGTGAGGCCAGCGCATAGGCGGCGGACAGGGCATGGTCAGCGACGAAGGCCTGCACGGGTTTGACCTGCCGCGCCGCCCGGATGCGGTCGGCCAGGTCAAAGGCGCCTGCCACCTCGCCGCCAAAGCTGTCGATGTCGAGCGCAATGCCGCGGATGGCAGGGTCAACCACCGCCGCCTGCAGCTGGGCCGCAATCCCCTCGTAGGAGGTCAGACCGGAGGATTGCCCGATCCACGCGCCGCGATGCACCAGCGTGCCCGCGATCTCGATGACCGCGATCCCATCGACGACCGCGAAGGGCTGGCTTCCGTTCCGCGCCTGACGGCTGGTCAGGTCGTCGCCGAACAGCGAGCCCCGAGCGGGCAGGGTGGCAGCGGCCTGATCCGCGGGATCCACAGCCATACCCTCGATGCTCACCACCCGCCCCACGATCCGAGGGCCAAGCCCGGTCAGGAAGGCCAGTGCCTTGGCAGGATCGACCATCAGGGGCGTGTTGAAGACGCGCTGGGCGATCTGGGTGTG
>JAYSDS010000316.1:0-2187 GCA_041914265.1 Roseomonas sp.
TGTAGCCGGATTCGTTGCTGGAGGCGGAGGCGGCGAGGAAGCCGGTGGTCAGCCACCGGTTCACCGTCACGCCGTCGGCGTTCTTGGCGATGAAGTTGGCGTCGCGGTCTTCCTTCATCAGGCGGGCGATGCGGGTGAAAGCCTCGTCCCAGGTGATGCGCTTCCACTCCTTGCTGCCCGGCTCGCGCACTTCCGGATGTTTCAGCCGGTTCTTGCTATGCACGAAGTCGAGCAGGCCGGCGCCCTTCGGGCACAGCGTGCCGCGGTTGACCGGGTGGTCCGGGTCGCCCTCGATGTGCATGATCTCCGCCTGAACGTTCTTGGCCTTGTCGCCCAGGCTGTACATGATGATGCCGCACCCGACCGAACAGTACGGACAGGTGTTGCGTGTTTCGGTGGTGCGCGCGAGCTTGAAGGTCCGGACTTCAGCGAGGGCGGCGGTGGGAGCGAACCCCATCGCGACCAGGCTGGAGCCCGACATGCCCGCGGCGCAGACCTTGAAGAATCCGCGTCTGGAGACTTGCATTGCCTCGTTTCCTCCTGGATGTGGACGGAACTGCATTGATCTATCAGCAAATTCCATACCCCCACGAAGAAGGACGAATTCAGGCGCACTGCGGCAATGGAGCGTAAAGAAACGGGGCAGATTGTCCCGTTATTGAACAATCTGCCCCGCTTCAATCCGCCTCAAGGTATCGCGAGCACGCTTCGTGCCCCGACACGCGGCAGGCTGGTCGATCAGCGCATCGCACGCAACCGGGCGATGCGCTCCTCGGTGGCCGGATGGGTGGAAAACAGGCTGCGCAGCCCCCCGCCCGACAGGGGGTTCATGATCATCATCTGCGCGGTCTCGGGATGCTCATCGGCGGTGTGCATCGGGATGCCGCGCGCGTAGGCGTCGATCTTGGCGAGCGCGCTGGCAAGCGCTTCCGGATCCCCGGAAATTTCCGCGCCGCCGCGATCGGCGCCGAATTCGCGCGTGCGGCTGATCGCCATCTGGATCAGCATGCCGGCCAGCGGCGCGAGGATCATCATCGCGATCGACACGATCGGGTTGGGCCGGTCCTCGCTGTCACGATTGCCGAAGAACATGCCGAAGTTGGCCAGCATCGAGATCGCGCCGGCGACGGTGGCCGAGATTGTCGAGATCAGGATGTCGCGGTTCTTCACGTGCGCCAGCTCGTGCGCCATCACGCCGCGCAGCTCGCGCTCGGACAACATGCGGATGATGCCGCTGGTGGCCGCAACCGCAGCATGCTCCGGGTTGCGGCCGGTGGCGAAGGCGTTGGGCTGGTCCTCGTCGATGATGTAGACCTTGGGCATCGGCAGACCGGCGCGCTGCGCGAGGCCCTGCACCATGTTGTACAGGTAGGGCGAGGTGGTGGCGTCGACTTCCTGCGCGTTGTACATGCGCAGCACCATCTTGTCCGAGAACCAGTAAGCCCAGACGTTCATTGCGCCGCCCATCAGCAAGGCCAGCAGCATGCCCTGGCGGCCGCCGATCGCCGCGCCCATCGCGCCGAACAGCGCGACGATGCCTGCCATCAGGATGGAGGTCTTGATCCAGTTTCCGAACATTGCGGCCTTCCTCTCGATTGAACCGGTTTCAGCGCCCTAGATGGGGTCGCTGCGCCGCAATCTCAAGCGGCATGCGTTCCGCCGATGGAGAAACGCTCGCCGACAGAGACCGCGAAACCGCGCAGGAATTCCCCGCAGGGCAGGCGTCGGCTGCCGGGACGCTGCAACAGCGTCAACCGCAATGCGCCCCGGCCGCAGGCCACGACGATGCCATCGTCACCGGCTGCGAGCACCGTGCCCGGCACGCCATCGGCATCGACCACCTGCGCCGACCAGAACTTGACCACGGTGTCGCGCAGCGAGGATGAGAGGCCGGGGAAGGGATCGAAGGCGCGCATCGCGCGCTCGATGTCGACTGCCGGCCTGGTCCAGTCGATGGAGGCCTCCGCACGGCCGATCTTGGCGGCGTAGGTGACGCCCGCTTCAGGCTGCGGCGTGGCGACGAGGCCGCCAGCCGACAGCGCGCCGAGCGCCGCGACGATGCATTCGCCGCCGAGCGCGGCGAGGCGGTCATGCAGCGTGGCGGTGGTGTCGGTCGGCAGGATGGGCTCGGGACGGCGCAGCAGCATCGGCCCGGTGTCCAGCCCGGCATCCATCTGCATGATGGTG
>JAYSDS010000317.1:0-2132 GCA_041914265.1 Roseomonas sp.
AGTCCTTGATCTTCTCGGCCTCGGCCGCCGCCCGGAAGATCTCCAGCGGATCGTCCCGCAGCGCCTTGATCCATGAACCGACGTAGGCGGCGTGCTGCCCCGGATCGTGCCCGATGCCCAGCTCGTCGCCGAGGATCATCGAGGCGATCTCGGCGCGCAGCTCTTCTTGCGCGTACCCCTCACTGCCGAACGGATGCACGAGGTCGCGGGCGAGGCGGGACGCGTGCCCGGTCCAGTGCCCAAGCTCATGCAGGGCCGTCGCATAGTAGGTGTCGGCGCCCGGGAACTGGCTGCGCTCGGGCAGATGAATCGTGTCGGTCGCGGGCCAATAGAAGGCCCGACTCTGCTCGGCGTGGCGGATCACCGCCCCCGAGGCGGCCAGGATGCGCTCGGCCCGCTCAAGCGCATCCCACGCCGGCGCCGTGTGCGCCAGCGGCGGCAGACCGTCGATCTGCTCGGCATTGAACACGGTGGCGAAGAAGACGCGGGGGCGCTCGAGCTGGACGGTCTGCTTGACCGGCTCGCCGTCGCCATCGAGCACCGGGCGGCCCGCTTCGTCACGCCGGACCTGCTCTTCGCTGAACTGCCAGTATTGGACGGGCGTCCCTTTTTCGCCCTTGCGCACCTGGGCCCCGGCGGCAGCGGCCTGCCGGTAAGTCATCCACCGGTTGTCGGCGCGCCCCTGGCTCATCAGGTGGATCGCGTTGATGCCCTTGTAGCGCTTGCCGGTGGTCGGATTGAGCGGCAGGACGGCGCCCGGCTCACCGGGCGCCCACGGCCGCTGCCAGGGCGCGGTGCCGGCTTCGAGCTGGGCGATCAGACGCTCGGCCACCGTCTCGTGGAATGGCTTCCGGGTCTCGGCCATGATCTCAGCCCTCCCGCGCACGGCCGGGGACGGCCGACTCGAGGCGCTCGAGCTGGCTCTCGACGGCATCCGCTTCGCTCAGGGCGTCTTCCACGAAGGCGCCCGCGCGCTCGGCCTCGAACGGATCGAACTCCACCCGGTAGCCGGGCGTCATCGCATCGACGAGTTTTGCGGCAATCGTGGCGGAGATCGTGCCGGTCGCAGGCTCCCGCGCATTGGCGGAGGTGGCGTCGGGGTCGGACGCGAGATCAGGAATGGGCTCGGTCATGGTCGGGACTCCTCTTCGTGCTGGGGTGAAACCGTGACGGGCGCCCTGGCGCGCCGCACGGCGATGAACAGCGAGACGGCCTCCGTTGCCACGCCGGCCGCCCGCTACCAGGTGAGGATCGGGGCCAGCGCGGTCACGACCTGCGTGCGCGAAACGGGCCCGAAGTAACGGGCATCAAAGGATGTGGCGCTGATCTCCGACATCAGCAGGACCTCCGCGGCCCCGAGCCGGTAAGGACCCGTCCGCCAGCGGGGCAGGGGCCGTCCGCCGGCATCGGTCGCCCGCGGCGCCGTGAGCGCCAGCAGCACGCCATTGACCGACACCCCCGCATCGGACACCGCGATCTCGTCCCCCTGCGCGGCGACGAGGCGCTTCATCAGGTAGCCGTGGCCACCCGGGCAGAAACCCGCGCCCAGGTAGCCGCGGGCCCGGGCTTCATCGAAAAGCGGGGTGGGCGGGGGGCAGACCAGCACGTAGACACCGGGTATCACGGGCGCACTGCTCACCCGGTAGAGACCGACCGGAATGCTGCGCGTCGTGTTGACGCGCACGCCCGCCACCTGGGCGAGCGCCGCCCCGGCGAGCACGACGGCCCCCGCCAGCGCCAGACCGGCGGCGATCCGGCCCACGGGCCGGTGCACCCGGTTCCGCCCGCGCCGGCTGCCGGACGCGAAGCTTCGCGCCGCACTCATAGCCGGATGGCCTCGCCCGCATCCGCCGTATCGGCGAGGGCGACCAGGCGATCACTGACCGCGGGCGCCGGCACCGCGGCCCGGGCGCGGAACACCGGGTCCTTGAAGTAGAGCGGCTGCTTGCCGTAGATCGCCGGAAACCCGGCCACATACACGACCATGTCGCCCGGCGCCTCGATGTGACCATCGGCGCCCTTGCGCGGACCGGGCATGCGCAGGCACTCGTCCGGGGTCAGCAGCGGCCGCTGCACTTCCTGGAAGGTGCGCGACACCTGGCCGAGCATCGCCGCGGTGCGCCGCCCGCTGG
>JAYSDS010000318.1:0-2097 GCA_041914265.1 Roseomonas sp.
TTGTCGGCCTGCGCCGCCCCCGCCCCGCCCCCCGAACCCCCGCTTTCCTATCCGCCCGCCGCACGCGAACGCATGCTGCGCATCGCCGAGGCCGAATGGGTGGATTGGGGCCGCCAGGATGCCGTCGCCGCACCGCCGAACCTCGAATCCGCCCCGGCCAATTTCCCGCGCGTGCTGGCCTATTGGCGCGCCGTGCCGGAAGGGTCCGGCCCGATCGCCCGCAACCGTGTCTTGTACCGGGACGGCGATCCCGGCCTGTGGCGGGAACCGGCTTGGTCGGCCGCCTTCATCTCCTTCGTGATGCGCAGCGCGGGGGTGGATGGCCGCGAATTCCCGCCTTCGGCCGCGCATGCCTTCTACCTGGATGCGCTGATCGGGGATGCGCAGCGCTTTCCGGCGACTGCGCCTTTCGTCCCGCATGAGGTCGCCGAGCGCGCGCCGCGGGTGGGCGACCTGGTCTGCGCGGACCGTTCGCGCGCGCCGCTCGCCTCCTGGCGCGACCGGCTCGCGGAGATCGGCCGCTTCCGCCCCATGCATTGCGACATCGTCGTGCGCATCGCCCCCGGCGTGGTCGAGGCGGTGGGCGGCAATGTCCGCGACGCGGTGACGCTTTCCCGGTTCGCAAGCGACGCTTCCGGCCGGCTCCTTCCCAGGCCGGCGGGAGAACCCACATGGTTCGCCATCATGGAGAACCGGCTGGGGCGCCTGCCCCCGTGGTCCTCGCCATCCCACAATGAGGGTCCTGCCTCGTGAGCGATCTCTTCTCGCCCTTCACCCTGCGCGGCGTCACGCTGAAGAACCGCATCGGCGTCTCGCCCATGTGCATGTATTCGTGCCGCGACGACGGCGTGCCGACCGACTGGCACATGCAACACCTGGTCTCGCGTTCCGTCGGCGGCGCGGGGCTGGTGATCACCGAGGCCTCGGCCGTGGTGCCGGAAGGGCGCATCACCCCCGCCGATGTCGGCATCTGGAACGATACGCAGATGGAGGCGCATGAGCGCATCGTCGCGGCGGTCCATGCCACGGGCTCGGTCGCCGGCATCCAGATCGCCCATGCCGGTCGCAAGGCGTCGCGCGCCGCACCCTGGGTGCATGGGCCGGCGAAGAATTCCTGGACCACCATGGCGCCCTCGGCCGAGGCCTTCGAGGGCTTCGCCATGCCCCACGCCATGACCGAGGCCGAGATCGGCGCCACCATCGCCGCCTTCGTCGATGGGGCGAAGCGTTCGGTGAAGGCGGGCTACCGCCTCATCGAGATCCATGGCGCGCATGGCTATCTCGGCCACCAGTTCCTCAGCCCGGTGAGCAACCGCCGGAACGATAGCTGGGGCGGCGATTTCGAGGGCCGCACCCGCTTCCTGCGCGAGGTGACCGGGGCGGTGCGCGCCGCGATCCCGGGCGATGTTGCCCTGGCGCTGCGCATCTCCCACACCGACTGGGTCGAAGGCGGCTGGACCACCGAGGAGAGCGTGGAGCTCGCCCGCCGTGTGAAGGCGCTGGGGATCGATGTGCTGGACGTGTCCTCGGGCGGGCTGGATGCCGGTCAGAAGATCCCGCTCGGGCCGGGCTACCAGGTCCCGGGGGCAGCCGCGGTGAAGCAGGGCGCGGACGTGCCCGTCGCCGCGGTCGGGCTGATCACGGAACCGAAGCACGCGCAGGAGATCCTGACCGAAGGCAAAGCCGACCTGGTCCTGCTCGCCCGCGTGCTGCTGCGCGAACCCTATTGGCCGATGCGCGCGGCGGCGGAACTCGGCCGGGTCGATGCGCTGGGCATCCCGCCGCAGTATGAGCGCGGGTGGAACACGCTCGGTGCCTGGCGGATGGATGGGGCGATCGCCGTGCCGATGCAGGCGCTGTGACGGGATGCGGAGAGGGGCCGGCGCCGGGCCCCTCCCCGCCATGAATACGCTGCCGGGTAACGTCGGCGGCTGAAAGACACTGCTGGGCATCCCATCGCTTCCGCTGTGGGAGTTGGAGAGGTCTTGGCGCTCCAAGCCGCCCCGGCAAAGGCCGAAAGGCCTTCCTGATTGGCCGGCTATTTCCGCTGTGGAAGCGAGAGGGGCTTTGCCCCTCTCGAACTCTCCCCAGCAAAGG
>JAYSDS010000319.1:0-2080 GCA_041914265.1 Roseomonas sp.
CGTCGTGGGGGCGGGTCGGGGGGGGGGGGGGGGGGGGGGGGGCCCCGCCCCCCCCCCCCCCCTCGCCGCCAGCGCCATCAGCCGAGCCCCCATCGGCCTTTGCCGAGGTGGCCCGAAGGGGCAAAGCCCCTCCAATTCTACGTGGACCCGTCGCCCTTCGACGGGCCAGCCCCCGGGTGCCCTCAGTGCCGGAAATGCCGCATCCCCGTGAGCACCATCGCCAGCCCGGCCTTGTCCGCCGCCGCGATCACCTCGGCGTCGCGCATCGACCCGCCCGGCTGGATCACGGCCGTCGCGCCGGCCGCCACGGCCGCCTCAAGCCCGTCCGCGAAGGGGAAGAAGGCGTCGGACGCCACCACGCTGCCGCGTGCCAGCGGTTCCGGCAGGCCCGCGGCCTTGGCGGCTTCCTCGCTCTTCCACCCGGCGATGCGGGCGCTGTCCACGCGGTTCGGCTGGCCGCCGCCGATGCCCACCGTGGCCTCGCCCTTGGCGTAGACGATGGCGTTGGACTTCACATGCTTGCAGACGCGGAAGGCGAAGAGCAGGTCGCGCAGTTCCGCGGCGCTGGGCGCGCGCTGCGTGACCACCTTCAGCGCCGATTCCGCGACATGGCCGGCGTCGCGCGACTGCGCGAGGAAGCCGCCCGAGACGGATTTGAAGGTCATGCCCGGCGCGGCCGGGTCCGGCATGGCGCCGGTCAGCAGCAGGCGCAGGTTCTTCTTCCGCGCGAAGATGGCGCGCGCCGCCTCATCGGCATCCGGGGCGATCACCACCTCGGTGAAGATGGCCGCGATCTTCTCGGCCGCCGCGGCGTCGAGCACGCGGTTCGCCGCGACGATGCCGCCGAAAGGGGAAACCGGATCGCACAGGAAGGCGCGATCCCAGGCGGTCACCAGGTCCTCGGCCACCGCGACGCCGCAGGGGGTGGCGTGCTTGATGATGGCGATGGCCGGGCGGTCGAATTCCGCGACGCATTCGAAGGCGGCGTCGGTGTCGTTGATGTTGTTGTAGGATAGCTCCTTGCCCTGGATCTGCTTCGCCGTGGCGATGCCGGGGCGGTTACTGCCGTCGGTGTAGAAAGCGGCCTTCTGGTGCGGGTTCTCGCCATAGCGCAGGCCCTGGCGCAGCACGCCGGCGAAGGCGAGGCGCGGGGGGAAATCCTGCTGTTCCTGCTGCGCGAACCAGGTGGAGATCGCCGCGTCATAGGCCGCGGTGCGGGCATAGGCGGCGGCGGCGAGGCGCCGGCGGGTGGCCAGCGTCGTGCCGCCCTGCGTCTCGATCTCGGCCTGAATCTCGGCGAAGTGCTGGGGTTCGGTGAGAACCGCCACCCCGGCGTGGTTCTTCGCCGCGGAGCGGATCATCGCCGGGCCGCCGATGTCGATGTTCTCGATGCAATCCTCGAAGCTCGCGCCTTTCGCGACCGTCGCCTCGAAGGGGTAGAGGTTCACCGCCACCAGGTCGATCGGGGCGATGGCGTGCGCCTCCATCTGCGCCAGGTGCTCGGGCAGGTCCCGGCGGCCGAGAATGCCGCCATGCACCTGCGGGACCAGGGTCTTTACCCGGCCGTCGAGGATCTCCGGAAAGCCGGTGTGCTCCGAGACGTCCTTCACCGGCACGCCGGCGTCGCGCAACGCCTTGGCGGTGCCGCCGGTGGACAGGATCTCCACCCCCTTCGCGGCGAGGAAACGACCGAATTCGATCAGCCCGGTCTTGTCGGAGACGGAGATCAGGGCACGGCGGATGGGGAGGAGGTCGCTCATGGGGCGGGCGCATAGACCCGGGGGCGCCGCGCTGCAACCCGAGGCGCGGCTCGGTTCGCCGCTGGACGACTCGGTGTGTTCTTGATATGTTCATAACATCAAGGGCGGTCGTTTGTCCAAAGCGAGCCCGCGTAAAAACCTAAATTCCTAAATGTCTACAGGCGGCGGGCGAGCTTTGCCTTCCCCGGAGCCCTTTGGAATGCGGGCCGCTGGCACCGGGCAACACAGGCATGCGGTCCAGACCGGCAAAGGCTTTCCCGATGATCCGGCTACTTCCGCTGTGGATGTCAGAGGGGCTTTGCCCCTCCGACACCTCCCCA
>JAYSDS010000320.1:0-2025 GCA_041914265.1 Roseomonas sp.
GCCTTTCGGCCTTTGGCGGGGTGAGGTTTGGAGAGGGGCAGAGCCCCTCTCCATCCCCATCGCCACCAACAAATATCGCGCCTATCGGATGTTCACGCGCCAACACAACCATCGGCCCCGTCAGGCGAGGCGCCGGAGAAGCGCAAACCCCCCTCCGACCGTCGAGCGCTTGCTCCTCGCGCGCGTGTCGTCACAGGATCCGCGGCGCGGTCCGCGGCCAGACGACGGGACCCAGCCGCACCAGTGGGATGCGTGCGACCGACACGGTGCCGCGCTCAAGCGCGACCGGCACATCCACCTGTGGCGGGCCGCCTTGCTCCGGCACGCGGGCCACGAGGGCCAGCATGGCCTGCGCGCCGGTTGCCGTGCGCGGATCGATCATGCCTGCCGCGGCGACTGCGCCGAGTGCCTCCGATGGGCGTTCGAGCACCAGGCGACCGCTGCCCTGGGGTTGCAGCGCCGCGTCCAGCCGCAGCGTCATCCGCAACGCCCCGGCCAGCGGGCCCCAGCGCAGGGCAACCTCCTGGAGTTCGAGCCGGCCGCCGCCATCGCGCCAGGCTTCGGCCTGCTCGCGCACCGTCATGGGAATAGGCGAAGGCGGCGGGCCGGACAGCATGGCGTCCGCCGTCGCGGAATCGACCACCCGCCCGAAGGGATGGGCTTCCTGGCTCGGCGGCAGCACGATCTGCGATACGGTGAGATGCAGCCGCAGCCCGGCTTCCCCGTCGGCGGCGCCAGGCGTGGCCAGGGCGAGCACCTGCGCGGCGGTCACCGGCCCGTCCGGCGTGGCGGCGCGCAGCCCTTCCAGGCGGAACTCCGTCGGGCGCGATGCCATTGCGGGATCGAGCGGCATGAGCACCTGCAGCCGCTCCGCCGTATAGGGGATGGAGGTCGCCCCGACGCGCAGCCGCTGTGGTCCCGCGGCGGTCAGGCTCAAGCGTTCCGGATGCCGGGGTGTGAGGTCGAGGGCGATGCGTCCCGCTTCCCAGGCGAAGCCCTGCGGCACCACCCGCGTGGCGCCCGTCACGCTGAATTCCGGTACCACCAGTCGCGCGGCGAAGGGCCAGCCGGCCCGCTGCGGCAGCGCGTGCGCGACATCCCATCCCCGGGCGCGCTGTTGCGTTACCCAGTCGGAAAAGCCAACCGTCAGGCTCCCAGTCAGCCAGAGCCAGACCAGGGTATGCGCCATCGCCCCGAGCGCCAGCAGGCCAAGCAGCATCGCTCCGACGCCGCGCAGCGCGCGGCGGCCACCAGGCCGTCCCGGTATCTTGGCGCTCGTCACAGCGGGCGGTATAGCGCCGCGCCCGCGGCGAGGCGACATCGCCGCGGCCTGGACGGGCCGGAATGCAGCACGACGCGACGCGGAACTGCCTGGAAGCGGACGGGCATCTCTATGTTTTTGCCTATGGATCGCTGATTTGGCGGCCGGGCTTCATGCATGTGGCCTGCCACCCCGCTTTGCTGCGAGGCTTCCACCGGCGCTTCTGTCTATGGTCGCACCATTATCGCGGCACGCCGGAGCAGCCCGGGCTGGTGCTCGGGCTTGATCGCGGGGGGGCATGCCGCGGCGTCGCCTATGCCGTGAGCGGCGCGGAGGCGACCAACGTGCTCGCCTATCTCGATGAGCGCGAACTGCCCGACGGGGCGGAGCAGGTCTATCACCGCCGCATGCTGCCACTGCGGCTGCTGGGTTCGGGACGCGTCGTGCGCGCGGTCACCTATGTCGCGAACCGGGACTGCCGGATGTATTGCGGCCGGCTGCCGCCGGAACGCGCAGCCGCAGTGATCGCGGCCGGGGCCGGAAAGACCGGCACGAACCGGGACTATCTGCTGAACACGGTGCAGCACCTCAAGCAGATGGGGGTGCGGGATGCGGGGCTCGATCGCATCGCGGGGCTGCTGCCGGGCGTGTGAGGGAGAAGGCGACGGAGGGAGCTATCTCTAAGCAAAGGCCCTCCCGATGACCCTCGCTGTGGATGTCAGAGGGGCTTTGCCCCTCCGACACCTCCCCAGCAAAGGCCGAAA
>JAYSDS010000321.1:0-1987 GCA_041914265.1 Roseomonas sp.
CCCCCCCCCCCCCCCCCCCCCCCCCCCCCCCCCCCCCCCCCCCCCCCCCACGACGTCAGCGGAAGAATAAGGGTAGTCAGGAAAGCCCCTCTGACATCCACAGCGGCAGCAGCCATGCAATCAGGGCTGGCCGGGCAGGGTGCGGCCCGCTGCCGCTCCGGCCTCGGTGAACCAGGGATGCCGGCGGTATGACGCTCCGCCGGCCGATCCCTCAGTTCGGCATTTCGAGATCTTCGGACAGCACCACGATCTGCACGGCGTAGGACACCTCGCCATCTTCCGCGTCGCGGTGGATGGTGCCGATGAACTCGTCGCCGACGCGCAGCTCGACGCTCGCGCCCTTGCGCTCCGGGGCCATCACGGCGATGCGGTTGTTGCCGAAAAGGCGGCGCAGATGCGCCTGGACGGCGGCGCGTTCAGCCGGGGTCATGCTGGGTTCCCTGTGTCTGGAAGGCCGGCTGGATAGACCCAGCGGCCCGCCGGTGCAAATCCCGTCCCCGTCACCGCCCCAGATGCGCCGGCACCTGCAATCCGAGCCGCCGCGGCACGGGCCAGACCTCCCGCACCGTGCGCAGCCGCTGGAAGCCGGCGGCGAGATAGGCCGGCAGCGCACGCGGATGATCCGCGGTGCAGGTGTTCACCGTCACCGCCGGCTTGCCCGAGGCCCAGGCCATGTCCACCGCATGGCGCAGGAAGGCCCGGCCCAGCCCGCCGCCGATCGCCCAGGGCATCAGCCCGAAATAGGCGAGGTTCACCGCATGCGGGTAACGCCGGTCGAGTTCGTAGAAGCCGGCCGGCTCGCCATCCTTCATCAGCACATGGATCGAGATGGCGGACAGCGACAGCAGCGCCGAAAGCTCCGCATCCGTCGCGGTGCGGCGCATCCACCACAGCCAGGGCTCGCCCACCGTGTCGTAGAGATAGCGATAGAACGGGACGGAGCAGTGGCGCGCCTGCTCCACATGGACCTCGGACGGCAGCGGGCGGGGCGGATCGCCGGGCGGCGTGTCCATGCGCAGGAAGGTGACGTCCACCGTCACCTCCTGGACCTCGTGAAGCGATGCCGCCATTCGTGCGACCCCCAAAGCATTTTGGCCGGACTGTCGGAGGCATGCGGGGCGCGGTCAACTGCCGCCGATCCTCCTCACCAAAGGACCGCGTCTTTTGGCGCGCCGTCCTTCGATTCGGGGCGTGCCGCACCCGTCTGGCACGATCCGCGCACGGAAACGGACGCCGCGTGCTGATACCGCAATCGGCGCGCGGCGGCAGGAATCGGCTCCCAATGGCCCGGGCCTTCGGAGGGGCAGAGCCCCCCCAACGACCACGGCCGAAGAACAGAGAAAATCAGCAAGGCCCTTCGGCCTTCGGCGGCCAAGTCCGGAGAGGGCGGCGCCCCCTCCGTCGTGCCCTCAATTATCCAGGAACGACCGCAGCTTCCGCGACCGCGACGGGTGCTTCAGCTTGCGCAGCGCCTTGGCCTCGATCTGGCGGATACGTTCGCGGGTCACGTTGAACTGCTGGCCGACCTCTTCGAGCGTGTGGTCGGTGTTCATGCCGATGCCGAAGCGCATGCGCAGCACGCGCTCCTCGCGCGGCGTGAGCGAGGCCAGCACGCGGGTGGTGGCCTCGCGCAGGTTGGACTGGATCGCGGCATCCAGCGGGATGACCGCGGCCTTGTCCTCGATGAAGTCGCCGAGATGGCTGTCTTCCTCGTCGCCGATCGGCGTTTCGAGGGAGATCGGCTCCTTGGCGATCTTCAGCACCTTCCGTACCTTTTCCAGAGGCATGCCGAGCTTCTCGGCAAGCTCCTCGGGCTGCGGCTCGCGGCCGATCTCGTGCAGCATCTGGCGGGACGTGCGGACCAGCTTGTTGATCGTCTCGATCATGTGGACCGGGATGCGGATGGTCCGCGCCTGGTCGGCGATCGAGCGCGTGATGGCCTGCCGGATCCACCAGGTCGCATAGGTCGAGAACTTGTAGCCGCGGC
>JAYSDS010000322.1:0-1933 GCA_041914265.1 Roseomonas sp.
ATGGTCCCGGCCCTGGCCTTTGCGGGTGCGCCCCGGATGCACAGCGGCGGCTGGGCCGGGCTGCGGCCGGATGAGGTGCCCGCGATCTTGCAACGCGGGGAACGGGTGCTCTCGCGCCGTGAGGCGGCAGGCTACGGCCAGGCGGGCGCCTCGACCGTGAATGTCACGATCAACGCCCGCGACGCCGAGAGCTTCCGCCAGTCCCGGACGCAGGTCGCCAGCGACATCGCCCGCGCCGTGTCGCTCGGGCGGCGCGGCATGTGAGGACCAGCCATGGCCTTCCATGAAGTCCGCTTTCCCGATGCAATCAGCCGAGGAGCACGGGGCGGCCCGGAGCGCCGCACCCAGATCGTCGAGCTGGCCAGCGGGGCCGAGGAACGCAACGCCAGCTGGGCGAACAGCCGCCGCCGCTACGACGTGGCCTACGGCATCCGCCGCGCCGATGATCTGGCAGCGGTCGTGGCCTTCTTCGAAGCAAGAAACGGCCGCCTCCATGGTTTCCGCTTCAAGGATTGGGCCGATTTCAAGTCCTCCCTGCCATCACAAACCCCAGGTCCGACCGATCAGCCCATTGGCACCGGGAACGGGGCGGCCACCCTGTTTCAGCTGACCAAGCGCTACGCCTCAGGCGCGCAAACGTGGACCCGGGCCATCACCAAGCCCGTCTCCGGAACCGTCACCATCGCCCTGAATGGCACGCCGCAGGGCTCCGGCTGGTCGGTTTCCACCGCGACAGGCCTCATCACCTTCACCACCGCCCCGGCCGCGGGCGTCGCCATCACCGCAGGCTTCGAATTCGACGTCTCCGTCCGCTTCGACACCGATGCCCTCGACGTCACCCTCGACCTCGAACGCCTCGGGTCGATCACCTCGATCCCCCTCGTGGAAATCCGCACATGAAGTCCCTGAACCCTGCGCTGCAGGCGCATCTCGACGAGGGTACGACGACACTCGCCTGGTGCTGGCGCATCACCCGCGCCGATGGCGTGATCTTCGGCTTCACCGACCATGACCTGACCCTCAGCTTTGACGGCACTGAGTTCGAGCCGGAAAGCGGGCTGACCGCCTCCGAGGTCCGATCGGGATCGGACCTCTCCGTGGACGCGCAAGACGCGCAAGGCGTGCTGTCCTCTGACCGGATCACGGAGACGGACATCCTCGATGGCCGATGGGACAACGCCGCTGTCGAGGTCTGGCGCGTGAACTGGTCGGCCCCGGCGCAGCGCGTTCTCCTGCGCCGCGGGGCTATCGGTCAGATCCGGCGCGGACGGCTGGCCTTCGTGGCGGAGGTCCGGTCGCTGGCCCATGTCCTTGGCCAGACAGTCGGACGGACGTTCCAGGCGAGCTGCGACGCCGCGCTGGGCGATACCCGCTGTGCCGTGAACCTCGACGCTCCGGCCTTCAAGGGGACCGGCGCGGTCATCGACGTGCTGCGGGACCGGGCCTTCACGGCATCTGGCCTCGGCAGTTTCGCGGCGGGCTGGTTCGCTTTCGGGCTGGTGGAATGGTCGACCGGCCCCAATGCCGGGCGTCGGGTGGAAGTGCTGTCACATGACCCCGTCGATGGCGTGGCGATCCTGACCCTGCTGGAAGCGCCGGTGCGCCCGATCACGCCGACGGATGCCTTCGTGGTCCGCGCGGGCTGCGACAAGCGGATCGCCACCTGCGGGACGAAGTTCGCCAATGTCGCCAGCTTTCGCGGCTTTCCACATATCCCAGGGCAAGACGCAGTCCTTCGCTACGCCACCAAGGATGGCGGCCATGAGGGGGCCGTGCTGTGAAGACCGCCGATCCGGCCCGCGTCATCGACGCCGCGCGATCCTGGCTCGGCACGCCCTACCACGACCAGGCCAGTTTGCGCGGAGTCGGCTGCGACTGCCTCGGCCTCGCACGCGGCATCTGGCGGGACGTCGTTGGGCCGGAGCCGTTCCCC
>JAYSDS010000323.1:0-1886 GCA_041914265.1 Roseomonas sp.
GCAAGGGCTATCTGTTCTACGGCGACGCGCTGCACCTGACCTCCGACGGCTTCGCGATCCTCGGGCGATATGTGGCGGCGCAGCTGCAGGCGCCCTTGACGCTTGCTGCTCCGTCGGACTTGGCCCTTGATACGGCACGGCAGTTCGGCCGCACGCTGACCACGCGGGTCGATCTCGGCTCACCGCGAGATGGCGAGGTCGCCGAAGGGGTGAAGTTCTTCCTGGTCGGGGACACCTTCGCCCGCGACATTGATCCCAATCGCAGCACGGACCGGTTCGACGTAGACGGCGTGGGCGGCACGGCCGGCGCGGAGTTCGGCTTCGGCAATGGCGTGCTTGGCGTTGCGGCCAACTACACACGGGGCCGGGCAGAGTTCGTCGGCAATCCAACGCGCGACCGCACCCGTTCGATCCAGATCGGCGGTTACGCCGGCTACGCGATCGGGCCGGCCTTCATCCAGGGCCACGTGGGCTACGGCTGGGACAAGCATCGCCTCACCCGCGAGGGGGTGGTCGACAACATGAAGGCGCGGCCGGACGGCAAGCATTGGACAGCAGGCGCCAAGGCGGGCTACCTCGCCCCGCTCGGCGCCTTGCGGGTCGGCCCGGTCGTCGCCCTGGATTATGCCAAGGCCAAGGTCGACGGCTACACGGAGGAGGGCGATCCCGCGCTTACGCTCAACGTCGACGATGTGAGCTTCAAGGCGGTGACCGGCAACCTCGGCCTGGAGGCGCGGGGCGACTTCGAGGGCGGCGGCATCGGCCTGCGCCCGGTCTTCTCCGCCTCGCTGGAGAAGGAGTTTTCCGGCGACGGCCGGGTGGTCCGCTTCTCGCAGACCAGTGCATCGACCATCGTCAACAGCTGGAACCTGGGCGAGCGTGACAAGGGCATCTACGGCCGCCTGAGCGGGGGCGCCAGCGCGGCGATCCTGCCCGGCGCGAGCCTTGATGCGCACGTCACGTCGACCTTCGGCAAGGATGATGGCGACGAGCTGGGCGCGCACGTGGGCCTGCGTATCGGCTTCTAGGTTCGGCTTCGGAACTGTTGGCAGGGGCGTTGCTCGACCGGGCGGCGCCCCTGTCCCGTTCCGGGCTTCCCAATTCGGCTTAAGCCATCGGCGCTGGCGGCACATCATGATAGGATTCGTGTCGAGCCGCCCGCCTGCCTAGAGAGCAGGGGTGAGCTCGCGCGAAAGGGTGCAAGGAATGGCCGACACGATCCTGGTAACCGGTGCGGCGGGGTTCGTCGGCTCGTCCGTATCCCGCCACCTGGCAGAGCGCGGCGAACGCGTGATCGGCATCGACAACCTCAACGATTATTACGATCCGGCGCTGAAGCTGGCGCGGCTGGCCGAACTGGAGCCGCTGTCCGGTTTCCGGTTCGAGCGGCTGGACATCTCGGACACGGATGCGCTCAAGGCGCTGATGGAGCGGCACGGCGTCCGCCGGGTCGTCCACCTCGCGGCGCAGGCTGGTGTTCGCTACAGCCTGGAGCAGCCGTTCGCCTACGAACGGTCCAACCTTCACGGTCACCTCTCCATCCTGGAGGCGTGCCGGGCCGCTCCGGACTTCATCCACCTGGTCTACGCGTCTTCCAGCTCCGTGTACGGCAATCGCCCGCTGTCCGGCGAGGGATTCCGCGAGGACGAACCCTGTTCGGAGGTCGTCTCGCTCTACGCCGCGACCAAGCGCTCGTGCGAGCTGATGAGCGAATCCTACCGCGCCTTGTTCGGCTTCCCCCAGACGGGCCTTCGCTTCTTCACGGTCTATGGCCCGTGGGGGCGCCCGGACATGGCCTACTTCAGCTTCACGCGGAAGATCCTGGCGGGCGAGCCGATCGACGTGTTCGGCGAAGGCCGGATGGCGCGCGACTTCACCTACATCGA
>JAYSDS010000324.1:0-1862 GCA_041914265.1 Roseomonas sp.
GGCGCCGCCCGTGCCGCCACCGTCGCCACCCGCACGCCCGACCGCCGGGCGGCGGCGACGCGCGCGACGGTCGGCCGCGGGCGCGGCACCACGGCAGCCGCCGCGGCGACGCGCGCCGTGACGGCGCCACGCGCCACGAACCCGTCGCGCACCTCGACACGCCAGGCGGCGGCGCGGCCAACGGTGCAGCGCACCCGCGCCACCGTGACCGAACAGGGCAGCCGCAGCACGACCTCCCTCGGCGCCCGCCGCGCGCCCCTGCCCGCCCCGATCCGCCGCACGACCACGGCGCAGCGCTGAGCGACCGCTCGAGGATACCGGCACCCGTCCTTACCCGGCCCGCCCATTCCAGATCCTGACTGGGGGCTAGCCGGGTGGGGGTGCGGGCCGCTGGCAGCCATTCCAGGCAGGCCCTGAGGATCGGTCGGCACGCGCGCCGTCCGATACGTTTCGATCCAGGCATGTGACTTGCTCCGCCCGCACCTCGTGCGGACCGGGACGCCCGCCAATGAGCGCCGTTGAGCGCCACATGGGCAGATCGGTCCGCGGAAACGCCTGCGGAAAGGGCAAGATCATGCTTCGCCGACGCCTGCTTCTCACGACCCCGGCCGTCCTCGCGGCCCCGGCCCTGAACGCCCAGGGCGCCTGGCCGAACCGCCCGGTGCGCATCATCAATCCCTACGCACCCGGCGGCACCTCCGACATCGTCATCCGCTATCTGGCCGTCGGCATGGAACGTGCCTTCGGTCAGCCCTTCATCATCGAGAACCGCCCCGGCGCCGGCGGCGCGGTCGGTACCGCGCAGGTCGCGACCGCCGCGCCTGACGGGCACACGCTGCTGGTCACCAATACCGGCCCACTCGCCGTGTCGGTCAGCATGACGCCAGCCCCGGCCTACAATCCCGAACGGTCATTCGCCTACGTCACCATGTTCGGCGGCGCGCCGATCCTCTGCGCCGTGAAGGGGGACGGGCCGATCCGCACCATGGCCGACTACAAGACCGCGGCCGCCGCGCGGCGCGACGCGGTCAGCTTCGGTTCCTCCGGCGTCGGGTCGGTCGGCCATCTGGCCGGCATGCTGTGGGCGCAGGAAGCCGGGGTCGAGCTTCTGCACGTCCCCTTCCGGGGCGCCGCCGATGCCGAACAGGCGATCCTGGGAAACAGCACCACGTCCCTTTGGAACACCGTGGGCGCGCATACCGGCGGGCTCCAGGGCGGCAGCATCCGCGGCCTTGCGGTGACAAGCGAAACCCGTCTCCCCTCCGTGCCCGACGTGCCGAGCATCGTCGAGACCGGCTTCCCCGGATCGATCGCGTCGAACTGGTTCCTGCTCGCCGGCCCGGCGGGACTGTCGCCGGAAATCGTCGGGCGGCTGCGCGCGCATCTCTCGGCCGCCATGGCGGAACCCGCGGCGCGCGAACGGTGGGCGGGCATCGGGCTGGTCGCGCTGGGCGACCCGACGCCGGCGGAAATCACCACCTTCGTCGTGCGCGAAGCCGCCCGCTGGGCGCCGGTCGTGCGGGCCTCCGGGGCCTGATCCCGAACCCCGCACGGCATGGATGCCGGGCGGGGAGCGGCGCGGCCCCCCGCCCGATCGGGAAGCGATGCCCGCACGATCGCAGTTGATTTCCCGTCTTCTGCTGTCGCAGTTGGAGGGGCTCTGCCCCTCCAAACCACCCCGCCAAAGGCCGAAGGGCCTTTGGAAACCTCCATTTGGCGCCAGGCAGCGCGGTCGGAATTAACACCGAAACCCGCTCGTGCGCCCGAAACGCGCGGCGAAGGTTCGGCATCACCGTCGTGCCCGAAACCAAGTGCCGGCGGTCCAGGCCATACAATGGCCTGGCGGGGTGGTTTGGAGGGGC
>JAYSDS010000325.1:0-1815 GCA_041914265.1 Roseomonas sp.
CATGCCATCCTCGCCATCGCCCGCGAACGCCGGGTTGGACAGGGCCAGGGCCGGCTGGTAGAGACCCGGCATCTGCCCCCGCATCAGGCCATGCGTGGCGAACATGACCACCCGATAGCCGGTGAGGTCCGTCCGCTTCACGGCGCCCTCGCTCGCGCGCCGCCCGAGGAAGACGTCCCGCGTCGGGTCGGCGGCCAGCACGCCGGCAATCTCCTCGATCTCGGCTGCGGTGTCGGGCAGTTGCGGCAGCAGGCGGAAATCGATCGCCGGCGCGAACACCGGCCCGTCACCGGGGCGCAGCGACTGACCGGGCGGGGCAGCGAGGAGACGCCGCCGTTGCGGCCCCTCTCCCGCTGCGACCTGCTGGCGCCCCGCCGCCTCCGAAAACACCGGGTCGCCGAAACCGATGAACGCGTGCGCTGCGGCGGGCCCTTGGCGACGACTGCGCAGGCCCTGCAGCGCCATCGCCGCCGGCAGGCGGGAGATCGCCACGTCCTTGATCAGCCACGGCGCCCTGGCCATCCAATCGCCATCGCCCGCGCCGCGTTCGGGCTGGAACGGGGCGGTGGTCAACACAGCGAGAGGAAGCTGATCGAGGGCGCCGTGCGGAATGACGATCAGCTCGCGGGCGCCCTTCCAGGCCCCCTCGACCGGCGCCAGAAGGCTGGCGTAGAGCTGGTGGCCGACATCGAACGGGAAGGCGGGCGCACCACCGGCGATGTCCGCATCGGGGTCCAGCGCCGCCCTGAGCGCCTGCACGCTGCGCGCCAATTGCTCCGCCGCGAGTGGCACCACGGCGAAGGCGGGCGCCCCCTGCGCCGGCACGGCCCAGACGATGCTGCGGTCGGCGCCGACATGGACCGCGATGAGCACTTCGCCGGGCCGCAGCAGCGCCTGGATGGCGGCGATGCCGACAGGCCGCGGGTCGAGGAGCGCGGCATAGTCGGGGAAGCGGTGCACGAGCGCGGCCAGCGCTCGCGCATGCTCTCCGCGCAGCCTGGCCAGATCGGCACGCATGGCGGCGATGCTGGCTTCCTGGTCGGGAACGCGCTCGCCGTCCAGCAGCCTATCGAGCGTCTGCGACAGGGCCCCGATCTCGCGCTGAAGATCCTGCTCGCTGCGCGCCAGGTCGGCGAGCACAGGATCGCCGGGGTGCAGGCGCGACGTCGCCGCCGCGAGCGCGTGCTGCACCGAACTGCCCCGCGCGAGGTCGGCCATGCGGAAGGCTTCGTCCATGTCCTCGATGGCCGCGGCCGAACCCGTCCGGGGCGCCGCCCCGCGCAGGGGATCCGACAGCACCGCGATGTAGCCGTCCAGCAGCCAGTTCAGCCGCGCGCTGCGGAACACCCCCGCCTCGCTCGAACTGCGGTCGCCCTTCATGATGTCGAGCAGGCGCGGCATCGCGATCTTCAGCTCCGCAAGCGCTTCATCGCGGCGCCCGTTGGCGGCCAGCGCCAGGCTGCGAAACGCCCGGCTTTCCCACAGGAACAGCGAGTTCTCGTCGAATAGCTTGCGTTGCGCGGCGACGATGCGGTCGAGCATGCTCAGCGCCTCTTCCTTCCGCCCCAGGCGCAGCAGGGTGTAGGCGTATTCCACGGACAGGAACCCCCTGTTGCCGCGCGCCTCGCCCGCCCGCCGCAGCGCCTCCTCGCGGATCGTGTGCCATTCCAGCGCCTTGCCCCAGCGGCCCAGCAACATCTCGACCTCGGCAAGCTGCGCACGCAAGCCCGCTGCGCGCAGCGAGGCGTCCCCCGCGCCGGCGGCCTGCATCGACTCCAGCGCCTGCAGCAGGATGCGGCGCGCGTCGTCGGTGCG
>JAYSDS010000326.1:0-1811 GCA_041914265.1 Roseomonas sp.
GCGGCATGTAGTTGTCGATGCCGATGAAATCGATGTTGGCGTCCGACCAGAGCGGGTCGAGGTGGAAGAACACGTCGCCACTGCCGTCCCCGGGCTGGTGGCCGAAATACTCGGACCAGTCCGAGGCATAGCCCACCTTGGTGCCCGCCCCGAGGATCGCCTTCACGTCGGCCGCCAGCGCCTTGAAAGCCGTCACGGCCGGATAGATGCTGGCGCTGGAGCGGATGGTGGTCAGCCCGCGCATCTCGGTCCCGATCAGGAAGGCATCGACACCGCCAGCCACTGCGCAGAGATGGGCATAGTGCAGGATCATGCGGCGCAGCCCCCAATCGCCAGAGGGGCCGGTCCAGCTGACGGTGTCGCCCGACACCGCGAACTGCGCCGGGGACGCCGCGCCGAAGAAGGCCGCGACCTGCGTCGCCGCAGCAGCCGTCTTGTCGGCGGTCCCGGCAAAGCCTGCCGCCGGGGAACAGCTGATCCGGCCCCGCCAGGGGAAACTCGGCTGGCCCGGCGTCGCGGCATTCGCGCTGTAGGGGTTCGGCAGCGTGTTCGACGCCGGAACGTCCATCAGCAGGAAGGGATAGAAGGTGACGCGCAGCCCGCGCGCCTTCATCTCGCGGATGGCCTGCAGCACCGCGAAATCCGCGGGCGTGCCGCCATAGACCGGCCGATCCTCGGCGTCACGGCTGACCAGATGGGCGGCAGCGCGGGAAACTCCGTTGACCGTCCAGACCTTCGGGCTGGTGACCTTGGCCGCCACCTCCACGCCCGGCTTGATCGTGCAGTTGCCCACGCGCAGATCGTTGCCGAACCAGGCGACGACCAGGCTGACGCTCTCGACGGCCGGGGCCATGGCCTGCAGCCGGTCGAGGGCCACGACGATATCAACCTCGTCGGGCAGCGCGTTCAGGTTCTCGGCCGAGGTGGTGCCGCCGGTCGTCTGGCCGAACACCGTGGTCGTGGCCCCGACTGTCTTGCGGACAGCCTCCGTGGCATAGGTGAACTCCCCCGAGGCCGGGATCATGGTCACCGCCTTGACCAGACCCTCGGCCGTGTCCGGGTCGGCCAGCGGCCGGAACACCTCGAAGGACAGTTGCGGCAGGCGGTTGCCGTAGGTCGAGAGCGCCAGTTCCTCGAAGACGACATAGGCGGTGCCGCGATAGGCGGGCGTGTCGGCCGCGCCCATCTTGGCCGCGATGAACGGGTCGGCGGTCTGGGTCTCGTTCCCCGGATACCAGCGCCAGGTAATGCCAGTCATGTCCAGCGGCTTGCCATCGGCCCAGATGCGGCCGATGCCGGTGATCGGCCCCTCGCACAGCGCCACGGCGAAGCTGGCGTAGTATAGATACTCGGTCGTCTGCACCCGGCCGCCGCCCCCGCCCTTGCCGCCACCTTGGGTGGTGGTCTTGGTCTCCTCGCGAAAATCCGTGGCCCAGATGATGTTGCCGCCGATGCGCATCCGGCCATAGAGCCGCGGGATGATCGCGCCTTCGGTGGCCGAGGTGATGCGCAGGGAATCCAGCCGCTGACCCTCGATCTTCTGCGCCGGGGCCAGCGAGGACACGATCCAGCTGTCGACCACCGAGCCGATGGTCGATCCGATGAAGCCGCCGATGGCAGCGCCAGAAAAGCCGAGGATCGCGCCGCCGAAGGCCCCGCCGATGGCGGAACCGACAGCGCCGAGGACAAGCGTGGCCATTGCGGAAACTCAGGGTTCGAAGGGTTGGGGTGTCAGCGTGCGGGGAACAGGAAGGCGAAAGCGATGCGGCGTCGCCATGCAGGTGTCAGCGGTTCCTCGATCACGCCGAGGC
>JAYSDS010000327.1:0-1805 GCA_041914265.1 Roseomonas sp.
CCATCGCCCAGCCCACAGCTTGAATCAGATCTCAGCCCGTTTCGGAATCCCGATTCCAAACAAACACAGCACGCTCTAGCGGGGTGATCCGGAGGGGCAGAGCACCTCTGCCTTCTGCCGACTTGACCTTCCGCGGCCACGCGGATGTCTCCCCGTGACCAAACGCGCCGCTCAGCGCGCCATCGCCGCCGCCGGATGGGGCGGCGCGAGCCGCGGCCCCGCCCCGAACAGCTTCTCCCGATACGTCCCCGGCGCATAGGCGCGCTTGTACCGCCCGCGTTCCTGCAGCGCCGGCACCAGCAGCGTCACGACATCTTCCAGGCATTCCGGCATCACCGTGCGGGAGAGGTTGAAGCCATCGATATCGGCCTCATCCACCCAGGCGATCAGCGTTTCCGCCACCTCCTCCGCACTGCCCAGGATGGGCGGCTGCCGGCTGCCGAGGATCATCCGATCGATCAGCGCCCGCTTGGTCGCGCGCGGCGCGGCGGCGCGCAGCGCCTCGACATTCGATCGGATCGCTTCCGACGGCGCCGCCGGCAGCTCGTCATCGAGGCCCATCGCGGCAAGGTCGATCCCGAGCGAGGCCGAGGCGTGCACCAGCGCGGCCTCCACGCTCGCACAGCGGCGATAATCCTCGAGCTTGTCGCGCGCTTCGACGGCCGTGCGGCCGAGGATCAGCGTCGCGCCCATGAAGGCCCTGATCGGCCGGGGTATCGCCCGTGCGCGCAGGTCCCGCACCAAGGCCGCGACATGGTGCTTCGGGCCGCCGTTGATGAAAACGCATTCGGCATGCGTCGCGGCGAAGGCGCGGCCGCGTTCCGAAGCACCGGCCTGGTAGAGAACCGGCGTGCGCTGCGGGGAGGGTTCCACCAGATGTGGCGCATCCAGCCGGTATTGCAGGCCTTCGTGGTGGATCCGCGCGACTCGCGACGGATCGGCATAGACGCCGCTCGCGCGGTCGCGCTTCACCGCATCCGCCGCCCAGGATTCCTCCCAGAGCCGATAGACCAGGTCCATGAACTCGTCGGCCATGTCGTAGCGGTCGTCATGGGCCATCTGCCGGTCGAGCCCCATCGCCCGCGCCGCGCTGTCGAGATAGCCGGTGACGATGTTCCACCCGATGCGCCCGGCGGTCAGGTGATCGAGCGTCGAGAAGCGCCGCGCCAGCAGCGCCGGCGGTTCCCAGGCGAGGTTCACGGTCACGCCGAAGCCGAGATGGGTCGTCACCGCCGCCATGGCCGGCACCAGCAGCATCGGATCGAGCAGCGGGATCTGCACCCCGTGCCGGATCGCCGCATCCTGCGACCCGCCATGCACGTCATAGACGCCAAGCACATCGGCGAGGAACAGCCCGTCGAACAACCCGGCCTCGAGCAGCCGGGCGAGCCCGGTCCAGTGATCGAGGCGGAGATAGTCGGTCGAACGATCCCGCGGATGGGTCCAGAGACCCTGCTGGATATGCCCGACGCAGGCCATGTCGAAGGCGTTGAAGCGAATCTCGCGCGGCGTGGTCATGGCAACAGACTTCTCCAGACGCATCGCGCAGACAATGACGCGATGCGCCGCCGCGAAGATCGTCCTGATGACGCGGATTGGAGAGAAGCGGAGGGGCGCTGCCCAGTCGTCCGCCAGGCCACAGGCCGATGCCGGACGCTCGCAGCGCGTTTCGGGCGCAAGGGCCGGATTCGGCCCATGGAGCCCGGGGCCAAGTGGCGGTTCGCAAGGGCCTTTCTGCTGCCTGGCCTGATTCCGCTGGTGAAGATCGAAGGAGGGCTCTGCCCTCCTCCGAACCTCCTCCCGCC
>JAYSDS010000328.1:0-1790 GCA_041914265.1 Roseomonas sp.
GCCCCCGTCGCGGGCGATGGTCCTGTCGAGAGTGGTGCGCCGCGCCAGAGCGCCACCGCCGCTCCAGGCGACGGCCACGCAGGCGCCTGCGACATCAGGGCTGCCCCTGTCGGACAGGTAGTCGCGCAGGATCGCGTCGAGCCCGGGATTGCCGGCATTGGCGAAGCGCCGGATCGAGGCGCGATCCACGGTGCCGTTCCGCGCCAGCGCGACGCGGGTGTTGGTGCCGCCGACATCGGCCACGAGGGAAAGTGTCTGAGCCAAGGACAGCCTCTCAGGGTTCGCGCCGGGACGGTGCGCAGACCGTGATGGACGCTTTCGCCGCGCGCTTCAACTCCCGAAACGGATCATGCCGTCCCGGTGACCGGTGCCCCCGGTGCGGGACGCTTCAGGCGGCGCCGGATCGTGGCGCCGCGCCATAGCCCCCGCTCAGCCGGGCCAGATCAGGGTCGTCGCGACGGCAAAACTGGCGATGACGATCAGGAAGGCAGAGGAGAGGCCGATGGCGACGAGAAGCGCCGCCTGCCAGGTGAGGCGCGCGGCGGGGGCATGGATGCCGTGAACGGCAGCGGAGGAGGGGCGAACCGGTGTCATGCGCCCATTAGGACCCTGTTAGGTTGCCGCAGGCTTAATGAAGCCATGAAAATCGTTCGGGACGGACTGACGCGCGAGGGCTGGCAGGCCGCGGCGATGCCGCTTCAGCAAAGCTGGGCCTATGGCGAGGTGCTGTCGCGTCTCGGCGCCACGGTCGGCAGGGTCGGGCTCGTGACGCCTTCCGGCGCGCGCGGGGTTGCGCAGGTGACGAGGCGTCGCATCGGGCCGGTGCGGTTCTCGCTCCTGTCGCGCGGGCCGGTCTGGGACGGCGCCGCGCCCACTGCCGGAGAGGAGGCCGCCGCGCTCCGCGCCCTCGGCCGCGCGTTCCGGCCGCTCCTGGCCACGTCCGAACGGGATGGCCCGGGCGTGGCCCTCGTCACCCCCCGGCATCGGGCGCATCTCGATCTGACCGCCGACCCCGCAACGCTCCGGGCCCGGTTCGACGGCAAATGGCGCAACCGGCTGACCCGCGCCGAGGGCGAGGGGCTTTGCCTGCGCGTCGGCCGGCCCGACCCGGCGGCGGTCGCCTGGCTCTTGCACCAGGATGCAGCGCTGCAACGCGCGCGCGGCTACCGCGCGCTGCCCGCGCCGTTCACCCGCGCCTGGCTTGCCTTCGACCCCGCGGCGGCCGTTGTGGCCGAGGCGCGGATCGGCGGCCGGAGGGTGGCCGCGATGCTGTTTCTCCTCCATGCCCCCTGGGCGAGCTACCATGTCGGCTGGTCCGGCGAGGCGGGGCGGCGCAGCAATGCGCATGCACTCCTCCTCTGGCAGGCGATGCTGCGTTTGCGCGAGGAAGGGTGCACGGTGCTCGACCTCGGCGACGTGGACACCGAACGGGCGCCCGGCCTTGCCCGCTTCAAGATCGGCACCGGTGCCCCGGTGGCGCGCCTGGGCGCGACGGTGCTGCTGCCGCCCTGGTAGCGCGGGCCGCGTCGCCGGCGCGCGGCGCAGGGTCGTGGGCCTGACGATCAGCCACCGGCCGCCGCCTCTGCCCTGCGGGTGGCGGAGCCTCCCTATTCGGCGGCGATCTTGATCACCGGCTCCATCGAGGCGAGGTCGGCGTCGGAAAGGTGGCACTTGATCTGGTGGCCCCCCGCCAGCACCCGCATCGGCGGCACCTCGCGTTCGCAGAGGTTGCCCGGGTCCTTTGCCTTCCAGCGGCACCGGGTCTGGAACGGGCAGCCCGGCGGCGGGTT
>JAYSDS010000329.1:0-1783 GCA_041914265.1 Roseomonas sp.
GCAAGGTCTTGACCCGAACCGACGGCCATGTGCTGACCGTCACCATCAACCGGCCGGAGGCGATGAACGCCCTCGACCCGGAAACCCAGGCGCTGATGTCCGAGGCCTTCGATGCCTTCGCGGCCGATGACGAACTCTGGATCGCCGTCGTGCGTGGCGCGGGCGGCCGGGCCTTCTCGGCCGGTGGCGACATCCGTGCCATGCGCACCGCGCTCGAAGGCGGCGCCCCCTACACGATTCCCGCCACGGGCTATGGCGGCCTCACCAGCCGCTTCGACCTCGACAAGCCGGTCATCGCGGCGGTCGAGGGCATCGCCATGGGCGGTGGCTTCGAGGTGGCGATGGCCTGCGACCTGGTGCTCGCCACCCGCAGCTCGAGCTTTGCGTTGCCCGAGCCGCGCATCGGCGCTGTCGCCTACGCCGGCGGCATGCACCGCCTGCCGCGCCAGATCGGCATGAAGCGGGCGATGGAGCTGCTGCTGACGGCGCGCAGCATCGATGCCGAGCAGGCAGCGGAGTGGGGGCTGGTGAACGAGGTGGTGGACGACGGCGCGATGGACTTCGCCAACGCGCGCTGGTGCGCGCTGCTGTGCGCCAACGCGCCGCTGGCGCTGCGCGCGACCAAGGCCGCGGTGCGCGACGGTCTGGCGCTGCCGCTCGACGAGGCGATCCGCCGCCAGGATGCGGGCGGCTATCCGGCCATCGAGGCGATGCGGGGCAGCCGCGACGTGGTCGAGGGCATCATGGCCTTCAACCAGAAGCGCGCACCGGTGTGGGAAGGGCGCTGACGCGTCGGACTCCCAGCACGCCCCCCTGCGGTGGCGCATCAGGCCGATCCCTCTGCATCAACCCGGATAACTTTCCCATGCAACAGACTGATACCGATCCCGCGGCGGCCTTCGCCGACATCGTCGCGCGTCGCGCGTCGACCCGCGCCTTTCTCGCCGAGCCGCTGCCGCGCGCCGACATCGAGCGCGCCCTCGCGCTCGCCTGCCGGGCGCCGTCAAACTGCAACACGCAGCCGTGGACGATCGCGGTGGCGTCCGGCGCCACCCGCGACCGGCTGGCGACCGCCATCTCGGCCGACATGATGCGCGGCCACATGGCGCCGGACCTGCCCTACGACGGGCGCTATGCCGGCATCTATCGCGAGCGCCAGGTCGCCGCCGCCGAGGCCCTCTACGGAGCGGCCGGCATCGGGCGCGAGGACAAGGCCGGTCGGCAGGCACAGTTCATGCGCAACTACGCCTTCTTTGGCGCGCCGCACGTCGCCTTCTTCTTCCTGCCCCCGGGCTTCGGCATCCGCGAGGCCGCCGACCTGGGCATGTGCGCGCAGACCTTCATGCTGGCGCTGACCAGCATGGGCCATGCGAGCTGCCCGCAGACCGCGCTCAGCTTCCACCCCGAGCGGGTGCGCGCCGAGTTCGACATTGGGCCCGGCGCCCAGCTCCTGTTCGGGGTGTCCTTCGGTCGCCCCGACCCGGCCGCGCCGGTCAATGACGCCCGCGTCGGGCGCGACGTGGCCGCCTGCACGCTGATCCGGGAGGATTGAGATGGACAGCTTCGACTACATCGTGGTGGGGGCGGGTAGCGCCGGCTGCGCGGTCGCCGCCCGCCTGTCCGAAGACCCCGGCTGCAGCGTGCTGCTGCTCGAGGCCGGCGGGCGCGACGACAAGCTGCTGATCGACATGCCGGCCGGCTGGGGCAAGACGCAGGATCCGGCCAGCCCCTTCAACTGGGCCTTCGAGACCGAGGCGGAGCCCGGTCTCGGCGGCCGCAGCGT
>JAYSDS010000330.1:0-1783 GCA_041914265.1 Roseomonas sp.
ACGCTGCGGCCGCCGAGACCGGGCTCCGCCTCGGTCTCGAAGGCCCAGTTGAAGGAGCTGGCCGGATCCTGCGTCCTGCCCCAGCCGGCCGGCATGTCGATCAGCAGATTATCGTCGCGCCCGCCGGCCTCCAGCAGCAGCACGCTGCAGCCGGGGTCCTCGGAAAGGCGTGCTGCGACCGCGCAGCCGGCACTGCCTGCGCCCACCACGACGTAGTCGAAGCGCTCCATCTCAGTCCTCCCGGATGCGGGTGCAGGCGGCCACGTCGCGCGCGACGCGCGCGGCATTGACCGGCGCGGCCGGATCGGGGCGGCCGAAGGACACCCCGAACAGGAGCTGGGCGCCGGGCGCGATGTCGAACTCCGCCCGCACACGCTCTGGATGGAAGCTGAGCGCGGTCTGCGGACAGCTCGCATGCCCCATGCTCGTGAGCGCCAGCATGAAGGTCTGCGCGCACATGCCGATATCGGCGGCCTCGCGGACGCCGAAGCCCGCGGGCAGGAAGAAGAAGGCGACGTGCGGCGCGCCGAAGAAGGCGTAGTTGCGCATGAACTGCGCCTGCCGTCCGGCCTTGTCCTCGCGCGCGATGCCGGCGGCGCCGTAGAGGGCCTCGGCGGCGGCGAACTGCCGCTCGCGGTAGACACCGGCGTAGCGGCCGTCGTAGGGCAGGTCCGGCGCCATGTGGCCGCGCATCATGTCGGCGGAGATGGCGGCGGCCAGCCGGTCGCGGGCGGCACCCGACGCCACCGCGATCGTCCACGGCTGCGTGTTGCAGTTCGACGGCGCCTGGCAGGCGAGCGCGAGGGCGCGCTCGATGTCGGCGCGCGGCAAAGGCTCGGCGAGGAAGGCGCGGGTCGAAGTTCGACGCGCGACGATGTCGGCAAAGGCCGCAGCGAGGTCGGTCTGATTCTGTTGCATGGCGAAACTCATCCGGATTGATGCCGAAGGATCGGCATGATTCACCACCGCAGGGCCGCGCTCGGCGGCCTGCCGCGTCAGCGCCCTTCCCACACCGGGGCGCGCTTCTGGTTGAAGGCCATGATGCCCTCGACCACGTCGCGGCTGCTCCGCATCGCCTCGATGGCCGGGTAGCCGCCCGCGTCCTGGCGGCGGATCGCCTCGTCGAGCGGCAGCGCCAGGCCGTCGCGCACCGCGGCCTTGGTGGCCCGCAGCGCCAGCGGCGCGTTGGCGCACAGCAGGTCGCACCAGCGCGCGATGGCGTCGTCCATGGCGCCGTCGTCCACCACCTCGTTCACCAGCCCCCACTCCGCCGCCTGCTCGGCGTCGATGCTGCGCGCCGTCAGCAGCAGCTCCATCGCCCGCTTCATGCCGATCTGGCGCGGCAGGCGGTGCATGCCGCCGGCGTAGGCCACGGCGCCGATGCGCGGCTCGGGCAGCGCGAAACTGGAACTGCGGGTGGCCAGCACCAGGTCGCAGGCCATCGCCACTTCGAAGCCGCCGCCCATCGCAATGCCCTCCACTGCGGCGATCACCGGCTTGTCGAGATCGAAGCGGCTGGTGAGGCCGCCATAGCCGGTGGCAGGGATCGTGTAGGGGGCGCCGCCTTCGAGCGCGATGCGCATCGCGCGGATGTCGCCGCCGGCCGAGAACGCCCGGCCGCCGGCACCACGCACGACGGCGATCCAGAGTGCGTCATCGGCCGCGAAGGCATCGAAGGCCGCGGACATCAGCGCCTGGGTTTCCGGGTCGAGGGCGTTCATCGCCTCGGGCCGGTTGATGGTGACGGTCAGCACATGGCCGTCGGTTCGGGTCAAGACCTTGC
>JAYSDS010000331.1:0-1764 GCA_041914265.1 Roseomonas sp.
CCGGCCAGGATGCCCCGCGGCATGCCCGCCGATCTCGATGCCGGGATCCGCGAGGCGTTCAAGGTCTTCTGGACCGATCTGGCTGCCTACGAGGCGGCGGTGCGACGCGCGGTGACCGTGCCGCTCGCACCGCACGAATTCGATGCGCTGGTCAGCTTCCACTACAACACCGGCGGTATCGCGCGAGCTGCGCTGACGAGGCACCTGAACGCGGGCAACCGCACCGCGGCGGCCGAGGCCTTCATGGGTTGGCTCAAACCCGCCGCGATCCGCTCCAGGCGCGAGGCCGAGCGGGACCTCTTCCGCCATGGCCGTTACCCCACCGGGACGATCCCGGTCTGGGCGGTCGACCGCAATGGCCGGGTCGATTTCTCGCGACCCATTCGGCGGCTGACCGAGGACGAGGCGCTGGCGCTGCTGCGCCCGGAGACGGCGCCGGTTCCGATGGCCGGTGTCCCCATGCCGGTCCCGGCCGCGCCCGCTGCGCCCACGCTGCTGTCTCGCCTCACTGCATTCCTCACCACCCTGATCGGAGGACGTCCATGAACTGGAGCCTTGCCCGCGGCCTCGTCTATCTGGCCTGTCTTGCCGCATCCGGCCTCGCCATGGCCGGGCTGGCGGATTTCGACCTCGCCACCGGCACTCTCGATATCCGGCCCTTCAATCTCTACGCCCTGACCGGCGCGGGCGGAGGCGTGGTGTCTTCGCTTCTGGCCTCCGTGGCGCTCCTGCGCGGTTGGGGGCGGAAGTGAAATCCCTCTCGCCCGCGTTTCAGGCCCATCTCGACGAAGGCACGACGACGCTCGCCTGGTGCTGGCGGATCGTGCGCGCAGATGGCGTGAGCTTCGGCTTCACCGACCATGACCGGACGCTCGCCTTCGACGGCACCGACTTCGAGCCCGAGAGCGGGTTGACGGCATCGGAGGTCCGCTCGGGATCCGATCTCTCCGTCGATGCGCAGGACGCCGAGGGCGTGCTGACCTCCGACCGGATCACCGAGACGGATATCCTCGACGGTCGCTGGGACAATGCCGAGGTCGAGGTCTGGCGGGTGAACTGGAATGATCCTGGGCAGCGCGTGCTGATGCGCCGCGGGGCCATCGGTCAGATCCGGCGGGGACGGCTTGCCTTCGTGGCAGAAGTCCGATCGCTCGCGCATGTCCTCGGACAGACGGTCGGCCGGACCTTTCAGGCCACTTGCGACGCGGCGCTAGGGGACGGGCGCTGCGGCGTCGATCTGGACACCTCGGCGTTCAGGGGAACGGGCGCCGTCATCGACCTCCTGCGTGATCGGGCCTTCACGGCTTCCGGTCTCGGCAGCTTTGCCGCCGGCTGGTTCACCTTCGGCACGGTCGAATGGACCAGCGGCGCGAACGCCGGGCGGCGCACCGAGGTGCTGGGCCATGACGTCACCGACGGCATCGCCATACTGACCCTGCTCGAAGCGCCGGTGCGATCCATCGCCGAGGGCGACGGCTTCATCATCCGGGCGGGCTGCGATAAGCGGATGGAGACCTGCGAGGCCAAGTTCGCCAACACCGTCAACTTCCGGGGCTTCCCGCATATCCCCGGCCAGGATGCGGTGCTCCGTTATGCCAGCAAGGACGGCGGGCACGACGGGTCCGTGCTGTGACCATCGCCGATCCCACGCGCGTCATCGCCATCTCGAGGTCGTGGCTCGGCACGCCTTATCACGACCAGGCCAGCCTGAGCGGCGTCGGCTGCGACTGCCTCGGGCTGGCGCGGGGCATCTGGCGCGAAGTC
>JAYSDS010000332.1:0-1665 GCA_041914265.1 Roseomonas sp.
GCAGGTCGCATTCGCCGCCCTGGTCGCAGATCGGGCAGTCGAGCGGGTGGTTGATGAGCAGGAACTCCATCACCCCTTCGCGGGCCTTCTTGACCATCGGCGAGTTGGTCTTGACCACCGCGGGCTCTCCGTTCGGCCCCGGCCGCAGGTCCTTGACCTGCATGGCGCAGGAGGCGGCGGGCTTCGGCGGCCCGCCCACGACCTCGACGAGGCACATCCGGCAGTTGCCGGCGATGGAGAGCCGTTCATGGTAGCAGAAGCGCGGAATCTCCACCCCGGCCTGTTCGCAGGCCTGGATGAGCGTCAGGTTCGGATCGACCTCGACTTCTACGTCGTCGATGATGATCTTGCGGAGGTTGGACATCAGTGTTTCTCCGTGGAAATCCGCGGCCCCGGCACGGTGGCCGGTGGCCAGGCCATGAAGGCCAGAACGATGAGCGGCGCGAGCGACAGCGCCGCCGAAAGGAGGAAGACCCCGGCCACCGGGCCGCCGCCCATGACCATGGTCGAGACGAGGATGCGGGTCAGGACCGCGCCGACGACGGGGCCCGCCGCGACAAAGAGGATCGGGCCGCGGAACCCCGCCTTCTGGAAGACGATGACATAGAGGACCGAGGCGACGACCGGCCCGAGAAAGGAGAGGATCAGCATGGCGACACCCTCGCCGGGCAGCCCCGACCCCTTTCGCGTAAGGAACGGGACACACCGCCGCTGCCCGCGCGATGGCCGCCGCCCAGTCGGGCGCGTTGGGTCGCAGATGAGGTCTTGCCGCGCGCCTCCATCACCTCACTCCGCCGCCATGGCCCCCATGCGACCGGTCTTCTTCGCCTTGATCCGGTCCTCGATCTCTTCGCGGTAGTGGCGGATGAGGCCCTGGATCGGCCAGGCCGCCGCGTCGCCGAGGGCGCAGATCGTGTGGCCCTCGACCTGCTTGGTCACGTCGAAGAGCATGTCGATCTCCTCGACCTCGGCGTCGCCGCGCACCAGCCGCTCCATCACCCGCATCATCCAGCCGGTGCCCTCGCGGCAGGGCGTGCACTGGCCGCAGCTTTCGTGCTTGAAGAACTTCGAAAGCCGCCAGATCGCCTGGATCACGTCGGTGGACTGGTCCATCACGATCATGCAGGCGGTGCCGAAGGAGGATTTCAGCTCGCGCATCCCGTCGTAGTCCATGATAGCGTCCTCGCAGAGCGCCGCGGGCAGGATCGGACAGGAGGCGCCGCCGGGGATGACGGCCTTGAGGTTCTTCCAGCCGCCGCGCACGCCGCCGCCGTGCTTCTCGATCAGCTCCTTCATGCTGATCGACATCGATTCCTCGATCACGCAGGGCGTGTTCACATGCCCCGACATGGCGAAGAGCTTGACGCCGGTATTGTTCGGCCGGCCGAAGGAGGCATACCACGACGCCCCCCGCCGCAGGATCGTCGGCACCACGGCGATCGACTCGACGTTGTTCACCGTCGTCGGGCAGCCGTAGAGGCCGGAACCCGCCGGGAACGGCGGCTTCATCCGCGGCATCCCCTTCTTGCCCTCGAGGCTTTCCAGAAGCGCGGTTTCCTCGCCGCAGATATAGGCGCCCGCGCCGTGGTGGAGGAAGACGTCCAGATCGCAGCCCGAGCCGCAGGCGTTCTTGCCGATCAGCCCCGCGTCATAGGCCTCGTCGAT
>JAYSDS010000333.1:0-1648 GCA_041914265.1 Roseomonas sp.
GCGTTGCAGCCGCCGACGCGTTTCTGAACTGGCGGCGACCGGCCTCGATCATTCCCCGCCGCGAGGCCGAGCGCGACCTGTTCCGCCACGGCCGCTATCCCGGCGGCACGATTCCGGTCTGGTCCGTGGACCGCGGGGGCCGCGTCGATTTCTCGCGCCCCGTTCGTCGCCTGACTGAGGCCGAGGCTTTGGCGTTCCTGCGCCCGCCGCTCGTGCCGCACCCAACTGTTCCCGAGCCTGCGCCCGAAGCGCCTTCCGGCTGGCTCGCCCGGATGGCCGACATCTTCACCACCCTGATCCGGAGGGCCTGATCCCATGCGCTACATTCGTCCGACCTCGCTCACCTGGTGGGCAGGGCTGCTCGCCTTCGCCACCGGCGCCGCCTCGCTCCTGCTGCCCGCCACCGGCCCGCTCGCCGATCTTGCCCGCCTTGTCGCAACGCTGGCAGGCTCAGGCGATGCATCGCCTGCCGCGCTGATCGCCCTCGGCCTCGGCCTGATCGGTCTGCGCGACCGGATTGAACGCGGGTTCCGCGGCGATGTTTGAGTTTCTGGCAGGCATGATCGTGGGCGGGACGATGGGCGTGTTCGTTGCCGCCCTTTGTGCGGCGGCGTCGAGGGGAGATCGGCCATGAAGGCAATATCGCCCGCGCTGCAGGCCCATCTGGACGAGGGCACCACGACGCTTGCCTGGTGCTGGCGCATCACCCGGGCGGATGAGATGACCTTCGGTTTCACCGACCACGACCGAACGCTGGCGTTCGACGGGACCGAGTTCGAACCGGAAAGTGGGCTGACCGCATCCGAGGTCCGGTCGGGGTCCGACCTCTCCGTGGACGCACAGGATGCCCAAGGCGTGCTGTCCTCCGACCGCATCACCGAGACCGATATCCTCGACGGTCGTTGGGACAATGCGGCGGTCGAGGTCTGGCGGGTGAACTGGGCGAACCCGTCACAGCGCGTTCTCCTGCGCCGGGGCGCCATCGGCCAGATCAGACGCGGGCGGCTGGCCTTCGTGGCCGAGGTGCGGTCGCTGGCCCATGTCCTTGGCCAGACGGTGGGGCGGACGTTCCAGGCCAGTTGCGATGCCGCGCTGGGCGACGCGCGCTGCGCGGTGAACCTCGAGGTAGCGGCCTTCAAGGGGACCGGCGCGGTCATCGATGTGCTGCGCGACCGGGCCTTCACCGCCAGCGGCCTCGCCAGTTTCGCAGCGGGCTGGTTCGCGTTTGGGCTGGTCGAATGGTCGACCGGCGCCAATGCCGGGCGGCGGGTCGAGGTGCTGTCGCATGACCTCGTCGACGGGATGGCAATCCTGACCCTGCTGGAAGCACCGGTGCGCCCGATCATGGCGACGGACGCATTCATCGTCCGCGCCGGTTGCGACAAGCGGATCGCGACCTGCGGGTCGAAGTTCGCCAATGTCGCGAACTTCCGGGGCTTCCCGCACATCCCGGGCCAGGACGCGGTCCTGCGCTACGCCACCAAGGACGGCGGCCATGACGGAGCTGTGCTGTGACAGCCGCCGATCCTGCCCGCGTCATCTCCGCTGCTCGGTCCTGGCTCGGCACACCCTACCACGACCAGGCCAGCCTGCGCGGAGTCGGCTGCGATTGCCTCGGCCTCGCGCGCGGGGTCTGGCGCGAGGTCGT
>JAYSDS010000334.1:0-1598 GCA_041914265.1 Roseomonas sp.
ATGATCCAGATGGTCGGGCGCGGCCTGCGCACCGTCGATCCCGAGGAACATCCCGGCATCGTCAAGACCGACTGCGTCGTGCTGGATTTCGGGACGTCGAGCCTGATCCACGGCACGCTGGAACAGGATGTCGATCTCGACGGCAAGACCGAGACCGGCGAGGCGCCGACCAAGACCTGTCCTGCCTGCGAGGCGGAGATCCCGCTGGCCGCCACCGAATGCCCGCTCTGCGGCGAGGCATTTCCGCGCGAGGATCTGGATGCCGGCGAAGACGGGGCCGCCGCGCCGCTGTCGGGCTTCATGATGACCGAGATCGACCTGCTGAAGCGGTCCAGCTTCGCCTGGGTCGACCTCTACGGCACGGATGATGCGCTGATGGCCACGGGCTTCGCAGCCTGGGGCGGCATCTTCTGGCTGGACGGGGTCTGGTACGCCATCGGCGGCGCGAAGGGCGAACGCCCACATCTGCTCGGCGTCGGCGAGCGCACCGTCTGCCTCGCGCAGGCCGACGACTGGCTGAACACCCACGAGACCGACGAGAGCGCCTTCAAGACCCGCTCCTGGCTGCGCCAGCCGCCGACCGAAAAGCAGCTGCAGTACCTGCCGCCCGAGTGCCGCCATGACTTCGGCCTGACGCGCTACCGCGCCTCTGCGCTGATGACCTTCGGCTTCAACAAGCGCGCCATCCGGCAGCTGATCGACGCGGCCGCCCGGCCCGAACGGAGGGCGGCATGACCCATGGCCTCCATCACCCCCATCACCGCCGAGGACCGGCGGCGACTCTGGCATCCGCGTGGAACGCTCTGTGCTGTCTGCCGGCAACCCACCCGTGGTTTTGGCTGGTTCGATCCGCACCGGTCGAAGCGGCCCCGGCTATCGGTCTGGTTCTGCTCGATGCCCTGCCAGTCCTTCTGGACGCGCTTGGCGCGGGAGCGTTTCGCCATGGTTGATCTGACCGAGGAGGAGCGCGCCGCGATCACCGCCACCATGAAGCGCGTGGCGCTGCTGATGGACGAGATCGGCTGGGCCACCCCGCTTGCCGAACTGACCGAGGCGCAGGTGCGCGCGCTGATCGAGGAAGCCGTCGAGGGCTTCCGCGAGGCCATGTCCGACATCGCCCGGGCGCAGACGCCGGAGGTGCCGTTTTGACCCTCGATTTCAATCATCGCCCCAGCTTCGTGGAGCGGGTCAACGCCGCCGTCGATCGGGCGCTGACCGCCGATCAGGCGACGCGGCCGCCCCGCGACTATCTCGGCGGCTCGCGCCTCGGCCATGCCTGCGAGCGGGCGCTGCAATTCGAGTTCACGGCGACGCCGAAGGACGAAGGCCAGGATTTCAGCGGCCAGTCGCTGCGCATCTTCGCCATCGGCCATGCGCTCGAGGATCTGGCCGTCGCCTGGCTGCGCGGCGCGGGCTTCGACCTCTACACCCGCAAGGGCAACCGGCCCGATGGCGGCCAGTTCGGGTTCTCCGTCGCGGGCGGGCGCATCCGCGGTCATGTCGACGGCATCATCGCCGCAGGGCCTGAAGGCTTCGGCCTGGCCGTTCCCGCGCTCTGGGAATGCAAGACCATGAACGCGAAGAACTGGCGCGCCTGC
>JAYSDS010000335.1:0-1592 GCA_041914265.1 Roseomonas sp.
TTCTTTTAACCCTCGCGCACGGCGCATTGCTGGCTGGTGGCTTGATGGGAATGGCCACGGTCGTTCCCGACAGGCTGGATCCGGTCAGCGTCAATTACACGGACACGCGTAACGCGATCTCCGTGCAGCAGGTCGGCGCGCATGCCGGCCTCGCGGTGGAAGCTCCGCAAGGGACCTCAGCCGCAACCGGCGGCAAGCAGGTCCGCCTTGCCCAGGCCGTTGCCGAAGAAGGTGGTCTGTCTCCCGAGATGGGGCGAGTCCGCGACTGGGTGGCCGACCGTTACGGCATGCCCGCCGAAACGCTGGAACCGGTGCTGGCGGCAGCCGAAGAGGCGGGGCGCGATCGCGGCATCGACCCGATGCTGATTGTGGCGGTGATGGCGGTGGAGTCGAGTTTCAATCCGCGCGCGGTGAGCCATATGGGAGCGCAAGGGCTGATGCAGGTCATGCCGCGCTACCACCAGGACAAGATCGGCAAGAAGCGTGGCAAGAACGCGCTCTTCGACCCCGAGTTCAATGTCCACGTCGGCACCCAGGTGCTGCACGAGACCATCACCCGCTACGGCAACGTGCAGCGGGCGCTGCAGGCCTACAACGGTTCGCTCGGCGATCCGTCGATGCGCTACCCGCGCAAGGTGCTGGCGATGAAGAAGCGCATCGTCGCCGCCGCCGCCGGCCGCATCGAAGTGGCCTCGGCCGGCTGAGCGATCGCCGCCGACGACTTGAGCGCGATTGCCAATCGGATCGCGGTCAAGCCCGCTTCCACAGCAAGAGCACTATCGGCCTCGCAGGAGCGGGCTCGACCGCGACCCGTGCCTCGCCCGGTCGCGGGCCGGTCGCGGTCAAGCCCGCTCCTACTCGATGTCGTCCGGATTCCGGCCCAGCGTCGAGAAGCCGAGATACGCCGCCTCGAAGCGTGCCTTGCCGTGAAGTAGGAAGTGCTCGAAGTCCCAGTCGCCGGCGACGAGCCGGCTGGCGTATTGCGGCTTGAAGACATAGGTCCAGGCTGTGACGCTGCGGCCGTCGGCGAGCGTCACCGTGACCCGTTCGCGCGTGTATTCCTCGCCCTCGAAGGCGTCCAGCCGCGGCCAGACCGAAGGTGGCAGGTCGAGGTAGAGCACGCCGGCCACCATGCTGCCGGCGGCGGGCACCATGCCGGGGTAGTGCTGGCCGATCACCGGGTGGCGGCGATGTTCCGCCAGCGTGGCGGGCGCGTGCCGAGTGCAGGGCGTGCCGCACACTGCGGACATGATGTCCTCGCACATCAGCGAGCCGTAGGTGAAGCAATGTTCATGCATGCTTGTGGCCGTTCGCATCAGTCCTGAAGGATCAGTTCGGCCAGCGCCGCAGGGCTCGTGACGGCGCGCCAGTGCGGCGCCATCTCGGCTGCGTCCAGGCTGCCGTAGCCCCAGGTGGCGGCGAGGAAGGGCAGGTGGTTGGCATCGGCCGATTCGCCGTCCTCGCTGCGGTCGCCCACGTACACCGCGACATCGCGCGGAATGCCGCGATCGGCCATCAGGCGCGCGATCATCGTTGTCTTGTCGGGCAGGCGCGGCTCGAACATGTCGAGCGCGTACACCGCGTCGAAATGC
>JAYSDS010000336.1:0-1574 GCA_041914265.1 Roseomonas sp.
CGGCGTCGATCAGGATCCACTTCTTCTCGATCTCCGCCGGTTTCGCGGTATAGGTCTTCATTGTCGGCCCTTCGGGTTCGGGATCGTGGGCAGCCCGAAGGCCGCCCGGAAAACGGATGCGGGGTTTTCCCCGATCTGCGCCGACAGGTCAAGATCGTTTGCAAAGATTTACCCAAGCAAATTCAAATAGTTAGAAAATAGGTATCAAAATACCCCATAGCCGGCGACGAAATCGCGCGCCCGCCGCGCGCCGCGGACAGGCCGCGTGCCCGGACAGGATGGTGACAGCAGGGGCGTCCTGTGCTCTCTTGGCCCCGCAAAGAGCGACAGGAACCGCCCAGGACGGCACCGACACGACATGACCACACCCGGCCACCAGAAACCACAGACCCCGCCGGTGCGGCGGCGCTGCCACCGCTGCCACGGATCGGGCCGCGCGCCCTGCCAGATCTGCGGCGGCAGCGGGCAGGTGATGACCGGGACCGATGGCCTCGGCAGGCCGAAGTTCGACCGCTGCTCGGGCTGCTTCGGCCTGAGGACCACGCGCTGCGCGGCCTGCGGCGGCGAAGGGTTTCTGTAACCCGGCGCGGCCGCCATCCCGACACCATCGGCGGGCCATCGCCGATCCCGGTTTCGTGACCGGCGCCCCCGGGCGCAAACGGGGCGTAAAGGCGTAGACTGCACGGCGCCGGCCCCGTCTTCGTCATCCCGGTCTTCACCGTCCCAGTCCCCGCCGGCCCTCGAGCGAACAGGAGGAACGACATGAATGCGAACACTCTGCGCGCGGCACTCGCGGTCCTTGCCGTCTGCGGCACCGCCCCCGCGGCTCTGGCCCAGGAAATGCTGACCGATGCCAACGGCATGACGCTTTACACCTTCGATGCGGACACCGGCGGCACCCCAACCTGCTATGACGACTGCGCCGCCAAATGGCCGCCCTATCTGGCCAACGAGGGCGACGCCATGAAGGAGGGCTGGGCGACGGTCGAGCGCACCGACGGCACCAAGCAATGGACCTATGACGGCAAGCCGGTCTATTTCTACGCCGAAGACAAGGCCAAGGGCGACATGGCCGGCGACGGCATGGGCGGCAAGTGGCATGTGATCAAGGAATAGGCCGCCGGGCGCAGGCTGTGCCGTAGCCGGTGCATCCTGCCTCCGATCCGCCCGCACTCCCGCCCCCGCACTTCCGCGGCGCCGCCCCGATGCGGCGCCGTCACCGGTTGGGCGGAATCGAATAGGTCATGCTGGCCCGCGCCACCGGCTCCTCCCGCCCTTCGGACCGGACCATCACCTCTCCCACCACCAGCACCCGGCCGAGCTTGAGAAGCCGCGCGCTACCGATCAGGTCGCGCCCCGCTTCCGGCTTGCGCAAGAAGTCGATGCTGGCGCCGGTGGTGACGGCGAGCGCCACCGGCCCGATCCGCGCCAGAAGCGCGAGATAGACCGCCACGTCCGCCAGCGCGAAGATGGTCGGCCCCGAAACCGTGCCGCCCGGCCTGAGATGGCTATCGGCGACGCAGAGCCGCATCTCGATCCCCTCCGGGGTCTGGGGCTCGTTGATGAAATCGCCG
>JAYSDS010000337.1:0-905 GCA_041914265.1 Roseomonas sp.
AGGTCACCCAGGTGACGCGCCACCACGATCCAGTCCAGTGCCATGCGCACGTCCGCCGGCGCAGTACTGCCTTGCCAAGGGAGGACCTGCGCCTGCACCTCATCCATCTTGAGCCGGGCCGCCACGCCCGCTGCAAGACCCAGGATGAAGCACAGGACAAACGCCGTGAGTAGCCGCCCGAGGGAATTCAGCGAGTCCACCGACAGCCGTCGGGCGCTGGTCTTCTTGTCGGCCTTCTGGTCGGCCAGCGCCCGCGGATCCCCGATCCCGCTCGCTTGTAGGAACGCCAGCGCAGAGGCCAGGACGCCGAACCCCGCCGTGACGGCCAGCCCGGCGATCGGCGAACTCGAGCCGCCCACGAGGAAGCCCATGAGCAAGGCCATCGCGATCACGCCCGTCGCGAACCACCTCATGTCAGCCGTCCTGGTTCAGGCGGCCTGGAGCGTGAAGCCGGGCGCAACGACGCCGGGCCACAACTCGTACAGCACCTCGGCCGCCTCCGTGCCGCCGTTCCTTGGACTTGGGTTCATTCCGAGGGCTCGGGCCGCGGCGATGCTGATCTCGCCGATGCGGTTCGCCGGCCCCTGAACGGCGACGACGCAGTCGACGCTGCTCCCGCGCCAGGTCACGCGCGCCCGGCAGCCGCACACGAAGCCGGCGATGCGGTCCACCACCAGCGGCGGCACGACGATGTAGGGCACGGTCTCGGCGTCAACGTAGGCCACGGGATCGTCCGCGGCCAGGCCGGGATGCCGGTACTTGGTCCTGGAGGCGATCACTCCGCCCGCAAAATCCTTGGGCTGGTCGTCGACATCGAGGATCACCACGTCGCGGGCCCCGGGGGGGGCGATCAACATTGCACCCCACATCCGCCAGGCGCCCGTGGGCCGCGCGTGGGGCCCCCG
>JAYSDS010000337.1:915-1530 GCA_041914265.1 Roseomonas sp.
CGCTTCGGACCCGCTGTCGTCGACCATGTAGGCCGCCGGCGCCCCCGCCTGCCCGTTCGCTCCATCGGCGTCGATGTCGGCATCCGCTGTGAAGTGCACGCGCCCGTCGCTGTCTTCAAGGACAGTGCAGGTGAAGCCTTCCGCGACGATCGTGCCCAGCGTGCGAGAGGTCACCGTTGGGGGCAAAGGCGTCGGAGCGGGTTACGTTGCCGGGACCGGGACGCCATCCACCGCGCCGAAGCGCATCCAAACCACGCTCATGCCCTGGCTGGCAATCAGCTCGCGCACCGCGTCGGACGGGCCCGGCGGACAGCGGCCCCACTGGAAGTGCGGCAGATCCGCCATCTTCCAGTGACCGCCCCAGGTGCAGCCGTGCTTCTCGAAGATGGCTGCGACCTTTCCGAACCAGGCGTCGCCCTCCGGCGGCGACCAGAACTTCGTCCGGTGGACCACGTCTACGGCCAGGCCGAAGCCATGCCAGCTGTGGAGGTTGGTGGGCGCGTTCGTGACCGGCTTGAACGGTGGCTTCACCGTGCGCCCCCGCTCGAAGTACATCGCCTGCAGCGCTTGGGAGCGGTACCCCTCGTACACCATTGCATCCAGCTGAACCGAAGG
>JAYSDS010000338.1:0-1520 GCA_041914265.1 Roseomonas sp.
GGTGCGGCCTGATAGGCATCGCGCAGCACGCGGCCCACGGTGTTGCCGAGGATGATCGGGAAATCCGAGGTGGTGTGCAGGGCGCGGGTGACGAGGGAGGCGGGCGACAGCGCCATGATGGACTCGCCGCGCAGGGTCAGCAGTTCCTTCGCCATGTCCACTGGCGTGGCGTAGGCGTAGCGGCGGGCGGGTTCGCTGAGGTCATGGCGCGGGTTGATCCGGGCGTAGAGGGCCTCGCCCATCTGGTGCGCGCGCAAGCTCGGGTCTTCCTGGCTGTCACCCATCTCGACGCGGACCTGTTCGGTGCGGATCGTCGGCGCGCTGCGGGCCGGGAGCGCCTCGAAGGCGGCGCGACGGGCGGTGTCGGCATCAGCGGCGGCGTCGATCTGGCCGTCGATCCAGGCCTGGTCCAGCCCGGCGATGCGGGCGATGGAGCGGATCTCGGTGTTGATCGCGGCGCGGGTCTGCGTCTCGGGCGGGGCAGGGGCGATGGTGGTATCGGGCATATTGCTCTCCATGCGGATGTGGGCGCCCGGGTCGGCGGGCGTCGGCACCAGGGAAATCTCGTGGGGCGTCCAGCGCACCGCGGTCAGCACGCGCGCGCCGTTCTCGGTGGTCTCGGCCCAATCCTCGACCGAATAGCCGACTGAGACATGGCGCAGGATCCCGGACAGGACGTCCTGCCAGAGCGGTTCCACTTCCGGCCGGGACGAGAAGCGGATCAGCGCCGTGCCACGCTGGCCATCGACGCTGGCGGATTGCACGCTGCCCAGCACATCGCAGACGGCGGATTGGCGGTGGGCGTCGAGCACGCTGGCACCCTGCAGGCGCGACAGGTCCACTGCCTCGGGCGCAAGGCTTAGGCGTTCGACATAGGGGCCCGCCATGTCGCGGCGGCGCACCGGGGCGCCGGTGGACCAGATCACCTCGACGGTGCGGTCATCACGGTTGGCGCTGGCCGGGGCCAGATCGGCACGGCGGGTCAGCAGGGTTACGGTGTCATTCATCGGGGATGTCCTCCTTCTGGACAGGCGGCGCACCGAAACTCAGGCCCAGTGCATCCGACCGCGCCTTGTCGGCGGCGATCTCGGCATCCACCTGTTCGGCGTCGTAGCCCCGTTCCGAAATCGCCTGCGTCCTGCTCTTGAGACCGGCGTTGATGGCAAGGATCTCGGCCTCGACGTCCTTCTTCGGATCGACGTAGTCGAACTTGGGCGGGAGCCACTCGCAGGCCAGATAGGCAGCAGGCTCGCGGTCAAAGTCCCGAGCGGGCAGATCGCCCGATAGTACCGCCAGCCGCACGAAGCGTTCCCAAACCGGGCGGCAGAACAGGTGGACGACGACGTTGTGCTGCAACTGCTCGACGCGGCGACGAAACTCGATCAGCCCGGCGCGGATCGAGGAATAGGTGACGCCTTCCAGATCGCCCGAGACCAGTTCGTAAGGCAGGCCTATCCCGGCCGCGACGGCGCGGAGGTGGTTCTTCACGAAGGGCGCATAGGCGTCGTGCTCGGTCGGGT
>JAYSDS010000339.1:0-1504 GCA_041914265.1 Roseomonas sp.
TCGAAGCCGCGCTCGACAAGCTGTCGCGGCGCATCCGCGAGGTCAAGGCCTTCGGTCTCGCTGGTCTCAGCGACCGCTGGGATCCGCGGCTGGCGCTGCTGCAGAAGAAGATCAACGGCACGCTGGCCGACGTGTTCGGTGTCGGCTCGCCCGAGGCCAAGAAGTTCATGTGCGGGCCACTCGATGCCTCGCTGGATGATTCCTTCGGTGACCGCTTCACCGCCAGTGAGCTCCGTGATGCAGTGGGCAAGGGCGTCGCGGGCGCCATCGACAAGCTCAATGCGGCGCGGCAGCTGGTGACGGACCGACTGGAGGGGCGGGAGCCGATGACGATGGGCGGTGCGGCGCCGAAGGCGGCGCCTGCGCCGACGGCAGCGCCGACCCCGGCACCGGCACCGGTACCCGAGCCGGAACCGGAGCCGGAACCCGAGCCGGAACCGGAGCCGGAGCCGACACCGGCTCCCACGCCGGCGCCGACGCCCGCACCCACGCCTGCCCCTACACCGGCGCCCACGCCCGCACCCACGGCGGCCCCGACGCCCGCACCCACGGCGGCCCCGACGCCCGCACCCACCGCCGCGCCGCCGCGTCCGGCGCCTCCCCCGCCGGCGCCCGTGCGCATGCCGGCCCCCGCACCGGCACGCCCGGCGCCTGCCCCCACTACACCGCCTACGGAGTCCCCCGCCATGCCCGCCCCTGGAACCCGCGTCGCCATCGTCTGCCACAGCGGCGAGGAGCCCTTGATGGCCACCTACGCCTTTGCCGAGCTGCTGGGCCTGGAGGCAGTGACCGCCGGTGACGCGGAAGGCAGCTTCATGGAGCGGCTGGAAGGCCTGCAGGGCGTGGATTTCGCCGTCATCCTGGTCGGCCCCGGCGTGGCGGCTGGCGGGCTGATGCTGGAGACGGGCTTCCTGCTGGCCGCGCCCGGTCCGTCGCGCATGTGTCTGCTGGTGGCGGAAGGCGCGCAGGTCGGCCCCGAACTGGCCGATCTGCCGCGTCATGCCATGGATGCGGGTGGCTTGTGGCGCCTGCTGCTGGCGCGCGAGATGCGCCGCGCCGGGATCGATGTGGACCTGAACCTGGCGATCTGACACTCCTCGTCGTCCCCGCGCAGGCGGGGACCGCCCACACGCTCAACCCTTCGGCGGCACGCGGAAGGAGATGGTCTGGTTCAGTGCCGGCCAGGTCTCGGCCAGCTTCGGATCCACCTGCTGCTTGTGCGGCGACAGCGGCGGCAGCGCGCGCGTGGGCGGCACCGGGCCGGTGCGGCCCGTCATTTCCGCCAGGTAGTTGGTGGCCATGGCCTGCACCAGACCCGCCACCAGGGCGGGGTTGGGCTCGTGGCCATGGGCCAGCTTGATCGCGATCTCGCGGGCGGCGGACAGGTGGTTCAGCGTGATCTCGACGGAGCGGTCGAACGCCCAGTCATTGGGGCTGGGCTGGGCCGGGGGCTTGGTTCCGATGTTCATGCCGCATCCTCGCCCCCGACCGCCCGGGCGTCAAG